>CAVSBU010000014.1:0-76367 GCA_963726215.1 uncultured Chloroflexia bacterium
GCGGAACATCTTCTCCACCAGGCTGGGTCCCGGTTTCTTCAAAATATTGACCGAGAATCTGGCGGATAGGCACAAAATCCTGATCGGCTTTGTCGCTGCCTTACCTTAAACAGAATGTCTTCTGCCCTAGTAAGCGAAATATCAACTTCAGTGTCAGCCTCATAGCCAAGAGCTGTAATCTGGCTGCCGGCGCTGATGAGCCGCCGCATCACAGCCAATCTGGACACGATTTGCCCATAATACTCAATGTGAAGAGATGTTGGCACCATAGAGACCAGATGACTCAAATAAGCAGCCCCACCAACCTCTTCTAACCTGTTTTTCTGAGCTAGTTCATGGGCTACCGTTATCTGATTTATACCCTCATTACGCTGATAAAGGCTAAAACAAGCATCATAAGCCCACTGATTTTCCGGCGTAAAGAAGTCCTCTGGCCTGATAAAGGCAGCAACCTTGAATATGCCCTCACCATCAATAAGCAGAGAGCCAATCACTGCTTTTTCAGCTTCAACATCATGCGGGGGTAAACTATCGCTAATCATTTGGAGCGGTTTCTTCCTCAATGATTACTTTAATTTTAACCTGGGAACCTGTGCCCAAATTAACCGCTACTTCATAGCTACCGGGATGACGCAAAGGTTCCTCCAGCTCAACTTTTTTCTTTTCAATCTCAAAACCTGTAAGCTGGGAGAGTTCCTTAGCTATATTGGCAGTAGTAATAGCACCATGTAGGCGACCCTTGGCACCTGCCTTAGCCTTAAAATGCAGCTCTTTCCCTTCCAGTTCCTGAGCCATTTTACTTTGCTCCTCAAGCTGGCGAGCCTGGTGTTCTGCCTTCTCCTCAGATAGTAATTTAACCGCTTTCGTAGCCGATGGTGTAGCTGGTAAAGCCAGGCCTTTGGGAAAAAGAAAGTTTCTGGCATAACCGTCAGCTACCTCTTTTATCTCCCCCCTTTTTCCCTTGGGCAAATCTTTCAAAAAAATAACCTTCATTCTCTAACCCCCATCTCTATTTTACGACTGGTTCAATACTTTGCAAGCACCAAAATTCAAAGTGTAACCCTATTTTATAATTTTGCGTGAATTTTGCCTAGCAGCACCACTAGTGTTGCAACCACAAAATTAAATTTTTTTATAGCAGTTAACAACCGCCGGCTACAAAACAGAGCCTGAACATACAGGCGCTGCGATGACTAGCCGGAGAATTCATCGTTAACCCTGGCCAAAACTCGAGGCTCGCTTAGAAGGTCAGCAATCGTCATAGCCAGAGCTTTAGCCGCATCTAAAAGTCCCTTATGTCCTGACTCCGAGGCAGCAGCCAGGACAAAGTCTGACGAATGCAACAGCACATTCGGAGAAACAATGGCAACGGAAGGATGAATAGCAGGTATTACCTGGCTGACATTACCCATATCTGTGCTACCGAAATCAAAATAGGGTTCAAATGGCTCTACCTTGCGGCCTAGAGATTCCAGATTCTGGGCAAATAGCTGTGCTAAGACTAAGTTGTTCTTCATTGGGGCGTAGACTATGTCAGCCCATTTGTATTCCAATCGGGCCCCGGTAGCCAGCGCAGCCCCTTCGAAGCATTTTAGGACCTTTTGTTTTAACTCATCAAGATAGATATTATCTTGAGCGCGAACAAAGAAGCTAGCTGCGGAGTACGCGGGCACCACATTAGCCGCCTCGCCACCATGAGTGATTATGCCATGAATTCGTGCTCTGTCTTTAATATGCTGGCGGAGTGAATTTACAGCGTTAAATGCCAAAATCATAGCCTCGAGCGCATTTATTCCCTGCTCAGGATAGGCAGCGGCATGGACTGCCTTGCCAAAAAATTGAACGTCTAATCCAATGCAAGCCAGGGCTTCGTTCGTCGCTGTATCCCGCACCCCAGGGTGTACTATCATAGCTACGTCAACCCCATTAAAAGCTCCAGCCTGCAACATAGACACCTTGCCACCAAAAAGCTCCTCCGCAGGTGTCCCAAAAACAGTAACTGTCCCACCAAAATTGTCCACAATTAATTTACTGGCCACGGCAGCTCCTACTGCTGAGGCAGCTATTATATTGTGCCCGCAGGCATGTCCGATTTCAGGTAAAGCATCATATTCAGCAAGCAAGGCAATTGCAGGTTTACTGCTACCGTAGGCTGCTTTGAAAGCCGTAGGCAAACCTCCAATCCCTTTTTCTATCTGAAAACCATTTTCAGCCAGGTAACTGGTCAGCCAGCCTGACGCCTTTTCCTCTGTGAAACCCAGTTCCGGGTTGTCATGTATATTAAGACTTAACTCAATAAGCGTTTGGCGTTGCTCGTCTACTCTCCTGCTTATCTCAGTTTTAAGTTCTGCCTTCGTCAAAGCCTTATTTGCCACTGTTGAGTTTACCCCACGAGTAGCCATTATACTCCAACAACCAAGACATATTTCACCGTCATTCAATCGGCAAAAGAGATTATCTGCTGACAATTGCGTTAGCTTGACTTCAAAATATATCTCAACTTATAATTAACCTCACGATGTCCATAGAGAAAATGCGCATCAAGGTTGCCCAATTACTGAAGGAACCGATAGGTTCAAGCCGTAGTTACCATATAGAAGAGCACGCGGGTACAGACGACATAAATTTCGTCAAGGGGGATGTGGTCTTAATTCGTACCAATCGTGGCATCATAGTCAGAGCCAAAATGACAGCCTCAGTAAAAGGAATTTGCAGTCGGTGCCTAAAACCGACTGATTGTGAGGTAAACTATGACTTTGAAGAGGAGGCTCTTCCCGCGATAACCACACCCGAAGGTTTATCTTCAACAGCTCAGTATGATAAACTTACTATTGACGAGGGCCATACGCTGGATCTAAGCGAGGCGATACGCCAATATGCATGGCTTGCCATGCCTGCCAAGCCACTTTGTCGTTTGGATTGCGCTGGCATTTGCCCGACATGTGGGCATGACCTCAACCAAGAGCCCTGTCAGTGCCCCTCTCATACCAAAGACCAACGCTGGTCTAAACTAATCCGTTTGGGGAAGGAGAGTAAAAGCTAAATGGCGTTACCAAAGAGAAAATATGCCAAATCGCGGCAAGGGAAAAGACGCAGTCACCTGGCTCTGAGCCTACCTAAATTGGTAGATTGCCCTCAGTGTCACACTCCCAAGTTACCTCACCATGCCTGTCCAACCTGTGGTACCTACGCAGGCAGGGAAGTAGTTGAGATTAAGACCCCGAAGAAAACACCCGGCAAGCCGTAGTTGGCCCAAGAGATATAACCACGTTGGAAAGCCGTTGGAGCATGAAAATCAGGGAAATAATCGACCTCTAGCGAGCTTGAATGAGAAGGAGGATTCATGGTAGAAGCAATTAAAGTCGCTTACGTTTTCCCAGGACAGGAATCCCATTCTGTAGGCATGGGGTTGGACCTCTACGTCCACTACACTTCAGCCCGGGAAGTTTATGATGAAGTTGATAAAAATCTGGGCTTCTCGCTGTCTCGCTTATGCTTTGAAGGCCCTCAGGATGATCTTAAGCAAACCGGCAATGTCCAGCCGGCACTTCTAGCTACCAGTGTCGCCTGCCTGAGAGCAGCTCAGGAGGTTAGTAACAACGGCATACCGGAGCCTACCTTTGTTGCCGGCCATGACGTGGGTACTTATGCAGCTCTGGTAGCTGCCAGCGTACTTAGCTTGTCCGATGCCGCACGATTGATTCGTGAGAGAGGTAGATTAATGAACGAAGCCGGGCAAAGAACAGGTGGCGGCATGGTCTCCATGACTGGTTTGGATATAGAAGTCTTCAAGAACATCTGCTTTTCCACCGGTGTCGAGATTGCCTATATTGACGCTCCAGACCAGGTCACTGTCAGCGGTACACAGGAAAGCCTGACTAAAGCCCGGAGATTAGCACAGATAAAGGGTGCTCGCCGCATTATCCCGCTGAGGGTAAACGGTCCTTTCAATTCCATATTGATGGAGCCGGCCATAGAAAGGCTCAGAAATGCCATCTCGGAGTTTACTTTTAATAAACCAACTGTCCCGGTTGTAGCCAATGTTACTGCCCAGCCCCTAACCGACTTGGAAGCCATAAAGGAGGAGCTGGTTAGCCAGATTGTGCACCCTGTTCAATGGCAGCAATCTGTTGAAAATATGATTGCTCGAGGCGTAACCACCTTCTTCGAGATGGGGCCTGGTGAGATGCTGACCAAGTTAATCAAACGGATTAGCCCCGGAGCACAATCCTTCAATATAAGCAGCGCTCAAACCGTTAGCGAAATAACAAGATGGCGCAGAGGATAATCACCGCGCACCTGCTCAAAGGCAAAGGTCTCCCGCATCTCCAAATTTATTGCCTCTTTAGACACGAATATATCTCGCGCTCTTCTCGCCTTCCAGCCTCGAGTTCCTCATGGCTGGCTCGCCAGCAACTTCACTCAAGCATGCTGAGCGATGCATGGAAGCAGCAAAAAGGGCTGGATTACGCCGAGTACGATTAGGAAATATTCATTCGCTTAAAAATGGTTGTCAAAATGGTTGGAGTTAGACGGAAAGCTAGAACCATTGCTCTACAGACACTTTATGAGCTGGATTGTTCGGCTCATCAGCCGAATGAGATACTGGCTCGTTTGCTACAGGAGAAAGCCCTGCCCGACGAAGCAGCCGATTTCGCCAGAAGCCTGGTCAATGGAGTCCTGCAGAACAAGAAAAATATCGATGATGTTATCCGAAGGTTCGCCCCGGCTTTTCCTGTCGAGCAGATAGCTCCTATAGACAGGAATATTCTCCGCCTTGCCATTTTTGAGGTTTTATTCGATAATAGAGTTCCAGTAAAAGCAGCTATTAATGAAGCTGTTGAACTGGCTAAGAGTTTTGGTAGTGATACTTCTCAAAAATTTGTCAACGGGGTTTTGGGTTCGGTAGTCACCGCTTATATACAGCAAGGGAAACAACAAGAAGAGACTGAAAAACCTGAGCCAGCCTAGATGCTTAGAGGAAACGGATGACAGACATTTCGGAAAAGCTCAAGAAAATGATTGCCGACCAACTCGGCGTTGACGAGGAATCAATAGTGCCTTCGGCATCTTTTGTCGACGACCTAAATATCGACGCCTCCGACCTGGCAGAACTCATCACCGCATTAGAACAGGAATTCAGCACACCAAAACGCAAGCTGGAAATATCAGACGAAGATATCGAGAAAATCGTTACGGTTCAGGACCTCATTGACTGCCTTCACGACTACGGCATAGAAGGTTAATTATTAACCTACTCATCCTACGCGAGTGGTCACTGATAGCAGATGTCGAAGCACTTCCCTGAGTACTTCCTGCCAACTGTTGCCCAATATCTTTATGTCAAGTTTAATCCGGTCGCTGCCTACCTTTATCCCGGATTTAACATCCTGCGCTAAAGATAATTTGTTTAACTCTCTGCCACTATTGAAATGCAGAACGATTTGTCTATTTTCTGTTGAGATAGATTCCAGCATCGCCTCAGTTGCCAGCTGCTTGATTTCGACTACATAGAGAAGATTTGCGACCTCTTCCGGCGGTGGCCCAAATCTATCACTTAGTTCCCGGGCTATATCTTCTATGTCCTGCGCTCGTTTTACCACTGCCAAACGCTGATAGAAATTTAGCCTGGTGCTTAAGTCAGGTATATATTCTTCTGGAATAAAGGCAGCCAAAGGCAGACCCACAGTTGGAACTGAAGGATGTAATATCTTTTTTCCTTCCTCTAAAGTTCGTCCTTGTCTTAACTCTTCGACCGCCTCATTCAATAGCCGGCTGTAAAGGTCAAAGCCTACCGCAGCAATATAACCGCTTTGTTCCACACCCAGCAGATTGCCGGCTCCCCGAATCTCCAAGTCCTTCATAGCCACAGCAAATCCAGCGCCGAGCTCGGTCGCCTCAGAAATAGTCTTTAGACGCTTCCGAGCCTCAGGGGTCAATTGCTTACCTCTATCAAAAAAGAAATGAGCGTAGGCGTTGCTGCTGCCGCGTCCGACACGACCTCGCAACTGATAAAGCTGCGTCAAACCTAACCTGTCTGCATGGTCAACAATCAGTGTATTGACATTGGGTATATCCAGGCCGGATTCAATAATGGTGGTAGTAACCAGAATATCGGTTTTGTGATTGATAAACTCCGCCATCACCTTTTCCAGTTCCTCTTCAGGCATTCGGCCATGAGCGACGGATATTCGGCCTTCCGGGAGCAAACTACTTAACCTGCTGGCAACCATGGCAATAGTGTGAACCCGGTTATGAACGAAAAACACCTGGCCATTCCGTTCAATCTCACGCAGTACTGCCTCACGCACCAGCCTCTCATCATAAGCACCAACATAGGTCTTAATCGGCAAACGCTCTTCCGGAGGGGTTTCAATTGTGCTCATGTCCCTTATTCCAGCCAGGGACATGTGTAGAGTACGCGGAATGGGCGTGGCACTCAGGGTTAGAACATCTATCTCCCTTCTCAGCTTCTTAAAGTGCTCCTTGTGTGCCACTCCGAAACGCTGCTCTTCATCTATGATTATAAGCCCCAGGTCTTTAAACACTATGTCTTTTTGCAGTAAACGGTGGGTACCAATGCAGATATCCACAGTGCCGGCTGCCAGACCATTAATTATGTCGGCCTGTTCTTTTTCGGTACGGAATCGGCTCAACATTTCGACTCTTACAGGAAAAGCTTGTAGCCTTTCTCGGAAAGTGACAAAGTGTTGCTGTGCCAACACTGTCGTTGGAACGAGCAAGGCCACCTGCTTGCCATCCATAACTGCTTTAAAGGCAGCGCGAAGAGCAACCTCAGTCTTTCCGTAACCTACATCTCCGCAGACTAGGCGGTCCATTGGCTTTGGCTTCTCCATATCATCCTTTACAGCCAGAACTGCCTCCAACTGGTCAGAGGTTTCCATGTACGGGAAAGATGACTCCAATTCCTGCTGCCACAGAGTATCAGAGGAGTAGGCAAAGCCGGGAATTACCTCTCTCGTAGCATACACACCCAGAAGCTCACGGGCGATGTTAGCCACGGACTCTTTAATTTTCTGCTTGGTGCGTGCCCATGCCTGGGTTCCCAATCGGCTCAAGGTCGGTGTTTGGTCACTGGCGCCAACATAACGGCTGACGCTATCAACCTGGTCAGTAGGTACATAAAGTCTGTCACCGGCAGCATATTCCAGAACAAGGTACTCCCGTTCAATGCCCTCGGTGACCATCTTCGTCAGCCCGGCAAACCTGGCAATACCGTGCTCGATGTGGACTACGAAGTCACCGGGTATCAATTCCGGAATAAATAAGTGGTAGCGTACCGGTCTTCTACTGGATAAGCGTCGTTGCTTGACGAAGCCAAAAATCTCATTATCAGTGAACATTGTGAGGACGTCCTTCATTGCCCAGCCTTCAGCCAGCGAACCGTGGACCAGAGTAATTGATTTCAACGGCGGCAACTGCTCTATCTGTGAAACTGAACTGGCTATAATATCCTGTTCTTGCAACAATTCGGCCAGACGGTTTGTTTGCTGGCTAACTACGACGATGCGCCGGTTTTCCCGTAGCATCTCTTTGAGCCCTTCGGAGAAGGCTCCGAGTCTCCCTCCATAGCTTGGCACTGGTGCCAAAGGCAAAAACTGAAGACCAGCTTTGTCCTGGTAATCAGTGTTCCAGGAAAAAAGCATCAGGCGTTTCTTAATTTTATTTATCCTCGTTTCAAATGTTGGCCAGGACAGAATAGGCAAATCCGATGCCGGTCCGCCTAGCTCCGACTTCGTTCGATTAAGCTCTTCAGCCTCACTATGCAGCTTATCCACTACAGTTTTGAGCTCATCGAGGTCATCCGTAATCAGAAGCGCGTTTTCGGTCAGGTAATCCACAACAGTATCTCCATTAACATGTTCCCGGCTTTCTTTAGCTGGAACTATGTTCACTGAGGTTGCCAACTTTAATGACCTCTGTGTCTTCGGGTCAAAAAACCTGATGCTTTCTATCTGGTTACCCACAAACTCTATTCTGGCAGGAAACTCATTATCCGGAGAAAAAATATCGACGATACCTCCCCTGCGGCTCACCGTTCCCGGCACTTCTATAATATTGTCAAATTCATATCCCATAGCCTGCCATCTTGCCGCGAGTTGTAATGGGTCGATATTCATACCAACCTTCAATGAATGACAAGATGCCTGGAATTTATCTCGAGGCACAGTTCTACCAATAGCAGCTAAAGCAGAACTAATAATTAGAGGACGGCGTTCGTCTGCCGACAGGGTACGGCAAAAAGTAAGAGCTGAGAGAGTTCTCAATCTTTCAGCAGTAGTAATGGCATCAGACACAGAGTATTCATCCAATAAAAAGTCAGTTTCTGGAAAAAAGTGTAAAAATTTTGAACTGGGACACCAGGCTTGGAGCTCATCATAGAGCCTCTTCGCATTTTCCGGCTGAGCAACTACCACTAAAATGGGTAAGTTTAACCCCTGGTGGAGGGCAGCTATAATAAAAGGCCTGACCGCATCGGCCGCTACCAGCTTAATCGCCTTCTCCTGGAGACCCGGATAGCTCGTCTTTAAGCCTCTGATACCCTGGGACTTTTTCGATTAAAGAAAGAAGACGAGATAAGTCCATTTCCAAACACCCTAATTAACCCCACCGTCTGTCATTCTGAGCGAAGCGAAGAATCCAGAGACCCTTCGCTACCGCTCAGGGTGACAGAAAAGGAAACACCTATAGGGCTAGCGGCAACCTCATGGGTAGTCCGGACTAGCCCTGACTGAATTTTAGCACACGTTTATTTAACCAAACAAAATCTATGGAAAATATTGTCATGGAAACCTGTATCAGGTTATAATTTAGCACACATACCGAGACTAAGGAGGAATCATGTCATATAAAAGGCTGCTCGTCCCCCTGGATGGCTCAGAACTGGCAGAACGAGCTATCCCCTATGCTCAGACCATTGCCAAAACCAAGGGCAGTGAGGTAATACTCTTCACCGTCAGCATCGCTTCCGTTGAGCAGTTGGACCGACCGATGAAAGCTTACCTGGAGCTAAAGGTAAAGGAACTGCAATCACAGGGTATAGAAGCGTCTGCAGCCAACGCTTATGGTAACGTGGCCGATGAAATTGTTGGCTTTGCCGACAAGAGCAATATTGACCTTATAATCATTTCCACTCACGGATACTCCGGAATCAAGCGCTGGGTACTGGGGAGCGTAGCTCGAAAGGTCCTCTACGGCACCGGTGTTCAGGTATTGCTGGTAAAATCAAAGGCACCGAAGGTCTCCCAAGTAGAATTGAAAAAACTTTTACTTCCTCTGGATGGCTCACCTTTCTCCGAGAGCCCCATCCCCTCTATCGAGCAACTGACAAAAGGGACCGGGGCAGAGATTGTCCTAACTTTGGTATGCGAGCCTCCCTTAGTGCCTTCTTATGGAGACCATCCCATCAACCCAGCGTGGGAAAAACACCGGGATACACTATGGGCGGAAGCAAAACAGCAGGCTACAGAATATCTGAAAAAGATGAAAGCAAAGCTTGAAAAACAGGGCATGAAAGTGGAGTCACAAGTTATCCCCGGTGAACTTGGTAGAGTAGCAGAAACAATCATACAGGCTGCCCAAAAGGAGAACGTCGATTTGATAACTATGGCCACCCACGGGCGCAGTGCGGTCAGCCGCTGGGTCTACGGCGGTGTGGCCAACAGAATTGTAGAACAATCCCTACAACCGGTTCTTCTTATCCGCCCATCCACGCCTAAATAGCTTGGGGTAAGGCTCATCCAACACGACAGCCATCCTTGTCAGTTCCTGTCACGCCGGCGCCTCAATAGTTACTATGGTGCCCTTGCCGGGCTTGGAGCTTATTTTTAGGCTGCCACCCACCAGCTTAATGCGCTCTTGCATTCCTGCCAGGCCCAACCTGCCTCGCTTTACCAAATCGCCGGTTGTTTCCGGAAGGTAAAATCCCTGGCCATTGTCCTTGACAGTTATTCTAATTAATTTTTCACCGAATTCCACGGCAATCCCAGCACTTGTTGCCTGGGAATGCCTCAAGGTATTCCTCAAGGCTTCCTGAGCGACACGAAAAAGAACAAGCTCTACCTCAGGTGAAAACCGCCGGCTAACACCTTTCACTGTGACCTCAATATTCATCCCTGAGCGCTTGCCGATATCGGAGGCTAACCATTCTAAGGCTGGCAACAAGCCCAGGCGGTCTAACGCCGGAGGCCGCAGGTCCTGGCTTAACCGCCTCACATCTGCCATTATGTTGTTAATTCGCTCCCTCAAGATATCTAAGAGGATTTTCTTGTATTCGGACAATCCCTTGCCGCCGGAAGCAATATCATCCAGTTGACGAGCCAGGACAACTAAAGACTGAATAGTCTCATCGTGAAGCTCTCGAGCAATACGTTTTCTTTCCTCTTCCTGGGCCATAGTGATTTGGCCTAAGTAAAAGCGTAAGCTTTCCTGCATCCGCTTCTCTTCCGTAACATCTCTAGCAATATGTTGAAAGCCGATAGCTTCCCCATTAACTTCGACCACGTCTGTGGTTAGTTTCAAAATCGCCTCAACCCCTTCTTTGGTAATTAACTTTTGCTCATAAGGTTGAGATGCGGCTCTTTTATCTAGAAGCTGGTTCCGGATTTCCTTTGCCAGATGCAAGCTCCCCTCAGATAGAAAAGATTTAACATTCATGCGGCACAACTCTTCCACTTCATATCCTGTAAGTCTGGCAGCAGCAACATTGGCAGAAACAATATTTCCATCCATATCATGAACCCATATAGCATCATGGGCATTCTGAAATAGCGCTCGATATCTTTCTTCAGATACCCGCAGTTGCTCTGCGACTTTCCGCTCCTCCTCATAAAGGCTTGCATTCTCTATGGCAACACCAATCTGGTTTCCCACGGCAGCCAGCAATTCAACTTCATCTTGATTAAATTGACGGTGCCGATGCATGGCAACACAAATAGTGCCCATGACCTTACCCTTAGACTTCAATGGTACGATAACCTGAGACCGTATGCCCTCCTCTTTCACCGCCATTTTGGTCAATCTACGGTCTCTTGAGGCATCCTTTATAAACGCCGGCTCCCCGGTCTGAGCGACCATGCCGTTTAAACCTTCCCCCAGTTTGAGTCTGTCAACACTGCGGACAAACGAGTCTGAAACTCCTCTGTGGGCATGAAGAACAAGTTCGCCAACTTCTTGATTCAGGAGAAAGATGAGAACAGCATCAACATTCATTATTTCAATGATGCTATCAATACTGCTATTAAGAATCTGTTTTAGCTCCAGGGACTGCGAGACCACGTTTGAGATGTAGTTTAGAGCTGCCAGCCGGATACGATGTTCACGCTCTCGCCTCAATGACCCCAAGCCGAGAGCCACCATATTACCTACAATGAAAACGGCACCTGTTTCAAAAAGCGCGTTTTTAGGCGATTGTGAAATAAAAATGGCTTGAGGTAGCATGCACGCCAGGGCAACAACCGAAGTAGCCACAGCTCCCCTCCACCCAAAAACAAAGCCAGATAAGATTATAGGCACTAAATAGGCAATCCTTTCCAGAGTGTGCCTATTTAGACCAATAAAAGAAGGGAGCGTGACAAATTCTTGGTAGTGTGGAATTGTGATAAGTACCAGTAGCGCTACGACAAGCCAAAAGCCGGGCCTGAGTATAATCCTCTTTAGCCAGTCAAATGTGAATCGCTGCACAACGCTATATCCAAGCGATCCGGAGGGCAAAATTCTCAGGACACATCGTCGAGAGTGACCCAACCTTCTTTCAAGGCATGTACTACAGCCTCAGTTCGTGAACTAACTCTAAGTTTATTAAAGATATTCGCCAGGTGTCCCTGCACAGTGCGCACACTCAAGCAAAGCCCCTCGGCAATATCTTTATTGCTCAAACCTTTGGTTACCAGCTTCAATACGTCCATCTCCCGCTCGGTGAGCAGGTCCAGGGACTTCCTTTCGCGCGGCTTGCCGGAAACGCCGGCGAACCGGTTTAAAACCTTGCGGGCAACCGAAGGATGAAGCACCGATTCTCCGGCATGCACTGCTCGAATAGCATCAACTATCTCTTGACCACGAACACTCTTTAACAGGTATCCAGCAGCACCTGCCTCCAGCAAGCCGAAGATAAATTGGTCGTCGTCATAAGCACTTAACACCAGTACCGCTACAGCAGGGCACAGAGCTTTTATTCGCCTGGTCGCTTCAATGCCGTCTATTCGTGGCATGGCAACATCAACAAGCGCCACATCTGGCTTTAAGTCACAGGCAAGCTTCACTGCTTCCTCACCATCGCCGGCCTCCGCCACAACTTCCAAATCAGGCTCTTGTTCTAGAATTCGACGTGTTCCCTCACGTACGAATGCGTGGTCGTCTGCAATCAATATCCTTATGGTTTCCAAATAATGTCTCCTCTATCCAGGCTCATTATAGCAGACCCGCGCTCAAAACCAGTAAAAGACGTTCGACTCACCATAGGCATAATTGCCCGTTGCAGATTCGTTTGACAAGTCTTCCGCACAGATAAAAACAAGCATTATTACGGACGTAAATCGGCTGGTGGCTGTGATAAACTAACTTCGGGGGTAAGAAAGGCAGCATTCTGCAATAGAAAATAAAGTAGACCCACTTTCACTTTATCTCCCTATTCCATACCTTGTGCCCCTATTATAGATAATGCCGTATTCCAAGTCGAGGAAGTAAGCAAAAATAGACCATTTAATCATTTTGTTTAAAATTCCAAAAGAAGTATAATTAGCCGAAGGTAGGTGCGCGATGGAAATAAAGATACATGGCAGCAACGACTTCATTCAAGAAATCTCTTCCATGCCCGGCGGTGAAAAAATAAACCTTTGCATCCAATGCGGCACTTGTTCAGCATCTTGTCCTAATGCTAACAAAATGGATTACACTCCACGCGAGCTAATCGCTATGGCACGAGCCGGCATGAGAGAAGAAGTTCTATCCAGCAACTCAATGTGGCTCTGCTTATCTTGTTACATGTGCACAGTGCGTTGCCCTAGAGGCATCGTACCGACATACATCATGCACGCCCTGGAGTCATCTGGCCATGCGTCATCATCTAAGCACAAAACGAACGCGCACACCGATCCTGTACAGAGTCTTCAGCGATACTGTCTATAATGTCGGCATGATTCCCCGCTTTGGCTGCATGAGCCGGTTTTATCTCAATGTGAACCCATTTGGTGCTCTAAAGGCAGTCCCGGTGGCGCTTGGCCTGCTCAGGCATGGGCGCCTGCAGCTCAAGCCAAGACACTGAAGCCACAGGCAAAACGCCAGCTCCAAACGATTCTAGACAAGGCAAAGGCATTTGGAGGCGCATCATGAAATATTATAGTTACTTCCCCGGCTGCTGTATGCACGATGATAGCCCGATGTACGACACGTCGGCCCGAGCCGTCGCCAAAGTTTTGGATATGGAACTCATCGAGCTTGATGACTGGAATTGTTGTGGTTCCACACCCTACACAGTTGTTGATGAATTGTCTGCCTTTTGTTGCTGCGCCCGCAATTTGGCATTGGCCGAAAAAAGAGGGTTTGACCTGGTGGCAGCCTGTAGCGACTGCTACCTCATACTTAACAGGACCGACCAGCACTTCAAGGAATACCCTGAGATAAGAACCAAAATAAATGAAGCCCTCGCCGCTGGTGGGCTGGAATATCACGGGACTGTCAGGGTGCGGCACATACTTGATGTCTTTGCCAATGATGTCAGCAGTGAGGACATCAAAGCCAAGGTCAAGGTGGACCTCGGCGGCCTGAAAGTAGCCCCGTACTACGGCTGCCAGGTAGTGCGGCCACGACCGAGCTTCGATGACCCAGAAAATCCTCAATCGCTGGAGCGCCTGATAGAGAGCTTAGGGGCCGAAGCTACACCATATCCATTGAAAACTCGCTGCTGCGGTGGTTCCCTGATACTATCCGAAGAGGACATCGCCCTAGGATTAATGTACAAACTCCTGGATAACGCTTTAAGCAACGGCGCCGAATGCATTGTTACCGTATGCCCATTCTGCCAACTAAATCTGGATGCCTACCAAAGCATGGTCAACAGGAAGTTCAAGACAAATTTCAACCTGCCTGTTTTGTTCTTCACCCAGCTTATGGGTATAGCCTTCGGCATCGAGAGCAAAGCTGTAGGTCTGAAATATAACATAGTTCCAGCCGATAAAGTATTAGCCGCATATGTCAGAAAATGATAAGGAGGAGCGAATGGAGCCGAAAATAGGTGTCTATATCTGCCACTGCGGAGCCAATATCGCCGCCACAGTTGATGTCGAGCAGGTAACCGAGTTCGCCAAAAGTTTACCATCAGTAGCTGGTAGCCCGAGATTACAAATTCGTGTGTTCGGACCCAGGACAAGAACTGATAAAGAATGACATCAAAGAACTAGGCATTAACCGCGTTGTGGTGGCCTCGTGTTCACCACGATTACACGAACAAACCTTCAGGCGAACTGTAGCCAGTGCTGGTCTAAACCCATATCTTTTCGAGATGGCAAATATCCGGGAGCACTGCTCCTGGGTACATGAGGATGGTGGAAGAGCAACTGAGAAAGCCAAGGCACTGGTCAGCGCCGCTGTAAGGCGCGTTTTCTACCATATCCCACTGGAAACCAGAGAGGTTCCATTTAATCCCAACACGCTGGTGGTTGGCGGAGGCATTGCTGGCATACAGGCAGCACTGGAGATCGCTGACTCAGGCCATAAGGTTTATCTGGTAGAAAGGGAGCCCTCAATCGGCGGTCACATGGCTCAACTCGATAAAACCTTTCCCACATTAGACTGTTCCGCCTGAATACTCACACCGAAGATGGCCTCGGTGAGGTCACACGAAAACATCGAGCTGATGACTTACAGTGAAGTCGTAGATGTCTCAGGTTACGTGGGTAATTTCAAAGTCAAGATCAGGAAAAAGCCGCGCTATATAGACGAAAGCAAATGTACTGGCTGTGGCACCTGCCAGGATAAATGCCCCATGAAAGCAGATAGCGAATTCGATTTTGGCGTAGGTAAAAGAAAGGTAATATACACGCCGTTCCCGCAGGCAGTACCAAATATCCCTGTTATTGACCGAGAGCGATGCACCTATTTCCTTAAAGGCAAATGCCGCGCCTGCGAAAAGTTCTGCGAAGCTAAGGCAATCGATTTCGAGCAAACAGAGAAGATAGTTGACTTGGATGTAGGCTCTATTATCGTTGCCACCGGCTTTGATTCCTTTGACCCGTCTCCCATGTCACAATTTGGCTACGGAAGATATGATAATGTCATCACCGGCTTCCAGTTCGAGAGAATGAGCAGTGCTTCAGGACCAACCGGCGGCAAAATAGTGCTAAAGGATGGCTCGGAGCCACGAAGTGTAGCTATCCTGCACTGCATTGGCAGCCGCGACCTGAACTACCACGAATATTGCTCCCGTGTCTGCTGCATGTATTCACTTAAGTTCTCTCATCTGCTAAGGGAAAAAATCCCCGATGCGGAAATCTATCAGCTTTATATTGACCTTCGCTGCTTCGGCAAGGGCTACGAGGAATTCTACAACCGCCTTCAGGAGGAAGGAGTCAACTTCATCCGAGGCCGTGCTGGAGAGGTTACTGATTTAGCCGAGACGCCTGAGGAAAAAGGAAGACTTGTGGTCCTTTGTGAGGACACTTTAATCGGTCGGCAACGGCGTTTTCCGGTAGACATGGTGGTTCTGAGTACTGCCTTAGAGCCGCGAGCCGATGCCGGTGAAACAGCCAAGCTATTTTCTATCAGCCGAAGCAGAGACGGCTTCTTCATGGAGAAGCATCCCAAGCTTGACCCTGTGGCCACAACCACAGATGGCGTTTTCGTTGCCGGCTGCTGCCAGGGGCCCAAGGATATTCCCGATACAGTAGCTCAAGCATCGGCAGCCGCAGCTCGTGTAATGGCCATGATATGCAAAGGCCGTGTCGAGATTGAGGCAGCGACAGCAGTCATCGAGGAGGAATTCTGTTCTGGATGTAAGACCTGCATTTCGCTCTGTCCCTATACTGCGATATCGTTTAATGATGAGAAGAAGGTATCCATTATCAATGAAGCCCTGTGCAAGGGTTGCGGCACCTGTGCTGCCGCCTGTCCCAGCGGCGCTATTACCAGCCGGCATTTCACCGCCGAGCAGATTATGGCAGAGATAGAAGGAGTAATGGTATGAGCTACGAGCCCAAAATAGTAGGATTCTTATGCAACTGGTGTTCCTATGCCGCGGCTGACCTGGCAGGCACATCTCGGAAAAAGTATGCGCCTAATGTGCGCGTAATCCGAGTTATGTGCAGCGGTCGGGTAGAGCCTACCTTTATCCTTAAGGCTTTTCAGCTGGGGGCAGACGGTGTGCTGGTCTGCGGCTGACACCCCGGCGAATGTCATTACCTGGAAGGTAATGTAAAAGAAGCCCGCCGGATACCATTGCTCAAGAAAATGCTGGGGCAGTTCGGCATAGAAGAGGATAGACTCAGACTGGATTGGGTCTCAGCCTCGGAAGGTGACCGTTTTGCTTCTATTGTCAATGAGATGACCGAGCAAGTAAGAAAGCTCGGACCTTTTAGTCAAAATAGCTGACATATTTTGCCTAACTGACCTTCAATTCCAAATAGTATCGTCTATTTAGCCTAAGACTATATATGGCTTATCTGTTATTGCTTCACTCATATTGGCAAAAGGGCGACGCCCAGCCATAAAACTTAACTAGACAGCGTAAAATTACCTAAAAACTTTGCCTGAACCAGACAAAATGCTTGCGCTAATTCTTGCAAAGAACTACTGCTGTGTTGTATCATATTGCGTTTGTCAACGTCAGAAGAAAGGAAGGATTCGTCTATGGAAGCAATAGTACCTACAAAAGAAACCACTGATATCATTTTAGAGGAGGGGGGCAACCCCCTTGAATTGTGTTATCAGTGTGGTCTATGCACCGGCGTCTGCCCCTGGAACATGGTAAGAGACTTCTCGCTGCGCAAGCTGATTCATAAAACGCAAATGGGCCAGATTGATTTCGAAGATGAAGACCTGTGGAGATGCACAAACTGCTACGCTTGCGTTAAGCGGTGTCCCCGTGGTGTGGAAGTGCCACACATTATGAGGGCGATGCGTAGAGTCATCATGGAGGTGGGCGCCGGCAAGGCCCCCGAGTCATTCCGAATCACAGTTAAAAACATCGCCAGTGTGGGTAATCCGCTGGGAGAACCGCCCGAGAAGCGAATGGACTGGGCAAAATTCCTTGGGGTTAAAACATTCACCAAAGGGACCGAGTATCTATATTTCCCCTGCTGTTACCAGGCATACGACCTGGGCATCCAGAGAGTGCTCCGGGCAGCAGTCTATATCATGAACAAAGCCAACGTGGACTTCGGTATCCCAGATAACAAAGTAGTCTGCTGCGGCGAAAGCGCACGCAATGGAGGCGCCGAAAGCCTGTGGCACAACCTGGCCGAGACCAACATTAAGGCTTTCACCGAACTTGGCGTTAAGAAGATTGTGGTCACCTCCCCCCACTGCTACCTTGCTTTCAAGAATGATTACCCCGAACTTGGAGGTAATTTCGAGGTAGTTCATATTCTGCAATTACTGGCCGAACTGATTAAAGAAGGAAAATTGAAGTTCACAAAACCGGTGAACAAACGGGTCACCTTGCATGACACCTGCTGTGTAGGGCGTCGCGAAGGTATGTATGATGAGCCCAGGTTGGTCCTACAGAGCATCCCCGGTTTAGAATTGGTTGAAATGCGGGACTCTCGTGAGTATTCCCTATGTTGTGGCGGTGGTTGTATGGGAAGAATCTGGATGGAAACCAAAAAAGGAGAAAGATTTTCTGATATCAGACTCGAGCAAGCCCTCGAGACAGGAGCCGGCACCTTAGCCGCTTATTGCCCTTACTGCATGCTCAATTTCGATGATACTGTGCTGGTTATGGACAAGGGTAGCGAAATCGAGATTAAGGATGTTTTAGAGCTAGCCTCAGAGGCATTGGAGTAAAACGAAGGAGAAAAGAATGGCGAAGCCCAAGATAGGTGTTTATGTTTGTCACTGCGGGTCTAATATCGCCGGCACTGTCGATGTCCCGCAGGTAGTGGAGTTTGTTAAAGGACTGCCGGCGGTAGCAGTCGCCCGCGAATACAAGTTCATGTGCTCCGACCCGGGACAGAGCATGATTAAGGATGACATTAAGAATTTAAAGCTTAACCGGGTTGTGGTCGCTTCCTGTTCTCCGCTGCTGCATGAGCCAACCTTTCGCCACGCTGTCCAAGAAGCCGGACTCAATCCCTATCTCTTCGAGATGGCGAATATCAGAGAACACTGCTCCTGGACCACCGAGGACCATGGAGAGGCTACAGAAAAAGCCAAAGCCCTGGTAAGCGCTGCTGTAAAGCGTGTCTATTATCATCAGCCTTTAGAGACAAGAGAGGTTCCGGTCAATGCCAAATACCTTAATTGTTGGTGGCGGCATTGCTGGGATTCAGGCGGCACTGGAAATCGCCGATGCTGGACATAAAGTCTATCTGGTAGAGAGAGAGCCAAGCATCGGCGGACACATGATTCAGTTCGACAAGACCTTCCCCACCCTGGATTGCTCTGCCTGTATACTTACACCCAAGATGACCTCTGCAGGCTCTCATCCTAACATCGAATTAATGACCTATAGTGAAGTCGAGGAGGTCTCCGGTTTTATCGGCAACTTTAAAGTCAAGATTCGAAAGAAGGCTCGGTTTGTGGACGAATCTAAATGCAATGGCTGTGGTATCTGCAGGAAAAATGTCCCTGGAAAGCGGATAGCGAGTTTGACCTCGGCTTAAGCCAGCGAAAAGCTATCTATACCCCATTCCCACAAGCAGTACCTAATATTCCCGTTATAGACAAGGAGAGCTGTGCCTATTTCCTCAAAGGCAAATGCCGCGCCTGCGAAAAGTTCTGCGAGAGGGAAGCCATCGATTTCGAGCAGCAAGATAAAATTGTCGAGATAGATGTAGGCAATATAATCTTAACCACTGGCTATGACCCGTTCGACCCCACCCCTATTGTAAAATACGGTTATGGTAGATTACCTAATGTTGTCACCGGTCTTGAATTTGAGAGAATCTGTAACTCCGTAGGGCCTACCGGCGGCAAAATAGTTCTCAAGGATGGCTCTGAGCCGAAGAGCATAGCCATAATCCACTGTGTGGGCAGCCGAGATGAAAATTACCATGAATACTGTTCACGGGTCTGCTGCATGTATGCTCTCAAATACTCTCACCTTATAAAGGAAAAAACAAAAGCTGACGTCTACCAGATGTACATAGATATGCGCTGCTTTGGCAAGGGTTACGAGGAATTCTACAAGCGACTGTCTAAAGAAGGGGTTACTTTTATACGAGGCAAACCGGCTGAAGTCACAGATAGGGCACAAAACGATGAAGAGAAGGGGAAACTGATTGTCGTCGGCGAGGATAGCTTACTCGGAACTATTGTCCGAGTGCCGGTTGACATGGTCATACTGTGCATAGCCCTGGAAGCCCGCGCTGATGCTAAGAACGTGGCTCAGAAATTCAGCATCAGCCAAGGGGCTGATGGTTTCTTTATAGAAAGGCATCCTAAGCTCGACCCGGTAGCAACTATGACCGAGGGTGTCTTCATCGCCGGCTGCTGTCAGAGTCCTAAAGACATACCTGATACCGTAGCCCAGGCCTCAGCCGCAGCTACTCGCGTTTTGGCTTTGATTAGCAAAGGGAAGGTTGAGCTAGAGGCAGCCGTCGCAGTCATTGATGAAGAGAAATGCTCTGGCTGCCGAATCTGCAATCTACTCTGTCCATACAACGCTATTGATTTTATTGAAAAAGACGAGGTATCTCGAATTAACGAGGCGCTGTGCAAGGGTTGCGGTACCTGTGTCGCCGCCTGCCCTAGCGCAGCTATAACACATAAGCACTTTACCACCGAAGAAATTATGGCAGAAATCGAGGGAGTATTAGTATGAACAATTTCGAACCAAGGATTGTCGGCTTCTGTTGTAACTGGTGTTCCTATCGGGGTGCTGATTTGGCTGGCACTGCCAGAATGAAATGCTCGCCCAATGTCCGCATTATCAGAGTGATGTGCAGTGGCCGGGTGGAACCAACCTTCGTCGCCAAAGCATTTGAACTGGGAGCTGACGGCGTTTTGATTTTGGGCTGCCATCCCGGCGATTGCCACTACGTCGAGGGCAACTATAAGACGATGCGGCGTATGCCCCTGCTTAAGAAAATGCTGGAGCAGCTAGGCATTGAGGATGAGCGAGTACGGCTGGATTGGGTATCAGCTTCCGAAGGAGACCGCTTCGTTTCAATAGTTGACGATATGACGGCGAAAGTTAGAGCCTTAGGGCCCTTTAAAAAGAACTCCAAGGAGGCAAAACATGGCTAAGCTGAAATTAGCTCTCTACTGGGCAGCAAGCTGCGGTGGTTGCGAGATTGCTCAGCTCCAGATTGGCGACAAAATCCTTAAGTTAGCCGAGGTCGCGGACATCGTTTTCTGGCCGGTAGCCATCGATGTCAAATATAAAGACGTTGAAGCTATGCCGGCAAAGAGCATAGATGTCTGTCTATTCAACGGCGCAATTAGAAACTCAGAGCAGGAACACATGGCCAAGATGCTGCGTGAAAAATCCAAGGTGATGATTGCTTACGGTGCCTGCGCCTATGAAGGCGGTATCCCCGGGCTGGCTAATCTTTTTAACCGGCAAACGATTTTCGACCGGGTTTATTTAGAAACACAGTCAACAGATGAACAAAGAAAAGGTTGTGCCCCAGACAAAATATAAGGTTCCTGAAGGTGAGCTCACCATACCCGAGTTCTATGACACAGTCAAGACACTTGGTCAGACAATAGATATAGACTATATCATCCCCGGCTGTCCCCCTGAAGCCAGGACAACCTGGCTGGCCTTAGAAGCTCTCATCGAAGGCAAATTACCGCCCAAGGGTACGGTGATTACGCATAATGCCAAAGCAGTATGTGACGACTGCCCACGAAAGAGAGATGTGAAAAAGGTCAAGAAGTTCTATCGAACCTTTGAGATGATTCCGGAACCAGAAATATGCCTCCTGGAGCAAGGCTTACTGTGCGCCGGCATTGCTACCCGTGGTGGCTGCGAGGCACCATGTCCACAGGCTAATATGCCTTGCACCGGCTGCTACGGACCGGTTGATGGAGTAATCGACCAGGGAGCTCATTTCCTGAGTGGAATAGCCTCAGTGATTGACTCCAACGACCCGGCTGAAATAGATAAAATCATTGCTGACATCCGCGACCCGGTGGGTACTTTCTATCGCTATAGCTTAGCTGACTCGTTACTAAGGAGGGCAAGAATCAAATGAAAAAAATAACCATAGACCCTATTACCAGACTTGAAGGCCACGGCAAGATAGAGATATTTCTCAATGACGCCGGCGAGGTGGAAAATACCTACTTTCAAATCCCAGAACTAAGGGGCTTTGAGAAGTTCGCTGAAGGGCGTTTAGCCGAGGACATGCCCCAGATAACCCAGAGAATCTGTGGCGTCTGCCCTGAAGCTCATCATATGGCAGCTGCAAAATGCCTGGATGACGTATTCCATGTTGACCCACCGAGCCCAGCTAAAAAACTGCGTGAACTTTTTTACAGCTCATTCTTTGTTACCGACCATACCACTCATTTTTATATCCTGGCTGGCCCGGACTTTGTTATGGGGCCCGAGGCTCCCGTAGCCGAACGCAATATTCTGGGAGTTATCGCCAAAGTCGGCTTAGAATTAGGCGGAGCCGTAATTAAGACCCGAATGCAAAATCACCACATAATCCAAATGCTTGGCGGCAGAGCGGTACATCCTGTCTTCGGTTTGCCCGGCGGTGTCAGCAAAGGGCTTAATGAAGAGGAAAGGAAAGAAGTTGAACAAATAGCCAAGGACTCAGTGGAATTCGCTAAGCTTTCTCTGAAAGTTTTTGATGATATCGTCCTCAAGAACAAAGAATACCTGGACATGGTCCTTAGTGACGCCTATACTCACCACACGTACTATATGGGACTGGTTGACGAAAAAAACAGAGTAAATTTCTATGATGGCAAAGTTCGAGTAGTTGACCCTGACGGCAAGGAATTTGCCAAATACGCACCTCGAGAATATCTCGACCATGTCGCTGAACATGTAGAACCCTGGACTTATGTCAAGATACCCTACCTCAAGAAAGTCGGCTGGAAGGGCTTCGTTGATGGCAAGGACAGTGGCGTTTTCCGGTCGACTCCTCTTTCCCGACTCAACGCCGCCGATGGCATGGCAACTCCTCTGGCGCAGGCAGAGTACGAGAGGTTCTACTCAACGCTGGGCGGCAAGCCTGTCCATCAGACCCTGGCGACTCACTGGGCTCGACTCGTTGAGCTTCTCTATGCTGCCGAAAGATTGCTGGAACTCAGCAAGGACCCCGAGATTACCAGCCCTAATATCCGCACTATCCCCACAGCTAAGCCGGACGAAGGTGTTGGCATAGTCGAAGCCCCCAGAGGCACACTTACGCATCATTACATTACCGATGAAAACGGTATTATCAAAAAAGCCAACTTAATCGTGGCTACAGTCAATAACGTCGCTGCCATCAGCATGTCCGTTAAAAAAGCAGCTCAAGCACTAATAAAACCAGGCAAAAAGATAACCGAAGGGCTGCTTAACCGCATTGAGATGGCCTGGCGTCCTTATGACCCCTGCTTTGGTTGTGCTACCCACACTCTCCCCGGACAGGCACCAATGGAGGTAGTTATCTATAATAGCAAAGGGGAAGTGGTAGAAAGGCTGCACCGTTAGTTACCATAAACACGGTCGGCTTTGACAGCTTTGTACCTTTAGTGGATGGGAAGACGAAGACATTAATATTGGGGATGGGTAACCCACTGCTCTGCGATGACGGAGTGGGGCTCAGGGTTGCAGCCGAACTCAAAGATAGGGTTGAACAACCAGAAATAACAGTTATGGAGACCGGCGTGGCCGGTCTCAGTCTTTTAGACCTGCTGGTTGGCTATGAAAGAGCCATCATCATTGACGCCATTCAGACAGTAGGTGGCAAGGCTGGTCAGATTTACCGACTCGACCCAAAAGCTTTTGATACTGCCCTACACACGGCATCAGCTCACGGTATTGACTTTACTACCGCCCTTGAATTCGGTAAAAAATTAGGCCTTCCCTTGCCTCAACAAATCATTATCTTCGCCATCGAAGCATCGGACGTAAGCACCTTCAGCGAGGAATGTACGCCTGAGGTTCGAAAAGCAATTCCCACCTGC
Organism: uncultured Chloroflexia bacterium; assembly: GCA_963726215.1. GTDB lineage: Bacteria > Chloroflexota > Dehalococcoidia > GIF9 > UBA5629 > 9FT-COMBO-48-23. The sequence goes on from CAVSBU010000014.1 coordinate 23,305, forward strand.
GTTGAAATGGTCCTCCAGGAATTAAAAAGAGGGTGACAGCTTTTCAGCTACCACCCCCTTTCCAAAAGGAGGGGAAATTATCACCATTTTTCTTGGGCTAGTCTGGAAGTAAGCCAGGTACGCAGCGGTTCATCCAGCGTACCGACTCTAGATTCCAGCCAGCGGACATCTCCGCTCTCCAAGGCGGCTTTTGCCTCCGGCGTCAGATTATAAGCTTTTAGAGCCCGATTGGGATTCTCCGCCAGTCTAGCCATAAACCTGGTATCATCTCTAGCCCTGGCCAACACTGATATAAGAGTCTTAGTCTCCATGTCTGGATAGCCAACCGGCTCAGTTTGTAGCCGCGACGTAGAAAGCACACCTGCCAACCAGGGTCTGGCGGTCACTGCTTCAGCAGCACGGTCCCTACGCAGGTATATAAGCCAATAAATGCTACCTACAAATGTGCCGCCAACGATATTGCCCAGCGTAACTGGAACCAGATTACCAATAAAGCCATTAAGATTGAGATTAGCCACCTGGCTTGCAGTAAGGCCAGCGACTTCAAGCACTTTGGCCTGCCCGGCCATAGCTATACCCATTGGAATGAAGTACATGTTGGCTATGCTGTGCTCGAAGCCACAAGCCACAAAGGCTGTTATGGGGAAAAGGATGGCGAATATCTTATCGACGGTAGAACGAGCGCTGAAACAGAGCCAGACAGCTAGACAAACAAGTGTATTACACAATATTCCACGAGCAAAAGCCGGCCAGAAAGCCAGATTTACTTTAGCGTTGGCGATTGATAAGGCATTTACGCCTACTTTGAAGCCATCTAGCGCCCAAAACTGACTATAAAAGACTACGACTACTAGTAACAGCGACCCAATGAGATTGGTGAAATAGACTATACCCCAGTTCTTGAAACAACTGGGACAGCCTTATCTTGCCGCTGGCCCGGCTACCTACCATAAGAGCATTTCCGGTAAATAGCTCAGCTCCAGCCACTACCACCAGGATTAGTCCCAGGCTGAATACAATGCCACCAACAAGTTTGGTCAAGCCGAAACCAATCTGGATATCTGTGGTAACCAAGGTGGCGAACATCGCCCCCAGGCCAATGAAGAACCCGGCCAGTATTCCTAGAAGCGAGATAGTCCAGATATTCCCATTCGCCTTGGTTACCCCCACTGCTTCCATTTTCAGCGCCATTTCTGCCGGCGGTCTACAATCAGTAGTGGCACAGCTTTTCAGCTCCTCCAGCGCAGTTTGTAAGCGAGTTACCTCAACAGATGGATGTCTTTCAGTTTCCATTTTTTGTATTTCCTTACCGGATAATTTTAAGTCTGCCATAGTTGCATTCCTTTACCATTTCTCCTGAGATAGGCGATACCACAGCCAGGTTGAGAGGCGCTTGTCTAGTTTGCCAACCCAACTCTCAATCTTCTGGATATCACCACTGGCTAAGGCTGCTTTCTCCTCCTGAGTCAGTGTGTAATACTCCTTGAGAGCTTCATGAGGGTCCTCTGCAAGGCGGGTCATGAAATCGGGCTCATCAGCCGCCCTTGCCAGCACGGAAAGGACTGCCCACCTTCCGGCTAAGCCCTCCTTCGGGACAACTGTCGGTGCACTGATGAGTTTGTCAAGAGTTTCAGTGCCTTCTTCGAGCTTTTTACGAACGTGTTCAGCCATTTTTTGTCACCTCCTTCTTTATTTGAATTTCTATCTTAAATTTAGCAACTAGTAACGTAACTATCATCGGCCCCCAGCCCTAATTTCGATGAGGCTTTGGGTATGTCCAAAAGTATTATGTAAATCTTGTTTAAAAGTCTCGAAATAAGTGTCTTTTGGCCATTGGTACTAGTTCTCTTAGACTTCACAATTGATACTGGTTAGCTTGATTTGTGCATGCGAAAAAGAAAACCGGAGGTTTAACCTCCGTATTCGCATTCCGTTTTTACCTAAGCCTATTTCCATTAAAGTGATATAAGGGATTAGGGCTATGCTTGAAATGAAAAGGGGGCGGGCGGTGGCAAATTTGGGGGCAAATTGGGGGCAGTTCGGTAAAGCTAGGAGTTTGGGCAGATTAAGGTAAAGATTTAGGGTATCTGCCACAAAAAGTGATTGCCACCGCCCACTCGGTACCCTCCTCTATTAAGGCATCCCACCTTCAAGTTGTAGTAAATTAATGCCACCGAGTTTATCACTTAATTCTGTGTGACCTAGCTCAGAGCTACTATATCTTTCTAACAGTAACCTCCTTATTTCCTGGACATCGCAAGCTTGGTTCTAACCACCTATACTAAGCTCTTTAACCATTTTATTTTGAAATCAGGCCGATGGGAAACACCCACCTGCCGAACCTGTCATTCAATACCACAGCTGCCGAACCATAGGCTGCCGCCGCACCACAGCACAGTCCTTCCACTCCGGCTACCACCGCTGGTAAGCGACCAAAAAATACGGCGGCAAGCAAGAAGAATAGTACGGTTAAACTTGCGAACACGAAAATGTGCATCACCGACATCTTGAAGGTACCTATGGTCATATAGCCGGTAAATATACCCCAGCATACAAATAACCAGGCCAGTCCAGAGCGCTCCATTTCGACTACGCCCGTCCACTGTAGTAAAAAGTAAAAACTCAATCCTATCCAGAACAAGCCATAGGAAGTGAAGGCGGTTAGACCAAATGTATCGCCACGGCGAGCATCGATTATGCCGGCAATAATCTGTGCTATACCACCCCAGAAAAATCCGTACACCAGAGGTAAAGTACTTTCGATCAAACCTAGATTGTGAATCTGTAACAAAATCGTATTCAGGCCAAATCCGGCTAAGCCTAAGGCGCCCGGATTCGCCCACTGAACCTCGTTTTGAGTAATCACCTTCGCCATAAAATTACCTCCTGTGTCACCATAATATTACGTTCGTTCGCGCCGGAGAAAGGCTAAGCGCAAACCATAAAAAACCCTTAGCATCTTTCCTTCACTAGCAGTTCAACTACAGAGGGGTCAGCCAGCGTAGTAGTGTCGCCCAATTGCTCTACATCGCCCGCAGCAATCTTGGTCAAAATTCTTCTCATAATCTTGCCGCTCCTCGTCTTGGGCAAACCGTCAGCAAATTGAATCTTGTCCGGTGTGGCGATGGGACCAATCTCTTTGCGGACATGGGATACCAACTCTTTCTTGAGCTCATCAGACTTTTCCACGCCGGCTTTTAGAGTAACGAAGGCATATATGCCCTGCCCCTTTATATCATGTGGCATGCCAACAACGGCAGCTTCTGCGACATTATCATGAGAGACCAGAGCACTTTCGACCTCGGCCGTCCCTATGCGGTGCCCTGACACATTTATAACATCGTCAATACGACCCATTAACCAGTAGAATCCATCTTCGTCTACTCTGGCTCCATCTCCCGTTGTATAAACGCCAGGGAACCGAACAAAGTAAGTGTTCTTGAATCTCTCCGGGTCGCCATAGACCCGACGCATCAGACCCGGCCAAGGCTTTTTAATAACCAGATAGCCGCCTTCATTCACATCAGCAACGGAACCATCCTCTCTGAGCACCGCAGGCTCGACTCCTGGAAATGGCAATGTCGCTGAGCCCGGTTTAAGAGGAGTGGCACCAGGTAATGGTGTGATTAATATCCCGCCCGTTTCTGTTTGCCACCAGGTATCTACAATTGGGCGCTCATTCTTTCCTATTACATTGTAGTACCACATCCAGGCCTCGGGATTTATGGGTTCGCCCACTGAGCCCAAGAGACGCAAGGAGCTCAAATCATGCTTATTAGGCCATTCATCTCCCTCTCTCATTATGGCGCGGAGAGCAGTAGGCGCAGTATAGAAAATACTGACCTGATATTTTTCAACGATATCCCAGAACCTATCCGGATGTGGATAGTTTGGCACCCCTTCAAACATGAGCGTTGTTGCTCCGTAAGATAAAGGACCGTAAACGATATAGGAGTGCCCCGTCACCCAGCCAATGTCAGCTGTACACCAGAAAGTATCTTCTTCTTTCATGTCAAAAATCCATTTAAATGTCTGATAGCAGTAAAGAAGATAACCCGCTTGAGTGTGCAGAACTCCTTTCGGTTTGCCGGTGCTCCCACTGGTATATAAAATGAACAGTGGGTCTTCAGCATCCATAACCTCCGGCTCACAATTTGCTTTAGCGCTGTCAGCCGCCATTTCATCATCCCACCAAAAATCACGCCCTTTCTTCATAGCCACTTCAATATTAGCTCTCTTGACCACTATTACATCTTTCACTTTAGGGCAGGCTGCCAGGGCTGCGTCTGCATTATCCTTACTCCGAATAATCTTGCCACCACGATAGTAGCCATCGACACAAATGAGTACTGTAGAGCTGCAGTCCAGCATTCTATCTTTCAAAGCATCAGCACTGAAACCACCGAAAACAACACTATGAATAGCACCAATCCTGGCACAAGCCAGCATAGCTATCGGCAGTTCTACAATCATAGGTAAGTAGATAGATACCCTGTCTCCTTTTTTAACGCCATGTTTCTTAAGCACGTTAGCAAACTTGCAAACTTCTCGATATAGCTGTTGGTAGGTGAGTACCTTGCTATCACCGATGTCACCTTCCCAAATCAATGCAGCTTTATTCTTTCTCCACGTCTTAATATGCCTGTCCAAGCAATTTTGACTAACATTGAGCTTACCCCCCACAAACCATTCATGCTTCCCCTCCTTGAAATCCTCGACAAGCACCTTATCCCATTTCCGATACCAATCCAACTGACCTGCCATCTCGCCCCAGAACCCCTCAGGATCGTTAATCGACCACTGATACACGTCTTTATACTCGACCAGATTCCTTATGTACGCCCGTTCACTAACTTCTTTTGGAGGATTGAATACTCTTTTTTCCCCCATCATTGAGGTGATTGTTTTAACATCTGCCATGATTAAACTCCTTTCTAGAATTAGAACTTAAACTAGTGCGGTAACACCCAGTAACTGGGCATAGGCTTGCCGTAGCCTGCTAGCTACCACACGAGCGATTCCTCTTGAAATCCTGCAGCCTATCTCAGGTTTTGTCACGCACAAACCTGATAACTCCTGCCCATCAAAAGCCAATACTTTTGTATTCTCTAAAGCTTTTACAGTAGCAGTACAGATGTATGGGTCAAGCATGGCCGACCAGCCAAATACCTCATAGTCGGTTACAGCCTGAACTTGGCGCTGAGCCAGGGGCCCGACTTCCAATATAATACCTACTGCCCCATGTTCGATTATGTACAACTTTTCTTCCTTATGGCCCTGCTTGCAAATAATTGTTCCGGCTTCAAGTTCTTCATAGTCGCACATTTTCTCCGCTTCACGAAGCTGTTTATCATCCAAAGCCCGAAATATGTCGCATTTCCTCAGTACATTGAACTTACCCATATTTCACCCCCTAAAATATTTTTGCCCCAAGTATATACTGTGATTCCTTGGCTGCAACCGCAGCCATGCGAATTATCCTCAGCCACGACAGCCAGTCTCAGTAATTGACCTGGTCCTGGCGCGGTCAGACCGGAACCTGAGCACCTTCTGAGTAAGAAAGAGTACTACTAGAAACAAGGCAACAGAAACCACAGAACCTGCGACTGCTATAAACTGCCAATGCATTGCCTCTAACTCCTTTACCACTTCTCCTGACAGAGACGACACCATAGCCAGGTAGCTAAACGCTTGTCCAGCTTACCCAACCAACCCTCAATCTTCTGTATGTCGCCGCTGGCTAGAGCCATTTTCTCTTCCTGAGTTAGGGTATAATATTCTTTAAGAGCTTTGTGTGGGTCCTCGGCTAAACGTAACATGAACTCCGGTTCATCAGCCGCTCTACCCAGCACAGATAGTATCGCCCACCTACCAGTCAAACCCTCATTTGGAACAACGGTTGGTGCACCGATTACTCTGTCAAGCGTCTCTCTAGTTTCTTCGGTCTTCTCACCAAGTGTGTCAGACATTCCCGTTGCTCATTGTTAGCCAGATTTCTCGACATCTATACTGTAGCAATTAGCAGATTGGCTCTCATCGGTCTTTAGCTCTAATTTCGATGGTACTTTGGCCTATGTTTCGTAAAAAGACCGCCGAACATACTTGACCAAGTATATTGTGCCTCCAGGCTGATATACCTTATAATTAGTATTGAACTGGTAAGGGGGGTTATAGAAAGTGAAGATGAAAACAAGAATTTTAATCGCCGATGACCATCCTTTGTTGCGCGAAGCATTGAGCCAGGTATTTTCCAATCAGAAAGATATGGAGATAGTTGGCCAGGCAAACAATGGCGAGGAGGCTGTCAGCCTAACTTCGCAATTGAAGCCAGATATATTAGTTATGGACATTATGATGCCTAAGTTTGACGGTCTTGAGGCCAGCCGACAAATTAAGAAAATTGCCCCCAATACTGCCATACTGATTCTCACCGCTTACGATGACGATAATTATGTACTTGGATTGCTCGAGGCTGGAGCAGCCGGTTACCTGCTGAAGAGCGCGCGAGGACAAGACCTGGTGGAAGCTGTGCGTGCTATAAGAGCCGGTGAGTCAGTGCTGCACCCTAAGATAATTGAAAAATTGCTAAAACAAGCCATGATTAAACCAGCAGGAGCTGTGGACCGAAAAATAAGGGACCTTCTAAGCGACCGTGAGATGGAAATGATGAAACTTCTGGCTACCGGAATGAGCAACAAAGAGATAGCCGATAAACTATACCTCAGCTTACGAACCGTTAAGGCTCACATGTCCAACATATTCACCAAGATGACTGTCGCTTCTCGAAGCGAAGCTCTCGTCGAAGCCCTCAGAAAAGGACTACTTACTTTAGAAGATATTAAACACGGCGATTCTTCGGAAGAGTAGAATAGATTTAGCGTTAGGGCTAGTACCGGTAAAGAATAAAAAAAGATGAGGAGATGTATCCGCAGCAGTGTCAAATAGATGGCGAATTTTCCATATCTGCTTCTTAACCTTAATCTTCTTACTTCTGACCCTATTCCATTACAATGATCGTCTGGCTGGTATACCTATAATAGGTCAGTTGGCCCCTATTTCGTTCCTTGGTTTATCAAGATATGCTATAGAGCGAATCATTTTTGTCTTGCTCATAGTATACGCCGGCTGGTCACTGGGAATCAGGTTCGGCATCGCTACCTTGGTGGCATCCGCTCTCGTCATACTGCCGCGAGCAATACTAATATCTCCGGATCCAGTGGAGGCCATAATTGACTGCGTCGCTGGCCTTACCATTGGCGGCTTGAGCATTTCATTAATTCAACTGCGCCGGGGATGGCATCAGCAAAGACAAAAGCTGCGTGGAATTAGAGTAGCCTTGAGAACATCGCAAGAGAGCTACGAAGAGCTTTTTACTAACGCCAGTGATGCTATTTGGGTTCATGATATGCATGGCAAGATAGTGATAGCCAATATAGCCTGTGAGAAGGTCAGTGGCTACTCGCCAGATGACTTAATAGGCAAAAATGTTGTTGAATTCATGTCTCCTGAGGCACGAAGTATAGCTAGAGAAATTAGAACCAAGCTAATGAAAGGCCAAGCTATAGACCAACGCTATGACCAACGATTAATTAAGAAAGATGGCACAGAGGCTATTGTAGAATTGTTTACCCGCCTTATCCGCGCTGATGGCAAGCCCATCGGCTTTCAGAACATAGCTCGTGACGTTACCGAAGAAAGAAGACTGAGAGATAATCTCCGACTTCAAATTCATAAAACTCTCATGGCACAGGAGGAGGAGCGGAAACGAATTGCTCGGGAACTCCATGATGATATCGCACAGTCCATATTATTATTGTCACGCCAATTGGACATCCTTATCTCCAAAAGTGACTCCAAGATACCTAAAGCTCCGATTATCGAGCTGGAGCACATAGAGAATATAGCCAATGACGCTTACAAAAGTCTGCAGCGATACGCGCGTGACCTGAGGCCAAGCATTTTGGACCAGATGGGACTCGTCGCCGCATTGAATTGGTTGACTGAAGAACTGGGCAAAGAATTGGGGATTAAAACTTCGGTAAAATCGGATAAATTACCCCCGCTTCCATCAGAAATAGAGCTAGCCATGTTCCGCATTGCTCAGGAGACATTGAACAATATACGAAAACATGCTCAAGCGTCAGCGGTCAATATTACAGTACAACTTAATTCAAATAATGTGAAGATGTCTATCACGGATAACGGCAAAGGCTTCTCGACGTCCAGATTGACCGGTGATCTGGCGAGAGAAGGAAAACTGGGCGTCCTGGGTATGGAAGAACGAGCACGTCTTATCGGAGGTAACTTACAGATAAAATCGGAGCCCGGCAAAGGTACAACTGTGATCGCCAGGGCACCAATCTGGACTCGACAGAAAGAGTCTTATCCCGTTTATCTGAATAAAGTTATCTTGGCCTGCAATATATTTTTACGCTCCCTAATAAAATCGAGACCAGAAAATGGAATTGCCAAACACTCCACAAGTTAAACAACTTATTCGCCAGGCTATAGCCGAAGACCTGAGCCGGGGAGACGTGACTACGGAGGCGTTGATACCTGAGACCCAGCAGGGCAAGGCATCAATAATAGCCAAAGGCTAGAGGAATCATAGCCGGAACTGAGATAGCCAAACAAGTTTTTCTCAAAGTAGACCCTAAATTAGAGGTGGATATTCTTATCAAGGACGGCGCCGAAGTCAAACCCGGTGATGTTATAGCTAGAATTGAAGGCAAAACTTCAAGTATGCTGAAAGCCGAGCGGGTAGCGTTAAACTTCCTGCAGCGACTTAGCGGCATTGCTTCGGAGACAGCCCGCTATGTCCAGGCTGTTAAAGGCCTACCTGTTTATATCACTGATACCAGGAAAACTACGCCGGGATTAAGAACGTTAGAAAAATACGCTGTCCGGGTCGGCGGCGGTAAGAACCACCGCATGCATCTGGCAGACGGTATTCTGATTAAGGACAACCACATAGCAGTGCTCCGCCGTCGAGGGCTGAGTATAAAGGAAATTGTAGCTAAAGCCCGCCAAAAGGCTTCTCCCGAGCTGAAAATCGAAATTGAAGTCAAGACCCCCGAGGAAGCTATCCAAGCTGCTGAAGCCGGTGCCGATATAATTATGCTCGACAATATGAACCTTAAAGACATGCGCCAGGCTGTCCGGTTAGTTAAAGGCCGTGCTTTAATCGAAGCTTCAGGAGGCATTACTCTGGAGAGTGTCCGAGCTGTTGCCGAGACTGGTGTTGACCTTATCTCAATAGGAGCTCTTACTCACTCGCCGAAAGCTCTGGACATCAGTTTAGAGCTTGATTAATACCTTCAATCTGTCAATGAGCCAGACCATGAGCCTTTAGCAGCGGAATATCATCGAGAATACTTTCTGTCTTGCCGTCAGCCGCTATCTTGCCTTCATCCATGACCACCGTCCGATGGCACAAAGCCCTTACCAATTCCAGGTCATGGGTGGCAATGATTTTAGTCATCGGAAGCTGATTTAGCAGTTCGACTAAAGACCACTTGCTCCTCGGGTCGAGGTTGCTGGTAGGTTCATCAATTACCAGAATCTCCGGGTCTAAAGACAGAACAGTAGCAATGGCAATACGTTTTTTCTCGCCGACGCTTAGATGATGAGGAGAGCGCTGCTCATAGCCCGCCATACCTACCCATTCCAACGCTTGGGCAACATGCCTTTTTACTTCAGATTCGGAGTAGCCCATATTTATAGGACCGAAGGCAACATCATCAAAAACATTCAGTGAGAAAAGCTGGTCTTCAGGGTCCTGAAATATCAGGCCGACTTTCTTCCTTATCTCTTTCAGATTTTTTTCTTCCACAGTCAAGCCGCAAATCTTCACAGTACTATTGCCACGGAGGATACCATTGAGGTGAAGCAGAAGCGTCGATTTCCCGGCACCATTAGGGCCAATTACCGCCACATTCTCACCGGGACAAACAACCAAGTCAACGTTACTCAGCCCTCGATGTCCATCGGGATAGGTGAAAGAAAGGTTTTTAATTTCTATAACTTTGTCCATAACGTACAAGCCTACAACCAGATAACGTATGGTAAAATAAGCACCAGACTAAAAGCTGCACCGAAATAAGCGTCGGCCTGTCTAAATCTTAGTTTATGCAGCGTGCGGACTTGACCGTCAAAACCTCTGGCTAACATGGCGGCATATATTCTTTCACCCCGCTCATAGCTTCTGATAAATAAAGTGCCAACCATGTTGCCAATAGTCTTTAGATGATGAAGCCGACTGCCACCAAAATTGCGGCTATCGCGCGCTTGCTGTATCCGCATTACCTCATCGACCAGAACGAAAATGTACCGGTACATAAAAGAAAGTATCAATATCATCACCTGGGGTATGCCCAGATGCCTCAAGCCTTTTAGCAAGTCGTCAAGCTTGGTTGTCGATGACAGCAAAATCAGAGCTAAAATACAGAGCCAAGACTTAACTACAACATTGGCTAGAATCAGCAAGCCATTATAAGTTATTGAGATTTGCCACAGCCAGATGTTATAGCTGCCAGCTACCTGCCCCTCCTTGAAAAAGGGGATAAAGACAGCGATTAGCAAAACGAACGGGAAAATCACCAGAGACCTCTTCAGGACATAAAGGGGCGGTAACTTGGAGAGCACTAGCATAACAGCAATAATGCAAAAATAAATGGTAAAAACCCGCCAATTACTAGCTGGCGTCAACACATACCGCTACGATAAAAGCCAGACTGGCAAGGAGCTTAGTCCTCGGGTCAAGCCTGTGGATAAAGCTATTCAAGTGGCTATATTCGTCAATAAAGCTATGCTTCACCTTTTGCCCTCAATAACTTAGCTAGCCCATAGCCGATACCGAAAAGAATAAGAGTGCCCACTATTCCAGCCAGAATTGTGGCCACAGCTTCATTACTCACTCCAGGTATCACATAATCGGGGAAAATATTAAAGAAAGGGGCAAGAGCTACATTAATAAAACCTTTATCTTCAGCCACCCTTTCCAAACCATCAGGCGACGAAGAAGCCAGAGGAGACAATATTGCCAAAAGCAAGGCGAGAATCAGGACTCCATGCCACCATTTGAATTTCATTTCCCTCTTTACCTCCTCAAGCAGCTTGTTGCAGTTCCAGCAGGTCAGCACGGGTAGCTATAACTAGGGCGATCACCGCGACAGTGATAAGCCCCTCACCGACACCGATGAACACATGAACTATCCCCATGGCCGGGATGGCTATCTTCCAGGGCACGGTACCCGAAATAGCAAGCTCGGCGGCGCAGGCAAGCGCCGATACCACAACCGATATCCAGGCGCCTATGCCAGCGGCGACCAACCGTCCCGTCTTGCTGCCCCTCATAGCGGCAAATATACCCTTATAAGTAAAATAACTGACAAACACGGCAATCACGCCCATATTGAGCATGTTCGCGCCTAGCGCGAGCAGACCGCCATCCTGAAATATGAGACATTGGACTATCAGCACACAGCTCATTATCAGGACCGCCGACCAAGGCCCTAGTATGATTGCAGCCAGTGCTGCGCCTACGAAATGCCCAGAAGTCCCTCCAGCCACCGGGAAATTCAGCATTTGCGCTGCGAAAATAAAGGCAGCTAAGACACCCATCATGGGCATCTGCTTCTCACCCATTTTCTTGTTCGTCGCCTTAACTGCATAGGCAACACTGCCAGCAGCCACTGCGATTCCGGCGACTGCCACCGGTGTACTGATGAAACCATCTGGGATGTGCATCAGGAACCTCCTCAACGTATAGTCAATTCAATAAAACGCAATTGCAACTAATTGCATTAATGCCCAAAAATAAAAACTCTCTTGAATCTGCTAAGCCTTATCTTGACACTGGGAACATAGACCGAAAACAGCCGTATGCTTTAAATCAGCTTTAAACTGATGTTTTTCTGACAGAATGTCTTCCAAAGGAGCCAGTACTGATTCAGGCAAGTCGATTATCCTATGGCACTTCTGACATACCAGATGATGATGATGTCCTTTTTCGGCGGGATGGAAGCGGACACACCCGTCTCCCAGGGCGATCTCGTTAACCAGCCCAAGTTCCTTGAGCAATTCCAGCGTCCGGTAAACCGTAGAAATATTGGCGTAAGGATACTTCGCTTTCACCCTGGTCATATATCTCCTCGGCACTGACATGCTTATCAGCATCATGCAGAGCCTCAACCACCATCATCCGCTGCGGTGTCAGTCGATAGCCCATTCCCCTAAGCACCTGATCACAACTCATATCCATTTAGTATAACAAAAATAGTGTATATTTGCAACTAATTGCATTAGCAATTAGTTGATATTCAGTGAATCTTATCCTTGCTATCCAGTGCTATGGTGACCGGCCCATCGTTATGTATTTCCACCAACATGTGTTGCTGAAATCGGCCTGTCTCCACTTTAAGCCCGGTGTCACGTACCCGGCCAATAAAAAAGTTAACCAGGGCTTCCGCCTGTTCCGGCGGAGCTGCTGCCTCAAAACTTGGCCGACGCCCTTTCCGCGTATCAGCCAGGAGGGTGAACTGGCTTACAATTAGAATCTCAGCTCCAGTTTCCAGCGCTGAAAGATTGAACTTACTGGCTTCATCAGCAAAGATACGGAGATTTACTATCTTATCGGCTATATAAATGGCATCTCTCTCGGCGTCCTCCCGAGCCACACCAACCAGGACAACTAAACCACGGCCGATTTTTCCAACAACCTCGCCGTTCACACTTACCGATGCTTTGGATAACCCGCTGCACAAGTGCTTTCAAATCGCCTCCAAGTTCTTAGTCCAAGAAAAGCCTACCTCAATATTTTACGGAAGCAGTGTACCTGAGGCAAATTGACACCTAAAATCTGATAGAGTACAATTATTTTTGCTTAGGACACGGAGGAACACTAATGATAGAGATGACGATTGATAGTATTCGGGTAAGCCTGATGAACTATCAGCATGTGGTAATCCTTAAGGAGAAAGAATCAGACCGCTACCTGCCTATCTGGATTGGCCCATCAGAGGCAGATGCTATCTCAATAAAATTGCAGAATGTTGATTTGGCACGACCGATGACACATGACTTACTGAAAAACGCCATCTTCGCGCTGGAATCCGCATCAGGCACAGTAGTGAGTAAAATAGTTGTAAATGACCTTCGCGCTGATACCTTCTATGCACAGATTATTTTTGAATCAACGGATATCCCAAAACCGATAAGTGTAAAGTTTACACCCGAAAGCAGTTCACGCCGGGGACATGATAATGGCTCACGGCTATCTATCATTTGGCAGGGAAGAGAATACAAACTTGAAATAGCCAACGAATGGCAAGAATCGGGTGATAGATTCATCGAGGCGATGAATGATGACGGCCTGATGTTTGTACTTCGCTTCGACAAAGGAACCGGGCAATGGTTACTCACCAGGATAAAGCTTGATTCCCGCCCCAGCGATGCAATCGCTTTGGCAGTAAGAGCTACAGTACCTATCTATGTTGAGGAAACAGTCTTGGACAAGGCTGGCATCATACTGGACCGAGAAACAGGAAAGCCTATAGCCCTAGATAAAAGTGGAGATAAACAGGGCAATAAAGGGAAAGTCGACGAGCAAGAACTGAAGAAGCTGTCAGCCTTCAAGGATTTTATTAATACGCTTAACCTGGACGATTTAGGTAAGCGTAAATCATGAATATTTATACGCATGTAGTGGAATCACTAAGGTTCGTTCAAAACGAACCACTTTTAGTTGCGCTTTCTACATACTGACTTAATAACAACGTAGATTCGCATAGCTAACGTGGCGGTTGCGGGTAAGGCTGCTGGATAAACACTAAACAGATAATGCCGATCTAATGTACCCGAACTATTTATGGAATCGGCTTTAAGTACATATGAAAATTAGTCCTAAGGTCGATGACAGCTATTTCACAATCTGCTAGATTATTATGTGTGTCGGCAAAGAGCATCAAAGAATATAGTGGCTTCACCATCTTATGAAACTTTGTAACTCAAACGCCGGAACATACTGAAAGCAGATTACAGAAATAGCGAAATGACTTTAGTTCAAGAAAAGACCTACTACATAGTGGCGCAGCCTAAGCCTAATAAACCGACATCAAAGGAATGGGTTCGCCCCCTCTGGTTTCTTTTCACCGTTGGTTGGTATGTGGCTTTGAGCCTTGTTATACCAACCATGATTGGTTACTGGCTTGACCGCCCACAGAAATTTGATACCCACCCACTATATACGCTTATTGGTTTTGGCATGGGCACAGTGATTGCCTTCTACGGTCTGTACCAGATGCTGCGCCGATTCTATAGAGAACAAAAGGAGCAAGAGAAGGGCAAGGAGCCGAAATAGTGCGATGAATATGGGCTGCGGCTGCTCAACCAAAATCATTGGCCTTGGTGATTATTATTCTTTTGGCGCTTCTTTTAACTGGACTGATAGTCGGCCCACTGGGCTCCAGCTCTGCTGGGCATCAAAGCACCTAGCTTCCTAAGTGTCTCCAAACCCCACGTCGAACTCCCATCAGAAGGAATATTCCATATCTCCGGCATTCACCATTACCAATACCCTCATTGCTTCCTGGCTTACCATAATAGTTTTAGTTGGCTTATTTTATGTCTGCACTCGCAAGATGAAATTAATACCAGGAAGGCTTCAGAATCTTCGCCGAACTGATCGTAGAAACAATATTGAACTTCGTTAAAGGCGTAGCCGGAGAGAAAACATGCTCGCACCCTATTCCCCGTTGTAGCCACCATATTCCTTTATGTTTTGACTAATGCCTGTCTGGCTCTTCTACCATTTTTTGGAACCATAGGTATCACTGAGCACAACGGCACCTTTATGCCTTTGCTCCGAGCGGCAAACACCGATATCAATCTACCTCTTTCCATCGCCATAATCTCATTCGTATGCATCGAATTTTGGGGGCTACGGTCAATTGGGTTTCCTCCATTACCTGAACAGCTTCTTCAATTTCGGCCAATTACGTGACGGTTTCGTAAGCTTATTTAAAGGAAAAATCCGACCTGCCATCAGCGGTATTATGTTCGGTTTTATTAACCTATTCATAGGTGTCTAGAAGATTCTCAGTCACTTTATCCGCATCATCAGCTTTACCTTCCGTCTTTTTGGCAATATGACGGCCGGCGAGATATTACTGTTGGTAGTGTCTTTCCTGGTACCATTAGTGGCATCTATACCCTTCTACGGATTAGAATTATTGGTCGGCGTTCTTCAAGCATTGATTTTCGCCGGCTTAACGCTTGTATTTGGCGTTATTGCCATGGCTCCGCATGAGGAGGAGCCAGAGCATGCAAATTAAAAAGGAGGATGAAGATGGATCCAGAAACTATGAAAATGTTGGCTGCAGGTCTTGCTGGAGGGCTGGGCATGATAGGCCCGGGCATAGGACTCGGACTTATTGGCTTTGGCGCCATGCAGGCCATCGGACGCAACCCTGAAGCCAGAGGGCCAATCTTGACGAACATGATTTTGATTGGCGCCCTGGCTGAGGCAGTCGGCAATCTACGCCTTGATCGTAGCTATCCTACTGGCTTAGTAGTATAACAAGGAGAATTAGAAATGGAAGAAGGTGGTTTACCAGGTTTCATAGGTGGACTTATTAGCGCAGCTATAACCATCGGGGTTGTAGTAGCTTTTAGCATGATTATCCTCGTCTTTATACTAGCTCAAGCCTGAGTTACTTAGTTATTAACTCAGACCTTGATTCAAGGGCTTGTGCGCCTAACTAATCATTAAGGATAATCAATAAACTTACAGGTCAGGTGACGATATGGAAGGTATTGGAATTAACCTACCACTGTTGATGTCCTTTCTAGTAAGCTTTGTCATTTTGTTTGCGTTACTGAGTATATTCTTGTACAAGCCGGTGCTCAAGATGCTCGAGGAAAGGCAAGCTAAGATAAGAGAGAGCATGGAGCAAGCCGAAAAAATCAGGCAAGAAACTGCTCGTAGCGAAGAGGAAATCAAAGCTCATCTGGAAAAAGCGCGCAAAGAGGGACAAGGTGTCATAGCCCAGGCGACGCAAATAGGAGAAAGATTAAAGGAAGAGGCTAAACAGGGTGCTCGCCAGGAGGCTGAGTCACTGATTGCCAAAGCGCGCAGCGAAATACAACGAGAACGGGATAAAAGCATTGAGGAACTACGCGCCGAATTTGCTGACATCGCTATCTTGGCTGCAGAAAAGGTAATCAAAGAAACATTAGATAAAAAGAAACACCGCAAAATCATTGATGAGGTGCTAAAGGAGAGCACCACTTTTGAACAAAAATAGAAGGCCGTGTTCAAATGCCAGTAACAACATCTGTTAAACGATACGCTCAAGCAGTCTTCGAGATTGCTCTGGAAAGCAATAAGCTGAAAGAGTGGCAGTCTAACCTGACAAAGATTGCCAAACTCGTACAAGATGATGAATTTGTAGGCCTGGCGGAAAATCCCAAAATACCGTTCGACCTGAAGACAAAGCTGGTACAAGAGAGATTAGGAAAAACAAATCCTATGGCCCTGAATCTAGTCTATCTCCTAATTTCCAAAGGAAAGCTCAAAACGGCTAGTCAAATCTCGGACGAATATAACCGCTTATTGAATGAGCACTATGGAATAAAAAGTGCGGAGGTTACCACAGCCATTCCGCTCGACAATGTGGAAAGAGAAAAGCTTGGTCAGAACCTTGAAGCGCTGGTCGGAAAGAAAGTCAGCATGAACGTTCAAGTCAATCCAGATATTCTGGGTGGTTTCATCGCCAGAATAGACGATAGCCTTATCGATGGTAGTATCCGCAACAGGTTAGAAATGTTAAAGAAGAGGTTGGCTGAAACCAGAAAATAACTACCCATAAGGGGGTGAAAAATGACAACAGGTGGTCGAGACATAGTCTCTGTAATTAAAGAGCAAATCAAGCAATTTGGGCCTACCGTAGCCATGGTAGATGTGGGAACGGTAGTCGAGTGTCGGCGATGGCGTTGCCCGAATCCATGGACTTCAGTGGGGCTAAATATAACGAACTATTGGAATTCCCCAATGAGATTATGGGCCTGGCTCTCAATTTGGAAGAGGACAACGTCGCCGCGGTTATACTTGGCGATTATCAGTCATATTAAAGAAGGAGACGAAGTCCGCAGCACTGGAAGGGTAGTTGAAGTGCCTGTAGGTGACGAGCCTTATCGGCCGTGTGGTAGACCCACTGGGCAATCCCTTAGACGAGGAGGGACCGATTAAGACAACGAAGACCCGACCAGTGGAAAGGGTTGCGCCTAACGTGGTAATGAGACAGCCGAGTAAACACGCCAGTATATACAGGTATAAAGGTGATAGATGCTTTGATTCCAATCGGCCGAGGTCAACGCGAGTTAATAATAGGCGACCGGTCCATAGGCAAATCAGCCATTGCTATCGATACCATCATCAGTCAGAAAGGCGGCGACCTCATCTGCATTTATGTCGCTATCGGGCAAAAAACATCTAAGGTGGCACAAGTAATAGGTACGTTTCAGAAATATGGAGTCATGGAGCATACTATAGTCGTCGTTGCCAGCGCTTCTGACCCAGCGCCTTTGCAGTACTTAGCCCCTTATTCTGGCTGTGCTATCGGCGAAGAATTCATGGAACAGGGAAAAGATGCGCTGGTTATCTATGATGACTTAACCAAGCATGCCTGGGCTTACCGGCAGCTATCCCTTATACTCAGGCGTCCGCCTGGCCGTGAGGCCTATCCCGGTGATGTTTTCTACCTTCACAGTCGACTTCTTGAACGAGCTGCTAAGTTGGATGAAGAACATGGTGGCGGCTCACTCACCGCCCTCCCTATCATAGAAATCCAGGCTGGTGATTTAGCTGCTTATATTCCAACCAATGTTATCTCTATTACCGACGGGCAGATTTATCTTGAAACAGATATGTTTAATAGCGGTATCCGCCCGGCATTAAACATTGGCCTATCGGTATCAAGAGTAGGTGGTAATGCTCAGACCAGAGCCATGAGACAGGTAGCTGGTAGATTAAGGATAGATATGGCCCAATATCGCGAGCTGGCCGCCTTCGCCCAATTCGGCACTGCTGATTTGGATAAAGCTACCCGGTCCCAACTAGAGCGCGGGCAACGTATCACCGAAGTATTGAAACAGCCCCAATACGTCCCGATGTCCTTAGACAAAGAGGTAACCATTCTGTATGCTGTCACGAACGGCTATCTGGACGATGTACCGCTGGAAAAAATTGCTGCTTCGGAGCAGGGCTTCCATCGGTTTATGGAAACGAATCACCCTGAAATAAATAAGCGTATCTTGACCGATAAAGAAATCAAGCCAGAAACTGATGAGGCATTAAAATCAGCAATATCGGAGTTCAAAAAAAGCGCAGCTTACTAAAGGAAAGAAATGATTAGTCCACGACTTCTTCGTCGACGTATTCGCAGTGTCCAGAGCACAGCTAAAATCACCAGGGCAATGGAAATGATTGCTACTGCTAAGATGAAGCGAGCCCAAGAACAAGCTCTGGCTGGACGACCATACAGCGATAAAATTGGCCAGATAATCTCTGACCTCGCCGTCGAGTCTGCAAAGACTGGCCCCCTGCATCCCTTGTTATCGAAAAGAGACATAAAGAGAATAGCTATAGTACACATCACTACGGATAGAGGCTTATGCGGTGGGCTTAACGCTAATATGAATCGCTTAACAGCTAATTTTATTCTGGGGCAGAGTGTGCCTGTTACACTTATTGTTATTGGACGCAAAGGGCGAGATTTCATGATGCGTTATAATTATGACGTCCGTGCTGAGTTCACGAAGATTAGTGATCGTCCTACCTTGCTTGAAACACTGCCCATTTCTCATATCATTATCGATGACTACACTAGCGGCTATATAGACATGGTCTATCTAGCTTACACTCAATTCGTCAGTACGATGACCCAAAGGCCAATATTAGAACCGCTGCTTCCAGTAGAACCGGCGGCAATACCCAAGACAGAAACTACAGAATATATTTACGAACCAGACCCCATTTTTGTTCTGAGTGAGCTTCTGCCACGTTTTGTGGAAATGAAGGTTTACCATGCTATTCGAGAGGCTATTGCCAGTGAGCAATCGGCTCGAATGGTCGCCATGCGAAACGCCACCGATAATGCCAACGAGGTTATTTCTGATCTCACTCTGACTTTAAACAAAGCCCGCCAGGAGATGATTACCAAAGAACTCCTTGACATTACTGGAGGCGTATGAAGTCCTACACTAGAGGAGGTGAAACTTTGGCAAAAGGCAAAGTAGTTCAAGTAATCGGAACGGTAGTTGATGTAGAATTCCCTCAAGAAGCGTTACCGGCAATCTACAATGCCATCGAGATTAATCAAGATGGCAACAAAATTGTTCTTGAAGTTCAGCAACATGCAGGCAATAATTGGGTTCGCTGTCTAGCTTTATGCCCTACCGATGGGCTGGAAAGAGGGGCCGAGGCGATTGATACCGGAGCACCAGTAAGTGTGCCTGTAGGAAAAGCTACTTTAGGGCGATTGTTTAATGTCTTCGGCGAACCATTAGATAATCTCGGCCCCGTGAAAACCAAGGAAAGGCTTCCAATTCATCGTCCCCCACCCCCACTAGAAGAGCAAGAAACAACAACTCAAATGCTGGAAACAGGTCTAAAAGTAATAGACTTGATTACTCCTTTTACTAGAGGTGGTAAAATCGGCGCTTACGGCGGCGCTGGAGTAGGTAAAACTGTTATCATAATGGAGTTGATTCATAATATTGCCACTGAGCACGGCGGCTTCTCCGTATTCGCCGGCGTGGGTGAAAGATCAAGAGAAGGTAACGACCTTTGGCGAGAGATGAAAGAATCTGGCGTCATAGAAAAGACCATAATGGTCTTTGGTCAAATGAACGAACCTCCTGGAGTCCGAGCACGAATTGGCTTGACTGGCGTAACCATGGCAGAATATTTCCGTGAAGCAGAAGGACAGGATGTACTTTTGTTCATCGACAACATTTACCGCCACATTCTCGCTAATATGGAGGTGTCAGCACTTCTTGGTCGCATGCCATCTGCTGTTGGCTACCAACCCACACTAGCCACTGATGTCGGTGAATTAGAAGAAAGAATCACCTCTACAAAGAGAGGTTCCATTACTTCATTCCAGGCTATCTACGTGCCAGCTGATGACTATACAGACCCCGGAATCGTAACCACTTTTGGTCACCTTGACGGAGTAATTTCGTTGGAACGCTCTATATGCCGAGCTGGGTATCTATCCGGCTGTCGACCCACTGGCTTCGACTCCCGCATTCTTGACCCGCAAGTCGTCGGTGAGGAGCATTATCAGGTCGCTCGAGGTGTACAGACGGGTATTGCAGCGCTACAAAGACCTTCAAGACGTAATCGCCATATTGGGGATGGAAGAACTGAGCGACGAGGACAAAGTCACCGTAGCTAGAGCCCGCCGCATCCAAAGATTCCTCTCCCAACCAATGTTCGTTGCTGAGGCTTTTACCGGCACCGAAGGTAAATACGTTCCCATCAAAGAAACAGTCCGCGGCTTCAAGGAGATTTTAGACGGCAAACATGACCATCTCCCGGAATCTGCTTTTTTCATGGTTGGAACCATTGACGAAGCAGTAGCCAGAGCTAAGAAACTCGAGGAGGGATAATGGCAACTCTAAGGCTTGAAATTATAACCGCTGAGCGCCAGGTTTTCTCTGACGACGTCAATACTGTGGTCGCCCCGGGCGTTGAGGGAGAGCTAGGCATACTACCCCATCACGCTCCCTTAATAACCATGCTCAAACCAGGAGAGCTGCTCATAAGAAAAGATAGCGAAGAAACGTACTTGTTTGTTTCCGGTGGTTTCCTCGAAGTACGTCCCGATAAAATCTTAATCCTGGCCGATGCCTGTGAACGCGCCGAAGAAATCGATATTGAACGCGCCGAAGCAGCTAAACGTCGAGCTGAAGAAAGGCTCAAAACCCGTACACCAGAATTAGACGTCGCACAAGTCCAAGCTGCTCTTCTTCGTTCTCTTGTCCGCCTTAGGGTAGCTGAGAGGAGACGTCGAAAATCACCACTGCGGTGACGGTTATCACTGGGTAAATAGGCAAGTAATTATCTATTGAAATTATAGGGGTTTGTAATAACGGAAAATAGACCTGCTTTGGATATAACAGGTCATTTACAGTATCTCAAGCCTGACCCGAACACCCTCCTTGGTCGCTACCACACGTAGCAGAGTCCTCATCGCCTCAGCGACACGACCCTGCCTGCCGATTACTCTACCTTTATCATCTGCGGCGACTTCCAATTTCACCACCACCATACTCTTGTCATCAGTCTCCTCAGTAACCCTTACATCATCAGGTGCATTAACAATGGACTTGGCGATATATTCTATTAGCTCCTTCATTATGATGACTCCTCTGCAGTTGATTTGGCTTTTGTTCCGGCTTTGGTTTTCGTCTTTTTCGGCTTTGTTGCTCTTACCTTCTTTTCAGCAACTGGTTTGAACTTATCCATTACGCCCGCTTTAGTAAGCAGCCTTAATGCAGTGCCCGTTGGCTGGGCGCCATACTTAAGCCACTTCAGCGCTTTTTCTTCATCAACAACAAAGGTCTCCGGCTCAGTCAATGGATTATAATGCCCGATAATCTCAATAAATTTACCATCACGTGGTGACCTCTCATCGGCTACCACCATCCGATATATAGGTTTATTTCTGGTGCCAATCCGCCGCAATCTTATCTTCACCATGGGTTATCTATTTAGATTAGGCCTCCTTGAGAATTTTTGTAGGCTATTATGCACCAACTCACTTAAACTGTCAATACGGCTCTACTTCGGATGTTGCCTCCAGTGAACTCAGCTATTATAATCAATGATGTGAAAATACAGAATTTGCACGGCTGGCAAATAAGCGTTGCCGAAGCTAAACAGATACAATTGGAGCTGGCCAGGCAAGTATCTCGCCAAAGCGAAACTATCAAACCCAGATTTATCGCCGGCGTCGATATATCGGCACCAGATTCCAGAGGGATTGCCCGGGCAGCTGTGGTCATTCTCAGCTACCCGGAACTGCAGGTTGCTGAGGTAAAGACTGCTGAGGATAAACTCAATTTTCCCTACATACCCGGCCTTTTATCTTTCAGAGAGGCTCCGCTTATATTGGCTGCCTGCCAGAAACTATCCATAAACCCCGACCTTATCCTGGTAGATGGCCAGGGAATTGCCCATCCCAGACGCTTCGGAATCGCCTCACATCTGGGTCTGCTCCTCGATATACCGAGTATAGGTTGTGCCAAATCACGTCTGTGCGGAACTCATTCACCGGTAACTGCTGAAATCGGTGATTACGCTGAGCTTACCGATAACGGCGAAATCATCGGTGTTGCTCTGCGTAGCAAAGTCGACGCTAGCCCGATTTATATTTCTATCGGTCACAGGATTGATTTGCCTACAGCTATTCATTGGGTAATGGAGTGTTGCCGCGGCTATCGGCTTCCAGAGCCCTCTCGACTAGCTCATCTTGCTGCCAGCGGCAAATCCATGACCATCGTTGGCAACCGCCCACAGAGATTGCCTATCAATCACGTGTTACAATAATCTAAATGTAGAATAGGAGTTGTTAGCCATGCAGGAAGAAAAAGATAAACTGGAGGCTCTAAACCGCCGAATCTCAGACATGCTGGTGCGTCTTTGACATTCCAGGCAGGGAAAAGGAAATCGCCAGGCTGGAGACTGAAACCACACAGCCAGACTTCTGGTTAGACCAAACCAGGGCACAGTCTATCATGCGCCAACTGGGAGCAGTTAAAAATACGGTTCAGACTTGGCGTCAGCTGGAGAAAGAAATTACCGAACTTCTTGACATGACGACGTTAGCCATTGAAGAAAACGACCAGTCTCTTCAAGGAGAAATACAGCAGCGTATAGAGGAAATGACCTCTCAACTCGATGAACTGGAAACCAGATTGCTGTTGAGCGAAGAATACGACGCCAGAGATGCCATCTTAACTGTACACGCCGGCGCTGGCGGCACCGAGTCCCAGGACTGGGCAGAAATGCTTTTCAGGATGTACTTGCGCTGGGCAGAGCAGCATAAATATAAAACTGAAATACTGGATACCTCAATTGGCGAGGAAGCTGGCATCAAGAGTGCCACAGTAGAAATTAAAGGAGATTATGCCTACGGTTATTTGAAGTCAGAGCACGGGGTTCATCGTTTAGTTCGCCTGTCTCCATTCGACGCCGACCACGCCCGACATACTTCGTTCGTTCTGGTTGAAGTCCTTCCTGAAGCCGAAGAGGAAATAGATATCAAAGTAAAACCTGAGGATTTGAAAATAGATACCTTCAGGTCGAGTGGACCCGGCGGACAGCACATGCAAAAAACAAGCAGTGCTGTTAGAATAACGCATCTTCCCACCGGGATGGTAGTAAGTTGTCAAAGTCAACGTTCTCAGCGGCAGAACAAGGAAAGTGCCCTGAAAGTGCTTTACGCCCGGCTTCTTGAACTGAATCGTGAGGAAAAAGAGATGGAAAAAGCCAAACTTAAAGGTGAGCGAATTGAAGCTGGTTGGGGTAACCAGATTCGAAGCTACGTCCTGCACCCCTACCAAATGGTCAAAGACCATCGCACGAAGTATGAAACCAGCAATGCTAGCGCTGTCCTGGATGGAGAGCTTGATGATTTTATCACCGCCTATCTGCGTCATAAACTGGGAGCCGGAAAATGACTAAATGGTTCATTCCGCTAATCCTGGCTGCTATTCTGGTTATTACACCAACTATTATCCATGCCCAGGACGGAATTTCATTACTGGACAGCTCGGCGCAGATATATTTTCCCTCCGCCCTGGCCTTCAACATCAAGGCTCAAAGCCAGAATGATATCGTTAAATTGCGCCTCCATTATCAAGTTGATAGGATGAACTACGCCCCGATAACCAACGAGGCCTGGCCTGAATTCACCCCATCTCCAAAAGTACAAACACAATGGGTCTGGGATATGAGGAAAGCCAGCCTGCCAGCCGGAGCCACAGTCACATACTGGTGGACAATTGAAGATACAGCC
The DNA here is from genome assembly GCA_963726215.1 of uncultured Chloroflexia bacterium. Classification (GTDB taxonomy): domain Bacteria; phylum Chloroflexota; class Dehalococcoidia; order GIF9; family UBA5629; genus 9FT-COMBO-48-23. The sequence goes on from CAVSBU010000014.1 coordinate 47,391, forward strand.
GGGGATAGTCTGACTACCCCATCCCAGATAATTCGCTTCGACGACCTCCGCTATGACTGGAAGAAAGTAACTTCAGGTCAAATTAGCCTTTTCTGGTATAAAGGTAATCAATCTTTTGTTGACCAGCTGATGGCTGGTTGCCAACAGGCATTGGAAAGACTGGCTCAAGACACCGGCGTCTATCTCAAACAGCCTGTTAGCTTATATATATATGCCAGTCCCGAAGACCTCCGCGGCGCTATGGTTTTCCCACAAGAATGGACAGGTGGTGTCGCTTTTACTGAATACGGCATCATCGCCATTGGTATTCCTACAAATGAACTGGACTGGGGCAAAGGGGCTCTAGCTCACGAACTGGGTCACATGGTAACTCATCAAATAACTTTCAGCCCTTACGGAGCCATTCTACCAACCTGGTTAGACGAAGGCTTAGCTATGTATGCCGAAGGCAAACCAGACCCCTATCTCGAGTCGGTATTGGAAAAGGCAATCACTCAACACAACCTTATTTCCGTGCGCAGTTTAGCCAGCCCGTTTTCAGCCATACCTGAAGAGGCTTACATCTCCTATGCTGAAAGTCAAAGCCTCATCCCGTTCCTCATCCAAAACTACGGCAGGGATAAAATGCTTCAGCTCTTGAATTTATTCAAAGAAGGCAACACCTACGATGATGCACTCACCCAGGTTTACGGCTTCGACCAGGATGGACTTGATGCGCTGTGGCAAAAATATATAACCAGCCAAACGCAAGGCCAGTCTGAATTACAATACGACTCACTTTGGGGAAATAGTAAAGACAGATTCCTCTGGGATGATATATTAGGCAAGCTGGTAACGGCCAATGTATTACTGGGGGTCGATTGAAGAACTCTTTTACTGTGCACGACCTGCCTCTTTCAGAGCGGCCGAGAGAGAGGCTGTCAAAGCTGGGCAGTGAAGCTCTCTCCAGCCAGGAGATTCTAGCTTTGATTCTGGGTCGAGGAATCAAAGGCGAATCGGTAATTGTCACCGCCCAAAAACTGCTGAGTAAATTCGGCAATCTTAAGAATCTGGCTTCTGCTTCCGTCGAAGAGCTGACACAAATAAAAGGTATCGGCCCGGCAAAAGCCGCTCAAATCAAAGCCACCTTTGAGTTGAGCAAACGGCTGGAAAATTCCTCAAGCGAAGCCACGAAAATAACGGTTAAATCCCCGGAGGATGTCATAAAAACAGCCAGAAACCTGCTGAAAGGTAAGAAGAAGGAGCATTTTCTGGTACTCTGCCTGGATACCAGAAATCATTTGATAAAAACCAATACCGTTTCTATAGGCAGCCTTGATTGCAGCATTGTGCATCCGCGTGAGGTGTTTAAGGACGCAATCTCTTCCAGCGCTGCTTCGGTTATCTTTATACATAACCACCCCTCGGGCGACCCAACACCATCTGAAGACGACATCAAGATGACTAAACGCCTCATTGAAGCCGGTGAAATCATAGGTATCGAAGTCCTCGACCATATAATTATCTGCGATAGTGAACATTTAAGCATGAAAGCGAAAAATCTAGTTTGAGGCTCAAAAACCAATGAAAAAGATTTGGTATTTTACTTTAATCGGTGCAATAATTTGTGCTATTAGTTGCTTTGCCCTTCGTCGTTAAATGCCAGCCTGGGACAATACCAGCACCTACTCGAGAAAAGGGAGCTCTCAACCTCTGGGATAGCGGCCCGATAACCCTTGACCCGGCAGTATCCAGTGAGTCAACTTCACAAACCTATGTCATGCAAATCTTCAGCGGCCTGGTCCGTCTTGGTGCTGAGGCAAAGCCGGTGCCTGACATCGCTGAAAGCTGGCAAATAAGCAATAGTGGCCAGACTTATACTTTTTACTTGCGCCAGGGAGTAAAGTTCCAGGATGGTAAAGAGGTTACTGCCCAGGACTTTAAATATTCATGGGAAAGAGCCTGCCTTCCTGAAACCAACTCCCAGACAGCAGCTACTTATTTAGGCGACATCATCGGAGTGAAAGATATGTTGGCGGGCAAAGCTACAGCAATCAGCGGCGTCGAGGTCATCGATGACTACACGTTGAAGGTCACCATCGATGCACCCAAGGTCTATTTTCTGGCCAAGCTGACCTACCCTACCGCCTTTGTTGTCGATAAAGCCAATGTGGAATCAGGCAAAGACTGGTGGATGAAGCCAAACGGGACCGGCCCATTCAAGCTTACGGAATGGAAAAAAGATGATATGTTAGTGTTGGAGCCGAATAAGTTTTATTACGGTCAGCCTGCCACTGTCAATAAGGTAGTTTTTCATCTACTGGCCGGTATTCCAATGGCATTGTATGAAATGGGCGAAATCGATGTGGCCCAGGTTGACGAGTATAACATAGACAGGGCAACAGACCAACGCGGTCCGTTCTACAATGAATTAGCCATATTCCCCGAGCTGAGCTTCTTCTATATAGGTTTCAATACGCAAAAGCCGCCCTTTGATGATGTCAATATCCGGCGCGCTTTTTGCTACGCAGTGAACAAAGAGCGAATCATCAAGATAATTCTCAAAGACATGATGACTAAAGCTGACGGCATTCTGCCACCGAGTATGCCCGGCTATAACGAGAAGCTCCAAGGACTCACCTACGATGTAGCCAAGGCCAAAAGCCTAATCGCCAGTTCAAAATACGGCAGCGTTTCCAATCTGCCACCTATCACGCTCACCAACTCGGGATCAGGCGGTAATATACCGGAATATCTGGGTGCCATACTCCAAGACTGGCGAGAAAACCTTGGTGTCGAAGTAAGTGTCAGGCAACTTGAGCCGGAGATTTTCTCCTATTTCTTAAGAGAAGAGGCTGACCAGATGTATGTCAGCGGTTGGATTGCTGACTATCCCGACCCACAGAACTTCCTGGATATACTATTCCACACCGGTGCCGAATACAACACCGGCAATTACAGCAACGCACAAGTAGACACCCTGCTCGACCAGGCCGGCATTGAACAGAATGAGACCACCAGATTCTCCCTGTACCAGCAAGCCGAGCAAAAAATAGTAGACGAAGCCGCCTGCCTGCCTCTGTGGTTCGGTAAGACTTATCTTCTGGTGAAACCTTATGTCAAGAACTATAAACTGGACGTTCAGGGTATCCCGACATTGAAGGAGGTAATTGTAAATGACTGAACAATCCGGACTAGCAGCTCCCTGCGGTATTCACTGTGGCATGTGTCCGCTATATAAAGCCTTATCGGATGAGAAATTGAGAGACACCCTGGCACAACGTATGAATGTCCCTCCGGAAAAAGCTACATGCCAGGGATGCCGAGCCGTTGACGGCCATTGCCCTGTTATAGGCGAACAGTGTGCCACTTATATCTGTGCCCAAGAGAAAGGCGTGGACTTCTGCTGTGACTGTTCAGAATTCCCCTGCTCCAAACTTTTGCCTTGCACTGATAGGGCCGAGAGTTTACCTCACAACCTCAAAGTCTATAGCCTGACTCTACGAAAGCATAAGGGTGAAAAAGCCTGGAATCAGATGATAGGTCAAATTTATTCGCTGTATTACAGAGGCCAAATGAAGATAGGCAGAGGGCCGGTCCCACGCACCTAAGCAAATTCCTTTATGCCCATAAATCTTCCATATCTTTTTCTGTCTTCTTTTTCAGCTCGGCGGCTTCAAGAAAACCAAGCTCTTTGTAAGACTCGGCAGTGCCATACTCTCGAGTCTTAATCACCACCGGCATAGGCACAGCGTGGCCAAAGATAAGCGCCTGTTGCTTGGTCTCCAACTTAGATAATACCGATTTCAGCTCGCTTTTGCCCGACGTGCCTGTAAGCACGCTATCGAGGTCCCGCTCGTCATCCAGAAGGCAGGTAATCTTCGTTCCTAATTGCGACATGACCTCGCCGTCTATACCGCTGGGACGCTGGTCAATTACGAGCAATGTAACATTGTATTTCCTCATCTCCCGAGCGATTCTGCCGAAGATGGTTCGAGATGAAATCTCAGGATTAAGAAAACGATGGGCTTCTTCGATAGTAATAACCAGAGGGCGAGACGGCGCCACCTCTCCACCCATTTCCCGCTCTGCGTTCTCCCGATATTTAGCATGTATTCGCCGGCTCAGTAGATTAGCCACCAGAATATAAGCGGCAAAGTCATCAAATCTGCCGAATTCAAGGATTACATTTATGCCCCTGTCCAAATACTCCAGTATACGCTGGACTGAATTTTCGCGTGCCCGGGGTACTAAAAAAGAAAACCGTCGCAAGTTCTCCAGTCCGCGTCGCAAATTACGGTAGGTGCTGTCATGAATATTCAGTCTGGAAATTAATTGCTTGCCGTCGTCTTCGTTCAGATTCAGCACAGTCTCCAGCCATTTCCTATCACCGAATTCCCGCGCCAGTTGATAGACCGTTTGAGCGGAAGCTTCGGTAAGGTTCAGCGTCTGCCGGAGCAATTCAATGTCTTCAGGCTCGATTTCGTCATAGCCTATCCTGACCACAACATCGGTGCTAACTCTCCTGCGTTTAGAACTTTCCTCATCCAGGGTAAAAATTGCCACTTTCGATGGAAATAGCTGCTTTAAACCCTTTACTTTGTAACCTTTCTCAGTTTTACCTTCCCAACCATACTCGCTGTGCATGTCGAATACCAGGCTGACCGCTGCATTTTTTTGCAGCATGCCAACAAGTAGCAAACGGGTAAGAAAGGTCTTGCCAGTACCGCTCTTGCCGAAAACTCCGTTGGAACGCTTAACAAATTCCGCGATATTAAGGCAGACTTTGGTCTCCATATCCAGCGGCGTTCCTACATAAAACCGCTTTTCATCTTCAGCGCCGAAAACAATCTCAACATCACGCTGGGAAGCCAGCTTCACACCCGAGAAATGTGCCGGCACCGTCTTCGCCGGTTGAGGCCCCTCAAGTATGCTGGCAGCATCACCACCGATAGTCAACATGGGCAGAACCCGAAGCTTACCGTAAGTGGTGGTGCCGGTGATTACTTGAGCAATGAAGGGGTCAGAGATATCAGGCGGTGTTATGGCTACACTCGGGTCAACGGTTTCCAGGCTGACGTCAGTAATCATGCCGAAGAAGCGGTGCTTCGCCCCTTCGATGGCCACGTACCGACCGACTGCCATATCCTCTACTGAAACCGATGCATCAAGCCTGACCTCCACACCCCGGGTAAGAGAGCCGGAAACCACAACACCTAAACGAGTCTGCTCTTCGGAACTTTGATTTGTCATTACTTAAGCCTCTTGAGAAGCGAATTCAATCTATTGACATCGCTGCTCAGCATACAGGCCAGCTCTTTACCGGCTTTGACCAGAAAAGCATTGGGGTCATGATGAGCCTGGCTGGCATAACGAAGACAGGCACCGGCGACCTCATCAACCGGGACAGGTATTCTGGCGTTCACAATCAAACTGAGAAAATCTAATGACTGAGTAAACGCCCTGACTTCTTCAAGCTGACAGGTATAGACAAAGCTATGAATGGAGGCAGATTTCGGCGGCAGATAGTGATGCCAGCTTTTCCCCTCGACATGCCCCACTACCAGGACTCTGAAATCCGTTGTTAAAAGCCTGGATAGCTGTGGATTGGCCGTAAAAATCTCCTCCTCCGCCTTCAGATTCTCGCCTCTAGCCACCACACGCCGCCCCGGCTCAAGGCTGTGGGTCTCGACATTATAGACAACGCCATAGATTTCACCAAGCTTATCCTGCGTTTTCACCAGACTGCCCAGAGGCGGCGCCTGGTCGAGCTTATAACATTGAGCTGTAAACTCGGCGCTGCTGGCCTCAATGACCTCGCCTATTTTGCTCACCTTATCCATCTTTGACTTTTGGTTTTTTGACCTTTACTTTTGATTTTTGATTTTTAATTTGTTCTATATCCATCTGGCTCTCTTGCTTTCACTCTTAGCCGAGCTCTCCAGAAAAATTCCATCCTCACTCAGAATCTGCTCTCACCAGCTCCCAGAACTGCTCCCGGTCGGCAACGTTCACCACCGCTTGCTCATGCGCTTCGCTCAGGGCAACCGGGTAACCTAACCCTCGCCGGCATTGGTCTAAAATTGTGGAATGGACCAGCCCAACCAGTTTCTCATCTTCAGCTACCCAAAGCGGAACTTCTACTCGGGCTACTTCTCCATCCAGCCTGACGTAGAAAAAGTTGACCTCATTAGCTCCGTAGTACTTAGCAACAACTGAAGACCGGCTGCTGAATAAGGCCGACCGTTGTCCCGGGGCTAACAGCCGGGCAAACAGGTCACGGTCGAGCAAGCCGCCGACAACATCACATTCTCTGCCTTCAAACTTGCCCGAACAATAGCGGTCGCAGTCTACCGGCAGGTGCGGACAGATAGCCAGGCGCAGCAGATTAACTACCTCGGTGCTGCGGGGGAAACTGATATAACTGGCTACAGCCAGCCGTCTACGCCGGCTAAGCTCCCTTAACTGGTTAAGGTATTTCAAAAAGCCGTCTATCAATAGCTCACGGATAACAAAATCGGGATAAACCTGCTCAGCCAGGCGCCACAAGATAAGGGAGCCGTCAAGCAGCGCCACCAAAGGCAAATCTGCATTCAATTCATTTACCCGCTCAGCCAGCCAGCGGCATTCCTCGATGCTGCGCTTTATACCCAGAAGCTGTCCCTCTATCGGAATCTGGCGACCATCAGCAGAGGTAATAGCCACCTCTCCATCTTTGAAATACAGGGATGGAAAGCTCAAGAGCTGGGCATCAGGATTTCGACCGTACTGTAACTGGGCCATGCCGATGTTGATAAGAAAGCAGTGAGCCGACTGGTGGCGGTCAACATCGATATGAGAACCATCGCTGGCCAAAACTATAAAATCATCGGGGCAGCGTGGCGCCGTCTGCCCTAGGTCAATACTTTCTTTTAGACCGGCTACCAGCCAGGTAGTTTTGCTCGCCTCAACCTTCTGTTTCAACGCATTCAAATCAGCAGCCGAAGACTTAAGAGTCTTCAAGGCAAATTCAAGCTTAGCCTGTCTTTCCCCCGCCTTCGACTTCAAGCTGGCTGCCAAATCTACAATCTGACCGACTAATTTAGACAGGTCCAGCGACATGTTTCTCCTTGATTGCCCCAGTATATCACGAGGTCGAACCCCAAACAATGACTTCGGCAAAGCCAGAAAAATCGGTTTAATTAGCACTTTCCCTCTGTGTATCGACACTACAAAATATCATACTGCACTGGTTAGACACACGGGTATTGACAAGTTATTGTTGGAGAATTAGTATTTGTGGGAAACTTGCTAAGAGAAAAGGTCGAAATTGTCTCGATTTAACAGAACGTGCTTCTATGGGGGAATCTAAGGTACCGGAGGGATAACAAATGGCTAGAGAAGCAGAGCTATACAAGGCAGCCCAGGGAAGTCCATTAGAAGGCTATTTCCTGCTGAAAGCCGAAGGTAAGAACATGCCGCCTGCCTTCAGTGAACGTGCTGCTCAATCCCGGCGAAGTCGACATGAACGCGTCTCGGAAGTATTGCACGGCGGTGATTGGGGCGGTATAAGCTACCTTAAGAGACTGGGAACAGGCTTACCTCAAGGAATGCTTTTACCGCGGAATACGTATACTTCTGGAATTAGAACGTTCGGGAATAAGCGACCTGTGAAACCCCGTTCGCAGCCAATTACTATCCTTCCAGGACAGTCAGACTTAAAGGATTGGGACCTGTATGCGTGCCAACAACAGGACTTACATTCGATATATAGATTGAGGCTTTGGGAAATACAGAAGCCATACGTTTGGCAAAAGCCTTAGCTTCAGCCACGTTGGTGCCATACTCCACAGCCAATGCCTTGACCTTGCTGAACTTCGATGCAAATTCAAAGAGCCATTCGGTAGCCTTGGCTCTGGAGCGCACCCTGGCAGCAGGAAAAGCCACACCATCTTTTATGCCGAGTATAGGATTCATCTTAAGCATAGACCCCAGAAAAGCCTGCACCTTGCCGATGCGACCTCCCCTGGCTAAATACTCCAGAGTATCGAGAGTCACCCGGACATGTATTCGAGGAATAGTTTCTGATATTAAATTGATGAGTTCGCTGAGGTTGGCTCCGGCTAACGCTTTTTTGGCTGCCTCCATGACCAGTAGTCCTTGCCCCATTATACCCAGCGTGGAATCAACAACCTCCACCTGGCATTTTCTCTTCATTAGCTTTATTCCCTGTAATGCCGCATCATAGGTGGCGCTTAACTTGCGAGACACAAACACACCCAGAATCTGGCTGTACTTTGCAGCCAAGTTCATCAAAGACTTCAGCAAAAATGCCGGGACTGGGGGCAGCAGTAGAAGGCAGCACAGAGCTGTGCTCCAGCTTATGGTAAAATTCCTCAGAACTCAGGTCAACCCTATCTTTATAGGTCTCGTTGCCAAATTGAACATGCAACGGAACTACTGTAATTTCCAGGTCTTTGACAACCTCAGGTGGTAAATCAGACACGCTATCGGTAACCAGTTTAACCATAAATTCCTCCTCTACTCCAGAGCGTTTGATTATTCCGTGAAAATGCCTAGTTATACGAGGTTATTTTATTCTATTTCTACTCCTTATACAAGAGCTACGTACCGCGCATACAGTTACATAAAAGTTTCCTTCATATATATTGCCCATTATGTCCAGCTTTGATATCATAGGCATGCTCTTTTTCATAGATTGCCTTTCAGCAAATTTCAAAGGGCAAAATCACAATGAGAGTCGGCCTGATTTACGACCCAGTCTATCTGGAACACGATACTGGGACGCATGTCGAGAACAGCCAAAGGCTGACAACCACCATGTCCCATCTGGAGGAGACCCACCTCAAGGACAAACTTGTCTTACTGTCACCACGTGCTGCCACTATTGACGAATTAGCCGCAGTGCACGCACCCGAATATATCTCTCGAATTCAAAGCCAATCGGAAAGAGGCGGTGGTTGGCTTGACCCTGATACCGTTACATCGCCGGGCTCATACAACGCGGCTGTGTACGCTGCCGGTGGTGCTTTGACAGCAGTTGATGCGGTGATGAACAGACAGGTCAATAGCGCTTTCGCCCTGGTCAGGCCGCCCGGGCACCATGCTACATGCTGGCAAGCTATGGGCTTCTGTATATTCAACAACATAGCTATAGCCGCCAAGTACGCCCTGGCCAACTTCGATATTAAACGAATACTTATTATTGATTTCGATGTCCACCATGGCAATGGCACACAGGATACGTTCTATGCTGACCAGCATGTCCTTTATTTCTCCACTCATGAATACCCATTTTACCCGGGAACGGGCAGCATCGATGAGACCGGAGCCAGAGATGGCGAAGGGTTTACCGTCAACGTTCCCCTGCTGGCTGGCTGGGGTGACGATGAATACCAGACAGTTTTCGAAGATATCCTGGCACCGGTAGCTAAGCGCTTCGAGCCGCAGCTAATAATGGTCTCCGCCGGTTATGATGCCCACTGGGCTGACAACCTGGCATCAATGCAGCTAAGCGTCTCAGGTTTTGCCCGATTGACAGAAATTATCAAGACCTTAGCCGATATGTTATGTCAAGGGCGTATGGTTTTTATGCTGGAAGGCGGCTATCACCTTGAAGCCTTGTCTCTATCTGTGGCTGCTACACTTGATATTCTGCGCGGAAACAGTCAAATTTCCGACCCTTTGGGCAAACAGGAGGCAAGGTCAAGACCCGTAAGCTTTGACAACTTCATAAAAATGGTGAAGGAGATTCACCAGATATAGTCTTGATTGATGTTTGAGTCGGTTCGACGAGGCTGAAGACCCGCGGCGTTTCCGTTTAGGCGGTGCTCGTGGCTGCCTTTTTCCGAGGAGAGAAGTCCCTTTTCCCAAACTACCAAAAGCTGCCCGGCAATGCACAGGGAAGAATAGATTCCAGTAGCGATGCCAATCATAAGCGCCAATACCAATGTATGAGTAGTCACTCCACCGAGTAGATAAAGCGCCACTATAACGAAAAGAGTAGCCAGACCCGTATTCAGAGAACGACCCAGCGACTCAACGATACCGTAATTTGCCATCACCTCGAAGTCACGGCTCACCCCTCTCTTCGTGTTCTCTCGAATGCGGTCAAACACAACCACAATGTTATTCACGCTGACGCCGACAACTGCCAGCACACCGGTGACAAATAAGGCATCAACTTCCATGCCAGCCGCCCATCCCAGAATGGAGAATACAGCGATAACCACTACCAGGTCGTGCAGCAGAGCAATAATAGCGCAGGTGCCCCACCGTATAGGGCTTAGGCATTTTGCGAAATGCCCAGGAAATATACAGTAAAATACCTATCGAAGCCACCACGACAGCGATGAAAGTGTTACGTACCGTCCCGGCAGCTACAATCGGCGAAACGCTATAAAGGCTGCTGACTGTAAGCGTAGTATCTAACCCGGTCTGCAAACTATCCTTTAGCTTGGTGGTTTGCTCACTGGATATTTCCGGGAGTCGAATAAAGAAATCACCTTCGCCGGCGGGCTGAACAATAGCCTGGTCATAACCCAGGTTGGTTAGCTCCTGGCGTAACTGGCCTAACTCCACTGCCTTATCGAAGTGTAAGGTCATAGCCGTGCCGCTGCTGAAATCTACTCCCGGTTTAAGGCCGAAGACAGCCAGTGAGATTATGCCGGGAATGATTACAATGGCTGAGATAAGAAAAAACCAGTTTCTTTTACCCACTAAATCAATCATTGCTTCGCCACTCCATAAGCGCCCGGGCTTTTAGCCATACCGAGCCCTACAATTGTGCGCAGGAAAGTCCGGGTAACCACAACCTGTGTAAACATGCTCAAAGCCGTACCAATGAACAGAGTTGTGGCAAAACCTATAACCAAAAAATTGCCGAACGTATTTCCCAACCAATAAAGGACGGCACAGGCGATAAAAACAGTTACATTAGCATCAAGAATGGCTGACCAGGACTGGCGGAAGCCTTCCTCAATCGCCGCACCCAGAGTACGCCCGCGTCTCAATTCCTCTTTCAAACGCTCGGCCACAAGAACATTGCCATCTACTCCCATACCTATGGATACAATAAAACCGGCGATACCGGGGAGCGTCAAAACCACCGGAATGAGTTTAAAAATAGCCAGGTTCAACACTACAAAAACCACCAGCGCCAGGCAAGCCATAAGACCGGAGAAACGGTAATAGGCAATCATAAATAGAATTACCATAGCTGACCCGATTATCCCCGCCTCAAGACTTTTCTTCAGAGAATCTTCACCTAAAGTAGCCCCGATATCTCTGCGCTCAACTAGAGTCAGGGGTACATCCAGAGAGCCCGAGTTAAGCTGTATAGCTAGTGTTTTGGCTTCTTCTAAATTCAGACCGGTAATAACGCCTTTCTCCTTAATAACGGCTTGCACCGTTGGCGCCGAGATAAGCTGATTATCCAGGAATATGCCCAGCGGCTTTCTGCAAATTGCGCTGAGTAATCTGCTCAAACAGGACGGCGCCCTCCGAGTTCCATTCAAAAGCCACCTCAGGCTCATTGGTCTGTGGCGCTAAAACCACCTGGGCATTTGGCTTTAGATACTTGCCGGCAAGCTCCCTTTCCTGTCCATCGCTGCCTTTAGCTTTAGCAATGACCCACTGCTCTGATTGCCATTTTCATCAAGCACCGGGTTGCCGCTGGAATCAACCACGCGTTCTCTGAAATCAAGCTCAGCCGTCTGACCAATAAGCTTAAGTGCCTGGTCGATATCCTTGACTCCCGGAAGCTGAACGAGAACGAAGCTGCCTCGTTCGTTACTAATCGTCTGGACTATGGGCTCGGTCACACCGTAGGCATTAACTCGCCGTTCAATTTTGTTTTTAACGCCCTCAATAACATCAGCATCTGACTGTGCCGGGTCTTTCTTAGATAAATCGATGCTGTAAACCAGATGGCTGCCTCCCTTGAGGTCAAGCCCTAAGGTGAACTCATTCCTGCCAAATATGCCATTACCCGGCCATATCACCCACAGGCAGAAGCCGAATAGAACCAGTATAAAAATTAGTAGAGGTGCGTTTCCTCTTCTCAATTAACTACCTATTCCTGATACATTAGTTATTTCCACTTGTCACTCTGAATCTCCATTGTCACTCTGAGCCTCAAGTCTCCAGATTCTCATTCGAGTTATCGAAGTGATTCTTCAGTCGCTCTGCTCCTCAGAATGACAGAGAGCGAAGGGCTCCCTCAAAATGACTAAAATCGTTAACACTTTTAGCAGGCCGTGCCGCACTGTCGTTTCTCCAATTCCTTACGCACCAGCTCCAGAGCTTCCTCTCTCGTATTCAGTTCTTCAGCCGCTTGAGCTTCCCGCACCTCAGTCAAAAGCTCACCCAGCAAGCGCCCCGGCCTCAAGCCGAAAATATCCATTAAATCATGACCATCTATCAACTTGACCGGCAAAACCTTAGTTTCTTGCTTGGAATGCTCGGCCAGTATAAAACTAATCAAGAGATTATGCTGCTTCCATTCTTCAATGTCAAGTTTTGGACCATGCGTAGCCAGATAATCAGCCAGGGCTAGAAACAGTACATCGATTCCAGCACCCTCGGTATCACGGAAGTAACGATAAACTGCCCGGCTGGTAGGCAAACCATCGTTAGCCATCTGAGCCGGGCGGAGATGGTGATAAATCAGATTCTCCACCAATCTTATCTCCCGACTGCTGAACCGCAGCCTTTCCAAAACTGCAACTGCTATAGCTGCGCCCTCTTTGGCATGTCCCAAAAAACGTGTCCTGCCCGTTTCATCGACTGTCTTGGTCGCCGGCTTGGCGATATCATGCATCAGCGCACCCAGCTTAAGCAGCAGCCTCCGATTGCTGCCGCTGGACACCTCCTCATCGAAATGCCCACTTATCTCTTCCGACCACGGGGTCACGGTTAACAAATCATCTTTGCCATATTTCCACTTGCTCTCTCGCAGCAAGAATTCGGCCGTAGCCATCGTCTCCACTGAATGGTTAAAGACATCCCAATAGTGCTCCTTCGGCTGCTTGGCTCCTTTCAGCTCTTCCAGTTCAGGAATTATCGCGGTGAGCAAACCCAACTTATCCAGATAGCGTATCGACGCGGCAGAACCAGGTAAGGCCAGCAACCTCACCAGCTCTTCTCGCAGCCGCTCCCCGGGAACCAGTTTAGCTAATTGGCAATCTTTTCTAATTAGACTTTCTGTGCCAGGCACAATCTTGAAGCCAAGCTCAGCAGCTAATCTGACAGCCCGAAGCAGTCTGGCCGCATCTTCCGTGAAAATCTGCTGGCTTACCGCCCGCACCAGCTTCTTCTTCAAATCGCTTTTTCCGGAGAATGGGTCGATGAGCTGAGATGAACCTGAAATAAGCCCTTGAAGCTCAACCGCCATGGCATCGATGGTGAAGTCACGCCGTGCCAGGTCGTCCTGTATATCATTTGAAGAAAGAGGTGAAATCCAGATGCCACTGGTGCTCATCTGCTAACAACCACCCGAGCTACCTTATTGGTTTCATCAAGCAACACATATTTTCCGTCAATGGCTCTGGCCACTTCCTGAGCTATGCTTAAGGCGTCACCTTCTACGGCAATATCGATATCGTGCTGTCTTTCTGCCCAGCAGCCAGTCGCGAACGAAGCCGCCGACTATATAAGCTGGGCAGTTTTGCTGGTTGAGAATAGTGGATACCTTGGCCAGAAGAGCCAGGAGGTCTTGATCGATGTCAGGCATTGCCCCAGATTATACTGCTGGGGCAATGAAATTGTAAAGACTAAAGTCTATCATTTGTTCAGGCTTTTCTGTGGAAAGGAGAGCCATCCTAAACACATGTAGCCACGAGGCTTTAGCCTCGTGACTAGAGAGCATTCAACTCACAAGTACGAGTTCAGCTCGGTCTCATTTTCAGGCTGACCATTTCCGGCAAGAAACATATCGATGTCTGCCTTGTTGAATCTCCGGTCACCTCGCGGGCCGATGCGGTACGCCTTCAGTATTCCCCGGTCATTCCATCGCCGCACCGTATTTACATGCACATTGAGAAGCCGAGCTACCTGTCTTGCGGTCAGCAGACCATTTGAATGATTTCGTCGTGCCATGTAAATAAAACTCCTTAAAGTTATCTCAAGTAATCCTATACTAACTCTACCCTATCTCATCCCATCATACAATCCCGCAAAGGTACCGAATCCCATGGCAAAATAGTACTGTAGACAATTAAACAAGCACTAAATCCCAAACTCCAAATCCTAAATAAATCCAAAGCCCCAAATACCAATGACCAAAACGCATCAACCTGCATGTCATTCTGACCCTGAATGAAGTGAAGGGGAAGAATCTCCTAATCTAAGAGTTGGATTCTGCGTCCATTAAAACACAGATTCTTCGGTCGCAGAGTTTTATCCTGAGCAGAGATTCTTCGGTCGCGGAGTTTTATCCTGAGCCAGATCCTTCGGTCCCTCCGTTCCCTCAGGATGACAAAGGCGAAGGGCTCCTCAGAATGACATATAGGCGAAGGGCTCGTAATGACATGAGAAATGACCGCTATGACAACCAGAGACACACGGCGTTTCGAATTTGGGGAATTTGAATTTTGATATTGTTTAGCATTTAGTGCTTAATATTTGGAATTTGCGAGCTTCTGGCCAGGCTTAAGCCTTGCCACTACATCTTAAAGCGAGCCTATTACTTGTTGGCTATCTTTCACGGCGCTATAATTTAGACACTATGCGTTATCGGCGTTTGATAGCTAAGTTCGGTACCAACCTGCTGACTGGAGGGACTGGTAGCCTTGAGCCTAGTATTATGTCAAGTCTTACCGAGCAGGTGGCTCAGCTTCACCAGCAAGGGCACGAGATAATCATCGTGTCTTCAGGTGCAGTTGCCGCCGGCAGACAGAAATTGGGCCTGGCCAAGGAACAGAAAGACATCCCCTTCAAGCAAGTCCTGGCCTCGGTGGGACAAAGCCAGCTTATGAATGTCTACGAACAGCTTTTCAGTAAACACAATATAATCGTCGCCCAGGCGCTGCTGACCAAGTCTGACCTGATTGACCGCGCCGGTTACCTGAACGCTCGCAATACACTTCTAGCACTTGATTGAATTAGGCGTAATTTGCATCGTAAACGAGAACGATGTCGTCGCCACTGACGAGCTCGGTGAGCTCACCTTCGGAGATAATGACAATCTTTCGGCCATGGTGGCCAATCTGGTCGATGCCGACCTGTTAGCCCTGCTTACCGATATCGATGGCCTCTATAATGCAGACCCGGCGTGTAATCCCCAAGCCAGGCTTATCCCCAGGATTGAAAAGATAGATGCCGAGATAGAACGCGTGGCCGGCGATACTGCCAATTCTTGCGGCGTCGGCGGCATGATAACTAAACTCGAGGCTGCCAAACTGGCGACTGCTTCCGGCGTAACCGTGGTTATCGCCAACGGACGTAAGCCTGACGTACTGAACACAAATAACACTTGGAAAAAACATCGGCACCATATTCCCGCCGCGTACCAGCAAATTGGAAAGCAAAAAACGATGGATGCTGAGCGGACTGGCTTGCAAGGGCAAACTGATAATTGACGATGGGGCTGTCCTGGCTCTTAAAAAGCAAAACCGCAGCCTGCTGCCCGCCGGTGTGGTCGGCGTGGAGGGCGAGTTTCAGCGCGGCGATGTGGTGGATATTTACGACTCGAATGGCAACCACCTCGGCTGCGGTATGCCAAACTATAGTGCCAGGGACATCGCTACCATCAAAGGCGCTCACTCCGAGGAAATCTCAGGCCTGCTCGGCTATGAATACGGCAGCGAGTTGATTCACCGAAATAATATGGTGCTTAGTATGAGGAGTAAAACATGAAATCTGCGGTCACTGAGCTTGAAGAAAAAGGTAAGGCAGCCAAGGCGGCATCGAGGAAGCTGGCCTTTCTGCCTACTGAAATCAAGAATAAAGCTCTGCTCGGCATCGCCGACGCCCTTAAAGCCAGGCAGAACGAAATTCTATCGGCCAACAGCCAGGACTACAAGGAATCCGAAGCTTCAGGCATGAGCGCAGTTATGCTCGACCGGCTGATGTTGAACTCGAAGCCGGCTTGAAGGCATAGCCAAGGATGTAAGAACCGTAGCTGCTCTGCCAGACCCTGTAGGTGAAATAATTGAAGAACGCACGCTGCCCAACGGTCTGCAAATTAGCAAGAAGCGCGTACCTCTCGGAGTTATCGGCGCCATCTACGAGAGCCGTCCCAATGTCACCGTAGACATCTCGGTACTATGCCTCAAATCAGGAAACGCTGTTATCCTGCGCGGCGGCAAGGAAGCACTCCGCTCCAATCTGGCTCTGGCCAAGGTTGTCCAGGAAGCTGCTTACAAAGCGGGTGTGCCTCAGGGCGCAGTCCAGATTATAGAGTCAACAGACAGGGCACTTGTCGACCACATGCTTAAGATGAAGGGCACTATAGACCTCATAATTCCTCGCGGCGGTGCTGGCTTGATTAAGTCTGTGGCGGAAAACGCGACCATGCCTGTACTTACCGGCGGCATCGGCGTTTGCCATACCTATGTGGACAAAAGCGCTGATTTAAACAAGGCAGTGGCCATCGCCTACAACGCCAAGGTCCAGCGGCCGACTGTTTGCAACGCTCTGGATACCCTTCTGGTCCACGCTGAAATCGCTCCTAAGTATCTGCCCTTAATCGCCAAGGAATGGGCCAAGGCCGGGGTAGAGATGCACTGCGATAAGCGCACTTTATCTATTCTCGGGCCAGTTCCATCTCTAAAGCTCGTGCCGGCAAAGGCAGAGGACTGGGGTAAGGAATTTCTGGCCCTTATTGCGGCAATTAAGATTGTCGATTCACTGGATGAAGCATTGGAGCATATCGAGCGCTACGGCTCAGGGCATTCCGAGGCCATAGTTGCCGAAGATAAAGCAGCGGCGGCGCGCTTCCTCAATGAAGTGGATGCTGCCTGTGTCTATGCTAATGCCAGCACCCGTTTCACCGATGGCGGCCAGTTTGGCCTGGGAGCTGAAATAGGCATCAGCACGCAAAAATTCCATGCCCGCGGCCCAATGGCGCTAAGGGAGATAACCAGCTACAAGTGGATTATTATCGGCGATGGGCACGTCCGGCCTTAGTCTAACCCGGCTAAAGCTGCCTTCTGGATCTTAAACAACTGCTTGATGCCCTTTTCGGCCAGCGCCAGCAGAGCATCGACAGTTTCCTTGGAGAAAGGCTTGCCTTCCGCTGTACCCTGGATTTCCACGAATTCGCCCTTATCCGTCATCACCACATTGAAGTCAACGGCAGCCTGATAGTCTTCCTCGTAGCAGAGGTCGAGTAGCGCCTCTCTACCGACAATGCCAACGCTGGTAGCAGCTACCGCACCTTTCAGTGGAATCGATGACAGCATGCCTCGTTTTTTCAGATTATGTAATGCCACAAACAGAGCTACATACCCGCCGGTTATAGCTGCCGTCCGGGTACCGCCATCCGCCTGCAATACATCGCAGTCAACAGTAAACGTCCTTTCGCCCAGAGCTGCCAGGTCGGTAACCGCCCTCAAGCTCCGACCTATAAGTCGTTGTATTTCCTGATTTCTACCGGCCTGTTCTCTCAGGAGAGATGCTGCGAGGAGTGCGGGTCAGCGTAGAACGGGGCAGCATGGCATATTCAGCAGTAACCCAGCCGGTACCCTCGCCTTTGAGGAAATTGGGAACCCTGTCCTCTACACTTACAGAGCACAGCACTCTGGTTCGCCCCAGCTCTATCAATGCTGAGCCTTCAGCAAAAGCCTGGTAGCCCAGGCTAATATTTATTGGCCGAAGTTCATCGTTGGAGCGACCGTCTATCCTTTTCATCGAAACCCTGCTTTCTTATCTGCACAGTATAGCATTGATTTCCGCAGCACAACAATGGCGCAATAACGATTTTGGACAGGTTAGAGCAGATGCTCCTAACCTACCGCATTAACAACTTTCCGTTGACCTCTTATAACAACCAATGTTACTATGTCTAACTACAACTTTGAATGACATAAACCTCTGGGCATTAGGTGGCACAGGATTAGTAGCCGGCCTGCTGGGCTCAATGCTAGGAGTCGGCGGCGGTATCATTATCGTGCCCATACTCACCTTAGCTCTACATTTGCCAATACAGGTAGCCATCGGCAGCAGCCTGGTAGCCATCGTGGCCAATGCATGCACCGCTGCCGGCATCTACACCAAAGCCCGGTTGACGAATATAAAGCTAGGCCTGCTTCTGGAAACAACGACCATACCCGGTGCCATCATAGGCGGTTTTGCTGCCGCCTTAATCGCCCCTTCTATATTAAGTGCCCTTTTCGGACTCGTGCTCATTTACGTTGCCTATACTATGGTGACACGCCAGCACTTCATGTCTGAAGACACTCAGCCCGATGACCATTCAGTCTGAGCCCGGATAACACTTCAGATAATTTATCCAGCTCGCTGACGGACTCATATTATGACCAGAATCTGGACAAGGTTGTTACCTATAAAGTGACTCGCACATCTGCCGGGTTAGGAGCCGGCTTTTTTGCCGGTGTCCTTTCCAGCCTGCTCGGCGTAGGCGGTGGTATTATAAAAGTGCCGGTAATGCACCTGGTCATGGGGGTGCCGATGAAAGCCGCCATCGCCACCAGCACCTTCATGATAGCCCTCACCGCTGCCACCGGCGCCTTCATCTACCAATATTATGGCAACATATATCCTTTCATAATTGCCCCATTGGTTATAGGAATAGTTATAGGCTCCAGAATAGGTGTTGAATTAACACAAAGAACCAGAGGAGTATGGCTTAGACGCATATTCGGCGTCTTCCTGTTCCTGGTAGCTATACTGATGTTCCTTAAAACGGCCAACGTGATATAGAACTTGCAGGACAAAATTATGAAAAACACAAAATGGGACGAAGGCCGATTAAAAAACTGGGCCAGCCTTGCTTTCCGGGTGGGCATTGCCATCTCTTTAGCGCTGGTTGTTATCGGCTTTATTATCCTTATCTATATCTCCGGCTTTAAAGACATACAGCCGCTGGTCAGGCTAGAAGCAGATACCCGCGGCTATAGTTATCAGTATTGGAATTTTGCTCCTTTTGCTGATACCCATCGTACAGGTCATCTTATCTATTGTGTTCTTCTCAATGAGACAGGAACAGGCTATTCATAGGTATCTCCGTGGCGGTTCTCTGTCTCTCAGCCATCAGCCTTGTCCTGGCGCTAACCTAAATTGACCCGCAAAGAAGGCTATGCTATGATTTCTTCAGATGTCAGCGCTTACTGAGCTGAACCAAGAAATCGAACGCTGCCAGGACTGCGAGTTAGGCAAACACCGCACCAGAGCCGTGCCCGGTGAAGGGCCAGAAAATGCAACTCTCCTTTTTATCGGCGAAGCACCCGGATGGCATGAAGACCAGCAAGGACGTCCCTTCGTTGGCCCCGCAGGAAAATACCTGGAGGAATTATTAGCCTCAATCGGCCTGAAACGTGAGCAAGTATACATCGCCAATGTTATTAAGTGCCGGCCTCCATCAAACCGAGACCCGCTGCCCGGCGAAATTCAAGCCTGCAGCAAATGGTTAGCACGTCAGATAGAGCTAATCCACCCCAAGATGATTGTTACTCTAGGTCGTTACTCAATGGCGAAATACTTCCCTAACCAGAGCATCAGCCAGGTCCACGGTAAAGCCAAAAAGCAAGATGATGTCATCTACTACGCCATGTATCACCCGGCAGCAGCTCTCCATCAAGGGAAGCCTGAGGAAGACTATCGAGACTGACATGGTCAAAATCCCGCAAATCTTAGCCCAGGCAGAGAAATTAACAGAAGACGAAGCTGAGCCGCAGCAGCTAAGCCTGTTCTAGACCACGAACATGAGCAAACAGAAACTCCGGATAATCCCCCTCGGCGGATTAGGCGAAATCGGCAAAAATATGATGGCTATCGAGTTCGCCAATGACATCGTCATAATCGACGCCGGACTGATGTTCCCCGAAGAGGATATGCTGGGAGTTGACCTGGTCATCCCGGACATAAGCTACCTGCTGGAAAGGCGGGAGAAGCTGCGAGGCATAATCATAACCCACGGTCACGAAGACCATGTCGGTGCCCTGCCTTACATACTGCCTGAGCTCGATGTGCCAGTTTACGGCGCCAAGCTCACCAAAGGCCTCATCTCCGTCAAATTAAAGGAACACCGGTACTCGAAAAAGGCCACCCTCAGGACGATTCAGCCTGGGGTCAAGTTCACACTTGGCAACTTCAAAATAGAGCCGTTCTCCGTCTGTCACAGCATTCCCGATTCATTAGGATTTATTATCTACACGCCCATAGGTATAGTGGTTCACAGCGGCGATTTCAAAATCGACTATACACCGGTCGACGGCAGACCTACCGAATTAGCCAAGCTGGCCCAATTAGGAACCCAGGGAGTCCTGCTACTTCTCGCCGATTCAACCTATGCCGAGCTTCCGGGATACACGCCGTCGGAGACTGTGGTTGGTGAAACGCTGGAACGCATCATAGCTGAGGCTCCGGGAAGGGTAATTATCACCACCTTTGCTTCGCTTATCTCCCGCATTCAACAGGTGATTAACGCTGCTGCCAAGCATAACCGAAATGTCTTTGTCATCGGTCGTAGCATGAGGGACACGGTGCGCATCGCTTCAGAGCTAGGTTATCTCAATTTTCCACCTGATGTCATGCGCCGCTTCGACGAAATCCACCGCTTCCCTCACAATAAGATTGTCCTGCTAACCACCGGCAGCCAGGGAGAGCCGACTTCAGCCCTGGTGCGCATTGCCAATCGGGACAACAACCAGGTCAAAATTATCCCCGGTGACACGGTAATAATGTCAGCCACGCCCGTCCCGGGCAACGAAGCGCTGGTTAACCGGACAATCGATAACCTGTTTCGCCAGGGTGCTAATGTGGTTTATGAGAAGTTAGCTCAGGTACATGTCCACGGACATGGCAGCCAGGAGGAACTGAAACTTTTGCTTAGCCTGGTCAGGCCAAAGTTCTTCGTTCCCATCCACGGCGAATACCGCCACTTGAGCCTGCACGCCAGGTTGGCTAAAAGCCTGGGCATGCCTGAAACTAACATCTTCGTCATGGAAAACGGAAACATACTTGAGCTGGACCGCGAAAAGGGCAGAATAGCCGGCAAACTGCCTACAGGTAACGTCTATGTAGATGGCCTGGTTATGGGAGACCTCGCCAGCGTTATTCTCCGTGACCGGAAGCTGCTGTCCCGGGATGGAATTGTGGTGGTAATCGTCGCCATCGACAAAGAGAAAGGCAGAATTGTAGGTCGCCCTGATATAGTATCAAGAGGCTTCGTCGATATGAAAGAAGGCGAGACTATTCTGGAGCAGGGACGAGACCTGGTAAAAGCTGCATTGGACCACAGCGGCGGCCATCCGCTGGAATGGAGCTTCATAAATACTAAGGTGAAGGATACTTTGAGCAAGTTCTTTTACGAGCAAACCCGACGCCGCCCCATGATTCTCACTACCGCCGTGGAAGTATAATGAATGTTTAGCAATTCCTTACTGTCATTGCCAACCACCCAGACGTCTCATTCTGAACCATTCTCCTTCTGTCAATCTAAGAGAACACTTTTCTTTTTATGTCATTCTGAGGGAGCAAAGCGACCGAAGAATCTCACAATTGACCTTGAGATCCTTCGCGGAGTTTACCCTGAGTGGAGATTCTTCGACAGGCTCAGAATGACCGTAATGAAGGGCTCAGGATGACATGGAAAAAAGTCGAGATTGCCACGGCTGTTCCCTCGCTTCACTCGGGACGCCTCGCAATGACAGGAAAAAATATGCTTCTCACGCAGATAAATAAATATCTGTCTCATTAAGACCATGCCTAAAAAGAAAAAAACTACCAAAACTTCAGACAGCGGCAAAGGCAAGAAAAAAAAGAATTACCTGGGGCCTATTTTAAGGCTGTTACTGGCAGTCATTATCGTAGGACTGATAGTCTGGTTCTGGCCCCATATATCGAACTGGGCGACAACTACCTGGGGAAATATAACCAACTGGATTGTTGCTACCTGGGAAGGTCTGCTTGGCCTCTTCGGTCTGGGATTAGCCTTAACCGCCGTATTCCTGGGAATATTAATCTGGATGATTGCCAGCGGACGGTTCTGGCTCTTCACCAGGTACTGGAAATGGTGGCTGGGCGGAATTCCTTTAGCCTTTGCCGCCTGGGGAATATTAGCCTTTTTCAGCCCCGGCAGCGGCGTGGCCAGCCAGGCAACTCTCGGCGGCAGTATCGGCAAGAGCATCATCACCGATTCTTACACGATAGGAGCACTACGACTAGCCGGTCTAATTTTCCTGGGCATACTTATCATAGTTCCCCGATGGACATGGAGCTTAATAACCAACATATTCAAGGGCATATTCAGAGGTATAGGCAAGCTCTTCCTGCTCATCTGGCAAGCTATTCGCCAGGCCAGCCAGCGCCCTCCCAAGGTTAAACCCAAACCGGTACCAAGTGGAAATCGAATTCGGCAAAGTAGAAACCAAAGAAGCAGAACCGGCACCGACCACCGGTTATTAGCGCCAGTGAAAGCTGCCGAGGCGCCTCCACCTGAAGCCTGGGAGCCAGGGAAATACCAGCCGGTGCTCACACCCGGCGGCTGGCAACTGCCGCCCATCACCATACTGGACAAGCCCACAGAGGTAGAGCTAAGCCAGAGCGAAATTGAAAAGCGGGCAGAGCTCATCCAGGAAGCTCTAGCCAGCTACGGCGTCGATGCCAAGGTAGTCCAGATAAATGTCGGCCCCACCGTAACCCAGTTCGGAGTCGAGCCGGGTTGGGACCGCAAATACAAGGAAATCAGAGAGCGGGATAAAGACGGCGAAATTCAAGTCCGCACCGAGGAAATATCGAAAACCAGGGTTAAAGTAGACCGCATCAGCGCCCTGGCCAGCGACCTGGCTTTAGCTCTGGCAGCATCAAGCATCAGGATTGAAGCTCCGGTACCCGGAAAATCGATAGTCGGCGTCGAAGTCCCCAACACCACATTCGGCCTGGTCAACCTCAGGAGCGTAATCGAAAGCGCCTCTTTTCAGAAAGCCTATGCCAAATCGAAACTAGCCCTGGCTCTGGGCAAGGGTGCCGGCGGTGAAACAGTGGCTGCCGACCTCGCCAGGATGCCCCACCTGCTTATTGCCGGAGCCACCGGCAGCGGCAAGACCGCCTGCCTCAACTCCATTATCTGCTGCCTGCTCATGCAAAACACCCCGGATGATGTCCAGTTCATCATGATTGACCCCAAGCGAGTGGAGCTGGTCAATTTCAATACACTGCCACATCTGGTAGCTCCGGTGGTTGTTGACGCTGACAAAGCGGTACTGGCACTGCGCTGGCTCAATCAGGAGATGGACAACCGCTATCAGAAGTTCGCCCAGGTTGGGGCACGTAACATCGAAGGCTATAACAAGAGCCGGCATCCCGGTGAGTCAATGCCCTATATGGTGCTGGTCATCGATGAGCTGGCTGACTTGATGATGGCAGCTTTTGACGAGGTGGAGCGCACGCTGTGCCGCTTAGCCCAACTGGCACGCGCCACCGGCATACATCTAATTGTGGCTACTCAACGGCCATCGGTTGATGTGGTCACCGGCCTTATCAAAGCCAACTTCCCCACCCGCATCAGCTTTGCGCTCACCTCACAGGTGGACTCACGTACCATACTTGATTCCGCCGGGGCCGAGAAGCTGCTGGGCAGAGGCGATATGCTATACATGCCCACCGACGCCGCCAAGCCAAAGCGACTTCAAGGAACTTTCATCTCCGATGCCGAGACCGAGCGCATAGTCTATTTCTGGGGCAATCAGCGCCGGCCGGAGACGGAGCCAGTCAGATTTGAGGATATGAGCCAGCTTGCCTCGGCAGAAAAAGGCGGTGAAGACTCGATGATGGAGTCCGCCAGGCAGCTAGCCAAAGAGCACAAATACATCTCTACTTCTTTTTTGCAGCGCCGACTGCGCATCGGCTATCCCAGAGCCGCCCGGATTATGGAAAAGCTGGAAGAAGAAGGCTTCGGCAGAGAACCCACCGAACAGAGCCCCAAAATTCAACCATAACCGGTTGCCTGGAGCCAAGATAAAACAGAGCCTGGCTTTACAGCTATTTTTCCTCGATGGTAATGCTATCTATAAGGACGTCCTTTACAGGCGACGAACCCTCCACCGGCACATCCCCTATCTTCTGTACTACATCGAATCCGCTGGTAACCTGGCCGAAGATAGTATACTTTTTGGGCAGGCTGCCTCTGAGGTCGGTTAAGGTAATGAAGAACTGGCTGCCGTTGGTATTGGCGCCGGCATTGGCCATAGCCAGAGTGCCGGCTACGTAGTCTTTAGTAATTTTTTCGTCGGCAAACCTGTATCCCGGCCCGCCGGTGCCGGTACCCGTCGGGTCACCGCCCTGAATTACAAAACCCTTAACCACGCGGTGAAACTTCACGCCATTGTAAAAGCCCTGGCGAGCCAGGAAAACGAAATTGTTCACCGTAACAGGCGCATCTTTGGGAAAGAGCTGTAGTACGATATCTCCGTAGTTAGTCTTTATGGTCGCCGTGTACTGCTTGTTCTGGTCGATGGTCATCGGTGGCGGACTGGACCACTGCATGGCATTACCTCCTTCTGTGGTCGATGTTGCTGGCGTAGTTGTCCCGGCAGGCGTTTGACTGCAGGCCGACAATATCATCGCTGCCGTGAATAATGCGAGCATGAATAGCATCTGAGCCTTTTCTCATAGTCCCTCCGTTAATAGGCGTTGAAATATCCGCGTAAGTCTAGCAAAGCGGAAATGAATTGTAAAATTTTTACCGATTCACTAAATAACGGCATGTTCACGCCTGTCGCTATTTGACAAAGCTCATTTCCTGATTTATAGTTTAATTAGTCCACTTACACATGGGTTCTGTAATCGCGCTTGGCCGTTTTCTGAACAACCATGTTGTAAGCGGAAGTATCCTTCCCTAGGGAGGTGGAAATTGTTGAAAAAGGTATTCGGGCTAGCTTCACTGCTACTTTTAATTACATTCCTCGGTGCCGCCTGTACTCCTGCTGCCAGCCAGAAAGACCTGCAGGAACTTCAATATCAAGTACAGGCGCTGAGTTTATCGCTGGCAACGACGCAAAATAACCTGTCAGCCACACAAGAGGCTCTTAGAAACGTGCAGAACCAGAACCAGCAGCTTCAAAACCAACTACAACAGACATCGTCGAAGTGCAGCACCTGTGATAAAGCTGGCGCAAAGCTTGTGTCAACAACAATGTGGTTAGTCCGTATGGATGTGTGTCCACGTCACCCTATTGTTACAATCCCTGCTCGTACCAGCCTACCTGTACTCCGATCGGTTATTCACCATATTCATGGCTTTATTATTATTATTTTTCCCCGTATCTTTTTTGTAATCCCTACAACCCCTGGGTAAATTATGTACCTCCTTGCCCCCATCCGCAACCTTCACCATGCCCGCATCCACATCCTTCACCGTGTCCGCATCCACATCCTTCACCCAGCCCTGACCCACCGTGCGTAACCTTCCCGCACCCGATATTAACAGATGTAACAGCCGACACTCCGGCAACCGAGCCTATGGCAGCGAATGAAATAACAACTGCGGAGCCTCCCGCAGCAACACTATCTCCGGTAACATTTGAGCCATCAGTATCAGACTCAGTTGAACTGACACCGGCTCCGGAGCCTGCCTTAGCCACATATTCGACACCGGTTGATGTCCCTGACAGGGTGCTGGAAACGACGCCATCTACACCAGCTGCAACAGAGACTCCTGTAATTACTGAGGTTCCAGCCGTGCCGGCACCAGACACTTTACAGACTCCTGAAGCTACGAATGAGCCGAACCTCGACTCTACTCTGGCAACAGTGCCGTCACCGGTAATCACGCCCGAACCTGCACCACCGGCACCAACTTCGCCGGCAGTGACAGATTCAGCCGAACTGGCTTTCGAACCAGCACCGGCTGCAGCAGAGCCTCCCGTAATTACTGAGGTTCCAGCCACGCCGGCACCTGAGACATTACAGACTCCTGAAGCCACAAATGAGCTAAACCCGGATTTTGCGGTGGCAACAGTTCCGTCACCGGAAATCACGCCCGAACCAGGACTACCAGCACCAACTTTGCCAACAGTGATCGATTCCCTACCATCTGTTGAACCAGCGCCGGCTCCTGAACCGACGTTGGCAACATATCCCACGCCGACTGTTGTACCTGACCCGGTACTTAAAAAGCCACCTGCACCAGCTACCACGGACTATCCCGTAATTACTGAGGTCCCAACCGTGCCGATACCACCGACCTCACAGGCAGCAGATGATACGGACGAGAAGGACACTGATACCGCTCTATAGTCGATTGCCGATTAAGTACTATTAGATGACGTCAGATGAGCTGGCATAAAAAAGGACAGCCTCGATAACTTCGAGCCTGTCCCTAGCTTCGTTCCACTACTCCTTCCTTTTGGTTCCCTTCACCAAAGTGGCTCGTTTCCGGATGAACCCTCAAACGCTTGCCGAGGAGCTCGGGAACCTTCGCCTCCCCCAACCGGTCGTTGCACCTCACCACTTCTTCACCTACGCTCCCGGCTGAGGGCGACTACCGATCAATAGTCGGCATATCAAGAATCTCTTTGTCATACCCTCACCTCCTCTTCTTAACTCTACTATTAATATACTACACTATGTCCGATTAATCTGTGACTAATGTCTCGTCGGCTGCGGGAGACAATCGGGCTGTGCAGACATGCCGGAGAAATCAAAAAGGAGGAGCCCTGCAAACGACTCCCCCCTCAATTTATGCTGCAGACGGCAGCTATTAGTCCGAGTCAAGCGGTACCAGGCCGCACACGGCTGCCTTGACTACGGCTTCGGTGCGGTTAACGGCATCGAGCTTTCTCAATATTCTGGTCATATTATTCTTAATAGCTTGTTCACTGATATTGAAATCTGCGGCAATCTGTTTATTCAAATGACCGATGGCAATGAGGCGTAATATCTCTATTTCTCTGAGTGTTAATCTGCTTACATCTAACATATGTCTTCCCTCCCAGAATATTGGACTGGTTAACATAAGAAACGCTAAAAGCCATAAAAAGTTTAGTTTATGAGTGGCAGCAGAACTCAGGAAGATAAGGCGGCTTAAACAATAGGGTAGCCTGGAGCATCCGCTCCAGGCACGATTGGAGCCGACGCTCCAATGTACCCGACAGAAAATTATGATTGACAGCTATCTACACCTCATGCTATTCTGCCCTCTCAGACCAACAAGAGGAAAGTCTCATCCCATGAAATCAAAGCCAACGATAATCGGCACCGAACCAGGAATTGAAGTTGTCCCTCAACGTACCCAATATTATAACCGCGGTGCGCGTGGTTATGGCTGGTATCATTGCCTGGCTCTTGTGGCAAGGAGAATTCCTGGCGGCGGGCATTCTAATCGTTATTGCCGCGGCTACCGACGGACTGGACGGCTTACTGGCCCGCAGACTGGGGCAGTCGAGCCTGGGTGGGTCGATTTTCGACATGGTGGCCGACGAGCTATTGTTTATGCCCAGCCTGATTCTAGCCATAATCGCCGGACTGTTTTCCAGGGCAGACCACCTGATGCCCCTCAATCCCTATCCCTACGCGGTGCTGGCGCTTGCCGGAGGAGTTGCCGTATTTGCCGGCATAGGCTCCTATCTCTGGAAACGCCGCAGCCGTGCCATGGAGTTTCCCACGCCCACAGGTATAGCCAAGGTCAACTTCTGGTTCTGGCTGGCGCCGCTGGTGATCGCCGTTTTCGGCATCGGCCCCGACTGGCTGCTTGCCGTCCTGATGTATCTGGCAATTATCTCCACCATACTCACCTTCTACTCCTACCTCAAAAAGGGCAGCTACGTCTTCACCGACTGACCCATGCCTACTCCGCCATCTAGCACAATGGAGCCAGTTTTCCTCCCTACTAGAGCGAAGCCTTCAACATGTAGTGGCGAGGTTTTAACCTCGTCCACCACGACCCTTCAAGGGTCGTAGCTTTTCCTCTCCTGTCATTGCGAGTCCTTCTCTGAAGGACGTGGCAATCTCTACTCTAAAATTTTGAATTAACATTCTTTGGTTCTAATACAATATGCCAGGTAACATGGCATCCATCATCGAAGGTAAAAACCCGGTAATCGAGTTGCTCAAGTCCGGCCATCCCATCAATAAAATACTGCTGGCCGACAATATCAAGCCGGGTGATGCCGTGGCTGAAATACTTCGCCTGGCTCAAGCCAAAGGTATACCCGTGGAACGTGTGGCCAGGCATATCATAGATAAGCAGAGCATAACCGGTGCCAATCAAGGAGTTATCGCTTACGCCGCAGTCAAAGAATATGTCAGCCTGGATGATTTGCTGGCTATCTCCGCAGAAAAGAATGAGCCGCCGCTGTATGTCATTCTCGATGGCATCGAAGACCCGCAGAATCTGGGCTCAATCCTGAGGACTGCTTATGCCAGTGGCATTCACGGAGTGATTATCAGGGAAAGAAGGGCAGCCGGTCTCACCGCCACCGTGGCTAAGGCATCGGCCGGCGCCATGTGGTATATGCCGGTAGCCAGCGTATCCAGCATCGCCCAGGCCATTGAAACCCTCAAAAAAAACAACCTCTGGGTCATCGGCATAGACCGGAGCGGCGAAGTTGAATACAGTCAGATGGACTTCAAGTCGCCGACAGCCATTGTCATCGGCAGTGAAGGCAAGGGATTATCCGAGCTGGTTAGAAAGAGATGCGATTTTCTGGCACATATCCCCATGCGAGGGGAAATTACCTCGCTTAACGCTTCCGTCGCCGCCGCCCTGGTAATGTACGAGGCCTTCAAACAAAGGAGCCGGTAGCTCACACCACAGCTCGCGCGCGTTCAAAAAACTTATTTACACCAGCATATAACCAAATGCTTTTTTGCTAATGA
>CAVSBU010000015.1:0-43319 GCA_963726215.1 uncultured Chloroflexia bacterium
CATAGACAAACAAGACCTGGAAAATGCCTTCCAACAGGCTCAACGCGAATTACGGGAAAAAGCTTTGGACACTAGACTCCAGGAGCTGGTAAATCAGGGCGCATGGACGCAGCAGCAGGCGGACGCATATAAAGCCTGGATAAAAGCCAGGCCTGATGTGCCGCCGCTTCTCGGGCGCCAAGTCAGACCACAAGGAGATTAGGGAACTACCATTCTTAATGGTTAACCGATAATAACGATATAGTAGTGACAATTGGCAAACCAGGCTCAGGCTGGTTTGCCAACGTTTACGTCATACGCATAGATAGAAACTTTGAGATATAATTACTAAAAGCTATTCCGAGAACAAGTAATGACAACTATACTGGTCGTCGACGATGAGCCGAACATTGTAGCCCTGGCCAAACTCTACCTTGAGCAAGAAGGTTATCGGGTGGAAGGGGTTGGTAACGGCAATGATGCACTGTCCAAAATGAATTCTGTCAAGCCATCGCTCATCGTCCTGGATTTAATGCTGCCGGATATCGATGGCTTTGAGGTATGTCGCGAGATACGAAAGAAAAGCGACGTGCCCATCCTTATGCTCACCGCTCGAAAAGAAGATGTCGACAAAATAGTCGGCCTCGAGCTTGGAGCCGATGACTATATAACAAAACCATTTAACCCCAGAGAGCTGGTAGCCAGAGTCAAGGCCATTCTTCGCCGCTATAAGGCCGGGCTCAAATCGGGAGAGGCTATCGAGGTAGGCAATCTACGAATTGACCAGGCCCGACGTGAAGTAACTATAGGTAAACAACCGCTTCGACTACGGACCAAGGAGTTCGACCTGCTGGCAACACTGGCTCAAAACCTCGGAGTGGTCCTGACCAGAGATAGACTTCTTGAGATAGTCTGGGAAACTGACTACTATGGGGAAACTCGAACTGTGGACATACATATTAACCACCTCCGGGATAAATTAGGCGGCGCCAACGTTTCGATAGAGACAGTCCGGGGTATAGGCTACAAGATGATACTGAAATCCCGGACATCCGATAGTTAGAAGTGAAGTTTTTGTTAAAAAAGCCGCTCAATAGAGGTTTAGGATGAGCCTGCGCACGCGTCTTATTCTTTCATACGTTCTAATCATTGTTTTATGCCTGGGCATAGTCGCTTCTTCGCTGGTAGTTTTGCTCGGTGACCAAATTAACAGGCTGGCAATGGCACGCCTGGCTGACACTGCACTGCCTATTTACGTCCAGTTCAGAGCCGCAGCCAGAGGTCAAGTTCCCCTGAATCAGGCATGGACTAATCTGCAGGAGATGTCACAGGAAACTGGCACTTATATCTTTCTACTGGACGCTGAGGACACGGTTATCAAACAGGCGATACCAGAGGATAGTTCCTGGACACCGCCCTCTAAGCTTGAAATCACAAAACCACCTGTCAACAGGACAGCGGCTTACCGCGGAACTTATACTGCACCTGGTGGAGAAAGATTCATATTTGTGGCCCAGCCCCTTGCTGGATTATTCAGAACACCCAATCCACCAAACCTGCCCAATCCGGAGACCCTGGTTCTGGCAGTGCCACGTAGCCAGGCTTTAGCGATCTGGGCTGACTTTGCTAAGCCATTTCTCTGGGCAGGGCTTGCCGCCCTGGCTGTCTCCATACTTATAGCCGTTGTCCTGGCTCGCTCCGTCTATGTACCTATCCGACGGGTGACAAATGCCGCTGAAGAAATAGCTCGCGGTAACTACGAACAGCAGGTACCGGTAGACGGCCCGAAAGAGGTAAAAGGGTTGGCTAAAAGTTTCAACCAGATGTCAAAGCAGGTGAAGCACTCGCAACAGATGCTTCGCGACTTTGTCGCCGATGTCTCTCATGAGCTAAGAAGTCCGCTTACTTCCATCAAGGGATTCGCCCAGGCCATGGTCGACGGAACGGCTAAGGGCAAAGAAGCCCAGCTTAAGGCCGCCACCGTCATCGAGGACGAATCGAAACGTATGATGAGGCTGGTGGAGGAACTGCTCGAGTTTTCCCGACTTGAATCGGGCCAGGTAACTATGGTCAAAGAACCCGTGGATTTGAAAGAATTACTGCAGCAGTGCCACGAGATATTTTCCATGCATGCCGAAGAAAAAGGCATAAAATTGAAAACGGACATTGAACCTTTGCCGCCTGTAATCGGCGATATCGACCGCCTGGAGCAGGTCTTCAGCAACTTGCTGGACAATGCACTTAAAACACACGCCGGCAGGTGGTGATGTTAGCATAACTGCCCGGCATCCCAATCCCAATTTTGCCGAGATTTCCATAACCGATACCGGCCCCGGTATACCAGCCGAGCAGATGCGGCACGTCTTTGAACGCTTTTACCGGGCTGACCCTTCAGCCGGTAAAGCCGGCGCCGGACTGGGCCTGGCTATTGCCAGACAGATAGTCCTGGCTCATCGGTGGAGACATCATGGCTAAAAGCACGTTGGGCAAAGGGACAGAATTCGTGGTCAGATTGCCCGTCCAGTCCACGGTTTCCCCACAAACTTCTCGTAGCTAGGACACAAACTACCCAGCACACACTCCCTGCAGCGAGGTCGCTGAGCTTTGCATATCCTCCTGCCATGCTCTATCAACAAAACATGAAATTTATAGATATCTTTAGGCGGCACAAGTCTCTCAAGCAGTCTATGCGCTTTCTCCACGGAAACCTTGGAATCAATCAGGCCCAGCCTTTTGGCGACCCGGAAGACATGTGTATCCACCGGCAAAGCCGGCATCCCCAGGGAGAAAAGCAAAACAACGCTCGCCGTTTTCATGCCTACCCCGGGCAACTGCCTCAGCCAATCCCTGGCTTCATCTAAAGGCAGCTTTCGCAAAAAGTCCAGTTCGAATCCACCTTGCCTTCGCCGTATTTCCTCCAGAGCTTGCTTGATGTACCTGGCTTTGACTGTTCCCAGAGCCACCGGCTTTAATAGCCTCACGAATCTGACCGACATCGGCATCGGCTATCTCTTCCCAGCCATCAAAAGAGGCTAAAAGCTGCTCGAAAGCACGTTCGGAGTTTCTATCCGACGTGTTCTGGGAAAGAATCGTCTGAACCAGCACGGCTACCGGGCTTCTCCTTGCCCGCCACCGTTTCTCTCCATACTCCGCGCTCAACAACTTCAGCACATGTTCAACGTTCATTACAACCATCTCTAAAATATTATACACTGAGATAACATCTCCTTGAATTAGCCTCATAAAGTAGAGACGTGTCTTCAGACCTATGCCTATACCACGTTTGTCATTCTGAGCCCTTCATTACGCTCATTCTGAGCCTGTCGAAGAATCTCCACTCAGGGTTAAACTCCGCGAAGAATCTCATAGTACACCAGATATATTGCCTAAAGGGACTAGACCCTTCACTTCGTTCAGGGTGACAAAATAAACTCATTAGGGCCAAGAATACTAGGACACGATAGCCTCATTGGTGCTATAATTATTTCACAAAAATAGAGGGAGAGATTTATGGATGAACTCAAGGTATTCACCGGCAATGCCCATCCTACGTTAGCTCAGGCAATATGCGCCTACCTAAAAATACCTCTGGGCAAAGCTGAGGTCTTTGAATTCACCAATGAGAACATCTTCGTTCGTATACTGGAAAATGTACGTGAACGAGATATCTTTGTCGTTCAGCCGCTGTCCACTCCGGTCAATAAAAACCTGGTGGAACTTCTCATCATGATTGATGCTTTCAAGCGAGCCTCAGCCGGCAGAATCACCGCGGTCATTCCTTACTATGCCTACGGTCGTACCGATAAAAAAGACCAGCCCCGCGTGCCTATAACCGCCAGACTAATAGCTGACCTGCTTACCACCGCCGGCGCCAACCGTCTGTTGACCATGGACCTGCACGCCGCTCAAATTCAGGGCTTCTTCAACATACCGGTTGATGAACTCACTGCTCTTTTCATACTCAGCAATTACTGGAAAGAGAAAAAACTGGATAACCTGGTAGTGGTGGCTACCGATATCGGCATATCCGCACGTGCCCGTGATATGGCAGCGAAGCTCAACGCCCGCCTGGCAATCATCGAAAAAAGGCGCATAGGCAACGCTGACGCCACGGAAACCCTCGATATCATCGGTGAGGTCGAAGGAATGTGCGCCCTGACCATAGACGATGAAATCGACACCGCTGGCTCATTGGTCGGCGCCGTACAGACGCTTCTGGAACACGGAGCCACCGAAGTCTACTCCTGCTGCACCCACCCGATATTCTCCGGGCCAGCTATAGAGCGAATAGCCAAATCGCCGGTTAAAGAAGTGGTCGTTACTGACACACTTCCCAGCAATAAAAAGAAGAAACTGGACAAGATAACCGTACTGCCCATAGCTCCACTTTTCGGCGAAGCCATACACCGCATTCACACCGGCCTATCCGTAGGCGCCATATTCGAGTAAAGAACCATGCTTAAGTGGCTAGGTAGCCTTATTGACTCCAACGAAAAAGAACTGAAGCGCCTTGAGCCTATTGTAGACCAGATAAATTCGCTCGAGCCAGACTTTCAGAAGCTCAGTGACGCTGAACTTCGCGCCAAGACCGATGAGTTCAAAGCCCGACTAAAAAACGGCGAGACGCTGGATGACATACTGCCCGAAGCCTTTGCTGCCGTCAGAGAAGCCTCCAGGCGCACCATAGGCGAGCGCCACTTCGATGTCCAGCTTATGGGCGGCATGGTCCTCCACCAGGGCAAAATCGCCGAGATGAAGACCGGCGAGGGCAAAACCCTGGTCGCCACCTTACCGCTATATTTGAATGCACTTACCGGCGAGGGCTGCCATCTGGTTACCGTTAACGATTACCTGGCACGGCGAGATGCCTACTGGATGGGCCCCATATATCATGCGCTTGGCTTAACGGTCGCCAGTATCTACCCAACGCAGGGCCCCACTGACCAACTGCCCGCCCTCCTTTATGACCCCGATTACACGGATGAAAAAGACACCCGCTGGCCCCATTTCCGGCCCGTCACCCGCCGCGAAGCCTACGCGGCTGACATAACCTACGGCACTAATAATGAGTTCGGCTTCGACTACCTCAGAGACAACATGGCTATAGACCTGTCTCAATGCGTCCAGCGCACGCTCAATTACGCCATCGTCGACGAGGTGGATAATATACTCATCGACGAAGCCCGCACCCCGCTTATAATCAGCGGCACTGGCGAAGAAGCCACTCAAAAATACTACACCTTCGCCCGCCTGGTTCCTCAGCTCAAAAAAGATGAGGACTACACCGTTGAAGAAAAAGAACGCCAGACCTATCTCACCGACTCTGGCATGACCAAAATGGAAAAATGGCTGCGTCATGATGGCTTGCTTAAAGCTCCCAGCCTCTATGACCCGGCTAACTACAGCTTAACTCAATACCTGGAAAATGCACTGAAAGCCCACGTGCTGTTCAAGAGAGACCGCGACTACATGGTCAAAGACGGACAGGTCATCATCGTCGACGAGTTCACCGGGCAGGCTCATGTTCGGCCGGAGATACTCCGAAGGGCTGCACCAGGCCATCGAAGCCAAGGAAAGGGTCAAAATCCAGCGGGAGAGCATAACTCTGGCCACCATCACCTTCCAGAACTACTTCCGCCTTTATAAGAAGCTGGCCGGCATGACCGGTA
Organism: uncultured Chloroflexia bacterium; assembly: GCA_963726215.1. Lineage (GTDB taxonomy): Bacteria > Chloroflexota > Dehalococcoidia > GIF9 > UBA5629 > 9FT-COMBO-48-23. The sequence goes on from CAVSBU010000015.1 coordinate 5,649, forward strand.
CCGCCGCCACCGAAGCCGAGGAATTTCACAAAATTTACAAGCTTGAGGTGGTCGTTGTACCCACCAACAAACCGATGATTCGCATCGACAACCCCGACCAGATTTACAAGGACGAAGACACCAAATTCAAAGCCGTTGCCAGGGAGATTGAAAATCTGCACCAGCAGGGTACGCCAGTGCTTATAGGCACCGTCTCCATCGAGAAATCCGAGCTTTTGAGCGACCTGCTCAAAAGAAGAGGCGTACCCCACCAGGTACTCAATGCCAAACAACATGAAAAAGAGGCCGGAATTATCGCCCAGGCTGGCCGCATAGGTGCCGTTACCGTTGCCACCAACATGGCCGGGCGCGGCGTTGACATCATACTTGGCGGAAAAACCGAGAGCCCAAACGCGAGGATTTCCGGATGACCAGAATGGCAGAAAGAACACCAAAAGTGGCAAAAGGAATGGCAGGAAGAGCACGATAAAGTAATCGAGCTTGGCGGCTTGCATGTTATCGCCACTGAGCGTCACGAAGCCAGGCGCATCGATAACCAGCTCCGCGGCCGCTCCGGAAGGCAGGGCGACCCCGGCAGTTCCCGCTTCTACGTTTCACTGGAAGACGACGTCGTCCGCCGCTTCGGCGGCGACCGCGTCAAAAGCTTCATGGACTGGGCCGGCTTCGACGAGAACACGCCCATCGAGCATTCTATGGTCAGCAAAGCCATAGAAAACGCCCAGGTTAAGGTAGAAGGCTATCCATTTCGACATCCGCAAGCACCTCGTTGATTATGACGACGTGGTCAACAAGCACCGCGAGGTAATCTATGCCGAGCGAAGGAAAATACTGGAAGGCGCTGACCTCAAGTCAAATATACTGTCTATGGTATGTGCGGAAATCGAAAAACTGGTCGCCGCCAGTTGCAGTCATGACTCTATGGAGTCGGATTTTACCGGCTTAATCGAAGAGCTTTCCACCATCTTCCCTGTACCACCGGATATAAATCCCAAGTCGCTCTCCACAGATGAGACCCAATGAAATCAGCTGAAAAGCTGATTGAATACGCCGAGCAGCTATACGAGCAGCGAGAGAAAGAGATAGGCTCAGATAACATGCGGCTTGTGGAGAGGCTGGTTATGCTGCGCGCCATCGACAGCTTATGGAAAGACCATCTCACCGAAATGGACCATCTGCGCCAGCAGGCTGGCCTTTATGCCATGAAACAGGTTGAACCCATAGTCGTCTATAAAAAAGAAGGCCACGCCTTTTTTGAGAGCCTCATCGCCGGCATACAGCATGATGTCGTCCACAATATATTCACGGTCACCATCCAAAAGAAGGAAGCCCCCGCCCAAAGGCAGCCCCAAAAAGTCGCCGTTCCCGCCGGCAAAAAAGTCGGCCGCAACGAGCCCTGCCCCTGCGGCTCAGGCAAGAAATACAAGCACTGCTGCGGCAGATAGAAGGAGGTGAGATTTGGAACGCAAATTCCATTTATTGATTTCTCCAAAGTTTTTCCCGAAAAGCCTAGAGTATGGCCTCTTTGGAGTGAGTGAGAGGAATTTGAATCAGCTTGCCAATGTTAGAAAAGGCGACATCGCATTTTATTATACCGCACACAAGGTCGGACCAAGAACTGAGGGCGTGATATACGGTCCGTTTGAAGTTATAAGTGGGGTATTCTTCAATGATCAACTCGTTTGGGCACCAGATCCCAAATATCGCAACAGGGATAAATATCCTTTCCGCATCAAAATCAAGTATCTTGAAGAACATGCTTGCTTAAATCCTGTACCCGTCCAAGCCTTTTGGGATCTAAGAGAAGAAGGAAAGATCAAGTCGATTATTGACAGTTCAGCTTTAATAGACAAGGCAGTATGTACCTTACTACACCAGGAAGGCATCCTCTTAATGCAAACCTTGCTACAGGCAAACCAGATCCCAGGAATAGACAAATCTCCTTATAAGGGACATGCTTTTCAGCAAAAGAAAATTGACATTTTTAAAGCCAAAGGCAAAGATATTCAAGAATTGAATATGGAGCATATTTAGAGGCATATCTCCTTATGAATCCTCAAAAACTTCACCAACTTGCAGGCTTTAACGACTTCTCCGGCGAAAAATACCAAGTTGATATTTTAAACCAAGTAAGTACATTCATAGCTGGAGGAGCAATTGACATTGTATGCCTATATAAAAAGCGGGTACTTGATATATGGCTTACCTTCAGTGCTGCGGTCTTTGAACTTAAAAAGGGAGTAATTGATCCCTACTTCGTTGACCAACTTACAAGATATATTGAATGGACTGCCCGACTAATACCAGGTGCCAAGCACGAGATGATTAAGGGAATCATCATCGGCCGGGATTTTGGAAAGCAAACACATGCTAGAAATGCTGTCATTGAGAGAATTACAGACCTCGAAAGATATATTCTTTAAGTTGTTATATATACCATCTCTGTGACAAAGAAATTACCTTCGAAAAGTTAAAATAATACAGGAGTCAAAACATGCTTGACCGAGATGTTGTTGAAGAGTTCCTCGACTGTGAATTGGAGGACTGGAGCTGGAAATCCCTGAAGACATCGACAAAAAGGCTCTTGTCGAAGCTTTTTGCCAGTACACCGAGGATGATACTACGAATGGCTCAAAGATAACTTTAAGTCCTTCTTCAACCACGGCGACCCCGACTGGGAGTGGATAAAGGGAAAGATTCAAGCCTCACCAGTTGAGCATAAATAGTGCTCAATTGCACACAAATTCTGCTCGGCCTATACTATTGATATACGGCCAATGAAAAACACCGCTATTGCCAAAGTATTCCAGGATATGGCTGACCTGCTGGAGCTTAAGGGCGAGAACATATTCAAGATTCGAGCTTATCAGCGGGCAGCCCGCACCATCGAGCACCTGCCTAAAGAGATAGAAATCATGCTCCAGGAAGGCGAGGACTTGCAAACCATACCCGGCGTCGGCGAGGCAATAGCTAAGAAAACCATCGAGCTGGTAAACACCGGTAAACTGCATGCCTACGAGGAGCTTAAAGCCGAGTTCCCCGAGGGCATAACCAGGCTACTCGAAATTCCCGGCATCGGACCCAAGACGGCAAACAGGCTCTCCACCGAACTGGGGATTAAGTCCGTTGACGAGCTGGAGCAGGCTATCAAAGACGGCCGGGTTGCCGGCCTGTTCCGCCTCGGCGATAAGACAGCCGATAACATCCTCCAGCAAATTCAAGCCCTGCGCCGCAAAGACCAGCGTATACCCATAGGCGAAGCTCTGCCTGTGGTGGACGAGGTTCTGGGTGCCCTGCGCCCGCTTCCCGGCGTAAAGAACCTGACCGCTGCCGGCAGCCTGCGCCGCTTCCGAGAGACTGTGGGCGATATCGACCTTATGGGCACCGCCGATAACCCTGAGGAGGTCATCAATGCCTTCGTTAACCTGCCCCAGATAAGAGAGGTGCTGGCTAAAGGCCCAACCAAAGCCAGCGTCATACTGCCCGGCGGACTTCAAGCCGATTTAAGGATGGTGGAGCACGATTCCTTCGGCTCGCTGCTCCAGTATTTCACCGGCAGCAAGCAGCACAACATCACCCTGAGGACCAGGGAACAGAAAAGAGGGACTCAAGCTGAGCGAATACGGCATAACCGACGTCAAGACGGACAAGCTGGAGAAATTTGCCACCGAGGAAGCCTTCTACCGCCGACTGGGCCTGCAATACATACCGCCGGAAATCAGGGAAGACCAGGGCGAGATAGACCTGGCTGAGAAAGGCAAAGTCCCGAAGCTTATAGAACTATCAGACATAAAGGGAGACATCCACGTTCACACCGACTGGAGCGATGGGCATGACTCCATCGAAGACATGGCTCAGGCAGCCAAAGCCCTCGGCTACCAGTATCTGGCAATAACCGACCATTCAGCCGGACGAGGCATCGCCCACGGATTAAGCGAGGAGCGCCTGCGACAGCAGATAAAAGAAATCAAACGGCTGAACGAGCAGCTCAAAGGAATTCGTATCTTCACCGGCACCGAGGTGGATATACGCGCCGATGGCAGCATAGACCTGCCCGACAAGCTCTTAGCCGATCTGGACGTCGTGGTCGCTGCCATTCATTCAGCCATGAATCAAAGCGAGGAGCAGATAACAAGGCGCATCGTGGGAGCCATAGAAAACCCGCATATCGATGTCATCGCCCACCCTACCTGTCGCTTGCTTGGCGAGCGGGAGCCTGTAGCCGTAGATATGGAAGCCGTCTTCCGAGCTGCAATCAAATACAACAAGGCTCTGGAAATAAATGCTATGCCCAGCCGACTCGACTTGAAAGATATTCACATCTATCGGGCTCGGGAACTGGGAGTGAAGCTAATCATGGGCACGGACTCCCACAGCACGGCTCACCTGGGCTTTATGCGCTTCGGTATCGGCATAGCCCGCCGCGGTTGGTGCCAGCCTAAAGATATACTCAATACCAGGCCCATAAAAGAAATGCTGGCATTCCTCAGAAAGAATTAAGACATGCTTGCCACTACCGAATATGGACAGGTAACCCAGATTAAGCTGTGCCGCTATCCGGACTTCAACCCTGGCGGCACTGTCTCCGCCTACCTGGTGGACGGCCTCTTGATAGACAGCGGGCCGGCTCACACTGCTGAGGAATTAACCGAGTTCTTAAAAGACAAGGGTGTAAAAATGGTGGTTAATACCCATTATCACGAAGACCATATCGCCGCCAATGCCCTGCTCAAAGAAAGATATGGCGTCGAGCTTTTGGCTCACCCCTTAGCCGTAAACAAAATCAACCAGCCGGCTACCCTTTATCCCTATCAGGAAGAGGTCTGGGGCTATCCTATCCCCAGCCAGGTTAAGGAAATCGGCGATACAGTTACTACCAATCATTTCCGTTTCGAGGTAATCTCTACTCCGGGCCATGACCGCGACCACATCTGCCTTTTTGAGAGAAAACACGGCTGGCTTTTTACCGGGGATTTGTTTGTTGGCACCTCGCCCCAACGTAGTCCGACCTATGGACGACGTGCGGCAAATAATAGCCGACCTCAAAAAAGTAAAGGATTTAACGCCGCAAATCCTCTTTCCCGCCCCGGGCAATGTAAGAACTGAACCCGTGCCCGTGCTGGAACAGACCATCCGATACCTCGAAGATTTAGGACAAAAGGTCATGGAACTGCATGACAAAGGTTTATCTCCAGCCGAGATTGTGAAACAGATTTTTGGCAACGAGGCCCCTATTAGCCGAGTTTACCCAGCAGCAGTTCTCATCGTTAAACATGGTTAAATCTTTCCTTAAAACAGGTTAATCAAAATGTCACCAAAAGAGAGCCAAAAACATCCCGACCACGGCTGCAGGCGATGCCAGAGCCATCGAGCATCTCAAGCAAGCCGTAGCCAGTGGCAAGCACTGGTATATGGCCCTGCTGGAGGCTATCAAGCTGTGGAAGAGCGCTGAGGAGGACTATCACGGCCGTCACTTGCGCTATTTGATTAATGGTGAGGCTTTCGACTGGCTATTACTGGCAGAGCGTCTCAGCGACGAAATAAGCCAGTCCATTCCAGAAAAAGAAAGAGTCAACCTTCTTTTCTTCGATATACCGCCACTGGAGTTAACCAGAGAGGAATTTAAGAAACTTATTGGCCCGGCTAAATATCGAGCTTATCTCAATTATCTGTACGGCGTACTGGTTGAGGAAAACCTGATTTCCGCTGTGGTTGACGAGATTCGAAAAGAAAGATTGGTATCAGGCTCCAACAAGCATGAGGATATACTTGATAAGGCATATCGCAGGATATATGGCGCTAGTCAGCAGTCGCTGCTCGATAGATTCAGAAAAGAAAAAAAGTACCCGAAACGCAAATCCACGAATTTGAGTGAACTGAAGGAATTCACCTACTGGCTATTTAAATATCGAATAAAAAAGAGCGATAAGTCCCGCGTGGCCAGCGATACCAAAAAAGCGCTGATAAAAATGCAGCGTAACCTGGCAGCCAAAAAACCGCCCCTCTAAACACCACAATCGAATACCCATCCCCAAATCCTAAATTCCAAGCATCAAATCTCAAACAATATCAAAATCCGAAGAGCTAAAGGTCTGCCCCTACTGTTCGGCGTAGTTATGTTATATATAAGCTTCAAATCCATTCTAAATCGGTTTTTGTTAATTCTCCGCCGGCATCGCCAGTATTCGGAGTACCGGCCGGCTCAATAAGCAATACTTTGCATTCTTCTTTGGCATACGGTTTATGCTCAATTCCCTTTGGAATAACAACCATATCGCCTGCTTTCAAATGTAAGGATTTATCCCTTAAATCGATCTGAAAATTACCGTCAATCACAATAAATGCTTCGTCTGTTTCAGGGTGCTTGTGCCAGACAAAATCGCCAAAGGACCTGGTCAATTTGAAGTGATAATCATTCATTTGAGCAATAATCTTCGGTGAAAACCGTTCACTGAATTTGGAAAATTTCTCTTCAAAATTTACTACTTTAATTTCCATTGTTTACTCCTGATATGCATGTCCGCTGTTATTCGATGTTAGAACTTGATTCACTGCGAATCAAAAGGATTATATCCTGGTTTGTTAATTAATGTTTCTTCTTTTGTCCAATATATCCGGTCTATAGACCGTTTCAGCCCAATTTTCGGGGGCAATTTCTTCTATGGCAACAGAAACTGATTTCCCTTCACATTTGGCAATTTTTACCACTGAGTCTGCAATTGCTTGAGCTAGTTTATTTTTCTGTTCAACTGTCCTCCCGGGATACATTTTTACTATCACATGAGGCATGAATCAAACCCCCCTTCATATGATTCTTAGCTAAAATATGACAAATACGCCGTTTTCATCCCCGAATTCCAAATCCTAATTTCTAAGCTCTAAACAAATTCCAATATCCAAATACTAATAATCTAAACGTTAAGCTTTTAATTTAGAGAATTCGAATTTTGGTATTGTTTAGTATTTAGGGTTTAGAGCTTAGGATTTTTATTAATTAAGCTGAGCTAGTTCCTGTTTCAGCCTCAGCAACTTGTCTTTATAACCTTGGAGTTTGTCCCGCTCTTTGTCCACCACCGCTGCCGGTGCTTTGGACACGAAAGCAGCATCTTTCAACCTTTGTTCCAGCCGGTCGATTTCCTTCTCAACCGTGCTGATTTCGCCCTCCAAACGTTGCTTCTCAGCAGCCACATCAACCATGCCCGCCCAGGGCAAGACCACCTCGGCTTCCTTCAGCACCAGGACCAGGGCTTTCTCTTCCTTTGCTGCGCTGGTGGCGACTCAAAACAGCCAGCGGCCGGGCTTTGGCCAAGGTCTCTATAGCCTCAGACTTCAAAGCTATCGCCGGCTGGAGCTTATCGGCATAGACACGGGCTTCAATCCATTTGCCTGCTGCTACCTTATGCTCAGCCCGCGCATTGCGTATGGAGCGGATGATTTCTATAACCGACTCCATCACCGGCTCAGCCTCAGCATCGATAAATTTCTTATTGCCAACCGGATACGGCGCAATAATGATAGAGGCTGAAGCAAGGCTACCTTCAGGCAAACGCTGTCTTAAGCTCTGCCACAGTTCCTCGGTGATGAACGGCATAAAGGGATGGAGAAGACGCAGCGTAGTATCCAGAGCAAAGGCCAGCACAGGCAAAGGCGAAGAATCTGACCTGAGACAGGCGGATTTTAGCTATCTCGATGTACCAATCACAAAACTCGCCCCAGAAAAAGTCATGGATTTGCCGCTCAGCCTCCCCAAACTGGAAATTAGACATCAACTCATCCACGCTTAAAACAAGTCGATTAAGCCGGCTCAGAATCCAGCGGTCTTCTATCGGCTTTGAACGCTTCGCCGCTAAGCTTCGCTAAGGCTCCGCTTTCTATCGGATTAGCTTCAAGGCTGTGAAAGACAAACCTGGCAGCATTCCACATCTTGTTGGCAAAGTTGCGCCCCGCTTCCAACCGGTGCGGGCCGAGATTGATATCATTCCCGGGGAGGTACCCGTGGTCACGGCAAAGCGAAGGGCGTCAGTGCCGTATTCATCTATGGCATCATTAGGATTCAGTACATTCCCCCGCATCTTGCTCATCTTCTCGCCCTTCTCGTCCCGAATCAGCCCGTGCAGATAGACGGTGTGGAAAGGAATATCTCCCAGTATCTTCCAGCCCCATCATAATCATCCGGGCAACCCAGAAGAACAATATGTCATACCCGGTCTCCATAACCGATGTCGGGTAGAAATATCTCAAGTCCTCAGTATCCTCAGGCCAGCCTAAAGTCGAGTGCGGCCAGAGTGCCGAGCTAAACCAGGTATCGAGCACATCAGGGTCCTGAATAATGTCTTTGGAGCCACAATGGCTGCAGGTTGAAGGCTTATCAACAGCTACCGTCATTTCACTCGCATTTCGGGCAATACCACACCGGAATTCGATGCCCCCACCATAGCTGTCGGCTGATGCACCAATCACGGATATTCTCCATCCAGTTGAGATAGACTTTGGTAAAGCGCTCCGGGATTATGGCAATCTGACCGTCGGTCACAGCCTTAATTGCTGCCTCAGCCAATGGCGCCACTTTGACGAACCACTGTTTGCTAACCTCAGGCTCTACCATCGTCTGACAGCGGCCGCAGTGCCCCACCGAATGATGATGCGTCTCAATCTTCTCCAGCAGCCCAGCCTTCTCAAAATCAGCCAATACCTTCTGCCGGCAAACAAAGCGGTCAAGCCCGGCATAAGGGCCAGCCTGTTCATTCATAGTCCCATCCGGATTCAATATATTTATTATCGGCAAATGCTGTCGCTCCGACATTTCGAAGTCCACCGGGTCATGGCCTGGGGTAATCTTGACCGCGCCGGTGCCAAACGAAGGGTCTACAGCGCTATCAGCGATAATAGGAATCACCCGTCCAATAACGGGCAGGACAACCTTTTTGCCCACCAGAGCCTTGAACCGCTTGTCATCAGGGTTCACTGCTACGGCAGTATCGCCGAGGTAAGTCTCCGGTCTGGTAGTCGCCACGGTAACGTAGCCTTCACCATCAGCCAGAGGATAGCGAAGATAATATAGATTGCCGGTTATATCTTTGTGCTGGACTTCCAAATCAGAAATGGCGGTCTGGCAGCGAGGACACCAGTTTATAATCCGCTCGCCTCGATAAATCAGCCCTTTGTTATACAGACGGACAAAGGCCGTCCGTACCGCCCGGCTGGGCCCCTCATCGAGGGTAAACCGCTCCCTAGTCCAGTCACAGGAAGCCCCCAGTCTCTGATGCTGATATGTAATTGATTGCCGTGACTTCTTCACCCACTCCCAGACGCGCTCGATGAACTTCTCCCTGCCCAGCTTATGCCGGTCCAGTCCCTCCTCAGCCAGCTTCTGCTCCACTACCACCTGAGTAGCAATGCCGGCGTGGTCAACTCCAGGCAGCCACAGAGCAGGCTCGCCCTTCATCCGGTGCCACCTTATCATTATGTCTTCCAGCGTAGCCGTCAGCGCATGCCCCAGATGAAGCTCGCCGGTAACATTGGGCGGCGGCATGATGATGACGAAGGGCTTCTTTCTGCGGTCTATTTTTGGAGTGAAATAGCCCTGCTCCATCCAGAAGCGATACCACTTCTGCTCAACTTGACCTGGCTCATAAGCCTTTGGAATTTCAGTCATATTCTCAAACCCTCAGCTATAAATTAATGCGACCCCTCGAGGGTCGCCCACCACACTACCTCCAAACCCATAAACTACAATTATTTTTTGCCCAAAAACTGGGCTACTTTATCCAGAATCCTGTCCGCCACTTCCCGCTTGGGCAAAAGTGGCAATTTCTCAACTTTACCCTTACGGTCGATTATCACCACCTGGTTGGTATCTGCGCCGATGCCGCTACCTTTAGCCGTGATGTCATTGGCAACGATAAGGTCAAGTCGTTTCTTGTCAAGCTTCCCCTTGGCATTAGCCACCAGATTTTCGCTTTCAGCAGCAAAGCCAACGCGGAGGAATTTGCCTTTCACCTCTGTCAAGGATATCCGGCGTCCTCTCCAGTTCCAGCGTCAAACTGGAAGCTCGCTCCCGCTTAATCTTGCTCTTGGATACCTTCTTGGGCCGGTAATCAGCTACCGCCGCTGCCATTATCAGGGCATCAGCTTTAGCCACAGCTTTCTTTACCGCCTCATACATCTCCTGAGCCGTGCCAACATTCACCACATCTACACCAACTGGCTTGGGAAGAGCAGTGGGGGCACTTACCAGCACTACCTGAGCACCGCGGTCTCTGGCGGCTTCAGCCAGCGCATAACCCATTTTGCCGGAAGAGCGATTGGTCAAGCATCGGACCGGGTCAACCGGCTCCTGAGTGCCGCCGGCAGTGACCACAATCCGCCTGCCAGCCAAATCACGGCTTCTACCCAAAACCTGACAAATAGTGCCCAAAATCTCGTTTACATCAACAAGGCGGCCCAGGCCTATTCCGCCTGAGGCAAGCCGACCATAATCAGGACCGACGATGATGAAGCCGCGAGCCTTCAGCTTAGCCAGATTATCCTGAGTTACCTGGTTCTCATACATAGCCGCATGCATTGCCGGAGCTACGATTACGGGTGCCTTTGTCGCCAGTACCGTACAGCACAGCATATCATCAGCAATGCCAACGGCTATCCTGGCAATAATGTCCGCTGTAGCTGGCGCTATAACCACCACATCAGCAGCCTCAGCCAGAGCCACGTGCTCCACACTGTATTCAGAAGCCAACTCGAACATCTTGGTAACCACAGGCCTGCCAGTAATGTTGCGGAAAGTCAGCGGTGCTATAAACTCGGTGGCGGCTTCGGTCATAATGACCTCAACTCTAGCCCCCGCCTGCGTTAACTGGCTAGCTAACTCAACAGCTTTATAAGCAGCGATGCTGCCGGTTACTCCCAACACTACGGTCTTATCTTTTAGCCCCATATCTTAATCCTTGGTTTTATTCATCTCGTAAATCAGACGCAAGCCAATGAGTGTCAAATCAGGATTGACTTCCTCTATTGCCGGTGTTTCCCGAGCCAGAAGCTCAGCATAGCCGCCTGTAGCTACCACCTTTGCCTTGCCTCCCAGCTCCTGTTTAATCCTGGTCACTATACCTTCAATCAGCCCGGCATAACCAAAGACTATGCCGGATTGCATAGCCGCTACGGTATTCCTACCAATAGCCCTCTTGGGATGAGTCAATTCCACCCGGGGCAGCACAGCAGTTCGAGCAAACAAAGCTTCCGTGGCGATAGCAATTCCCGGTGCAATAGCCCCGCCGAGATAATCTCCTTCTTCAGACACGGCATCGAAAGTGGTGGCAGTGCCCAGGTCAATGACAATCACCGCGCCGCCATATAGCTGATGAGCGGCTACCGCATTCACTATACGGTCGGCACCAACTTCCCTTGGGTTATCCATTGAGATTCGCACTCCTGTCTTAACACCAGCTTCTACCAATAAAGGAGAAACCTTTAGATAGTGTCGGCACATTTCCTCAAAAACACCGGTCAGCGGTGGAACAACACTGCATAATATCGCATCTGTAATTTTGGAGGTAGCAATACCTTCATGCTCGAAAAGATGTAGTATTAAGCTGGCATATTCATCCGGCATACGATGAACACCGGTAGCCACTCTCCATGTTGCTTTCATTTTACTACCATCAAATACGCCAATAGTTATATTAGTATTGCCGATATCAACAGCTAATAACATACGTTCACCAAGCCTTAAGGCCTTTCTGCATGTTTCAGCCCCATTATCACCTTAGGCAAAGCTGGTAAAAGGTCACCAGCCAACATCCCCGCCTCACCCAGCTCTCGCCTTACCATTTCTCCTGCCTGTGCATGAAGATAGACACCGCAGGCTGCGGCATCGAAAAGGGACAGCCCTTGAGCCACCAATCCGGCAATCACACCGGTAAGCACATCGCCAGTGCCCGCTGAAGCCAGCCCCGGGTTAGCTACCTGGCTGATTCTGGCCCGCCATCAGATGCCGCCACAACAGTATATGCTCCTTTAAGCACGACCACCTTTCGCCACTCAACGGCGCTTTTCCGGGCAATATCCAGACGCTGGCGCTGCACCTCATCCACCGAAACTCCAGCCAGCCGTGCCATTTCGCCCGGATGTGGCGTAAGTATAGCATCCTGACTTAGCTTCTGCCACCAATCTGGTATCTGCGCTAAAGTATTCAAAGCGTCAGCATCAAGTACCAAAGCTGGAGAGGAACCCTTGACCAAGCTAAACAGAATAGACTTTAACGAATTCAGCAACCGCAGCCTTTTGCCCCAGTCCGCAGCCCATGAGCAAAACTTCATAGCCGGGCAACCATTGTTTCAGAACAGATGCTGCCTTAGGGGCAATTACCCCGGCTTCAGATTCCGGTAGAGGAGCATATGTCACCTCAGTCATTTTTGCCGCTAGAATCGGCTGCAGGCTTGAAGCCGTAGACAACGTCACCAGACCAGCTCCAACTCTGGCGGCACCCATACAGGCGAGATAGGCAGCTCCAATATAATTGATTGAGCCGGCTACTACCAGCACTTTACCAAAGCTCCCCTTATTGGCACCGGGAGGACGCGCAGGCAATACTGATTTAACCCAATCTTCAGTTATCAGCTCGGTCGGTATATTCTCTCCCATACTCGGTGGCAGACCAATATCAGCTATGATAACCTTACCGGCCCTTTCCGCACCGGGAAAGTTGAATAATCCCGGCTTGGGATAACCAAGGGTAATAGTGGCATCAACATAGGGACAGCTTGGGTCAACAGCTCCGGTATCAGAATCAAGTCCGGAAGGCATATCCACGGCGATTACGAAAAGCTTAGGGGTTTTCTTTTTAGCCGCTATCACTCTGGACAGCACTTCTTTAAATACACCATCAAGCGCTCGACTTCTGCCCGTGCCGAAGATGGCATCGATTACCACGTCAGAGGAACTTAAAAGGCTTTCAAATCTGGCAAAATCCCTGTCCTGGTCAGCCTGAATAGTGATTATGCCGCGCTGCTGAGCTAACGCCAGGTTCTTATCACCCTCCGGACGCTGAGCGCACAGGTAAATACTAACCTCAGCGCCCGAATCCCCAAGATGGCGGCCGGCTACCAGCCCATCACCTCCGTTATTACCCGGGCCGACTATTATCAAAATGTGCTTGCCAACAACACCGCCGACAAGCTTTTTAGTCTCCTCGGCTACAGCACGCCCGGCGTTCTCCATCAATATCTCGGTGGTCAAACCGGCGCTAGCAGCCATGCGGTCAATCTCCCGCATCTGCTCCGCAGTAACAACCTTCATAACTTAGAGCCACCTTCTATCAAAATCACTGTTCCCCTGCCAGCTTCTCCAGTTCCCGGCTCATAGCCTGCCAATGTGTGCCACGCCAGTATATACGATGACACGAAGGACATTCCATATACAATCTCTGGGTTTTAAAAACATATGGTGGGACTAACTCACGCACCGCGTCCTTATCCTTCTCTATCAGGCATTGATTACATTCGAGACAGATGGAAAACGGCCTGAAATGATAGTCCAGGTTCAAAGCTTCAACAACCTGATGCAGTTGAGCCTCGACGTCATCATCCTCAATGAGAATCGCCTTGAGCCTGCCGCTGGTTACCAGCCGCCGCCTCATTATCTGTGTATCCTTAGTCAAAATCACCCTGTTTTGCGCCAGAGCGACTTTAACCATTCTACCATCATCCTCTCCAGAAAAAAGCAAGGCATCGTATCCCATTATCCTCAACCACTTCGCCAGTTTGCCAACATTATTATCGACGATGAACTTGATTTCCACAGCCTATCCCGGTCACAGCCCTTAAACGACCCTTAGGGGATTAAAATCTACTCCATAGTCATAGACATCAATGCCTTCTTTTCGCTTTAAATAACCGACGACCACATAGGTCAATGGGGTAGCTACAGCTTCATAGACGCATTTTACCAGCCAATGGAAAAACATCATGATGCCCAGCACAGAAAATGGCAGCACGCCTACAAAGGCTATGGCCAGGACAACCACAGTATCGACGCCCTGCCCTACTAAAGTGGAGCCGATAGTCCTCGTCCACAGCCACCGGCCTTTGGTCATTATCTTCATCTTGGCCAGGACAACGGAATTGGTAAATTCACCGGCGAGATAAGCGGCAAAAGAAGCTAATAAGAAGCGAGGAGTGCTACCTAGAATACGGTCATAAGCATTTTGCGCCTCGAAAACCGGCGCCGGAGGCAGTATCTTGCCTATCCAGATAGCCAGTACTGCGATTAAATTACATAAAAAGCCAAGCCAGATTACACGCCGTGCTTGCTGGTAACCATAAACCTCGGTAAGAACATCACCGATGATATAGCTCAGAGGGAAAATTATTATCGCCGCCGGTAGAACTATACTGCCAATGCTTATCTGCTTAGCAATTATGATATTGGACGTAATCAGACAGGTGACAAAGAGAGCTGCCACTACCACGAATCTATGAGAGACGGTCATGGTGAAAGCCTTTGCACCCAAGTCAACCCTAAATCCAATGTCTACGGCGGAAGAACCAGAGCATAGCCGCGGCAATACCTAACATGATCAGTAGTATTATCCAAAAAGTCCAAAAACTGATCTCTGTCGCACTCGATAGCCCACCGGGTAAATGTACATTCATACCATAAATACTGGCAATGTAGCATAGGCGGCGTCATAATCGCCATGACAATGGTCAGCACCCGCATTACCTCCTGGATCCGATGTGAGGTCAGCCAGTTGCTGGTGTCTGCCAACCCATCTACCACCTCTTTGCAGTCCTCCAGACCATCCCAAATCTTACGGATATGGTCAGCAATATCGCCAAAATAGATATCCTGGTCCTCTTTCAAGAAAGGATATTCCTCTCGTCTCCAATGCCTCAACCACACTGATTTGAGGGTGGATAACACGACGGAACGAGATTAGGTCTCGTCGGATCAGCATGATTTCATGGACCGTCTCTGGAACTGGCCTGGCAAAAATGAGGTCTTCCAACTTCTCAGCGTTATCTACCACCTTGTCAAGAATCGGAAAGCAGTAATTAACCAGCCTATCCAGTATATGGTAGAGGAGAAAGCCCGAACTGCGACTCATATAAGCGTTACATATTCCCTCGTCAACATGGCACTCATTAAAAAATTTAGCCAGCGGTTTCAAATCACCGGACTTATGAACAGTGACTATATAACTTTCGCCTATAAATATATCTACCTCACTGGGTGTGGTGACCCGATTTTCCTTGTTGTACACAGGAAAATGAAGCACGATGAAAAGGTGGTCTGGATACTCATCGATTTTGGGACGTTGCACCCGGCTTAAGACATCGTCGAGATTGAGGAGATGAAAGTTGAAGTTCTGAGCCAAATACTCCACATCTTGCTTGGTTGGCTTCTCAATGTAAATCCAGGTCAGCTTACCACAAGAAATCGAGTTCAAATTTGACTTCTTTTCCTCACTCACTAACGGCATCGACATTTTCTATGTCACCAAATAGATAAAATCGTGTCTTATTTTACCACAATTCGAAGTCAAGAAAGACGAATACGGCTGGAAGGTATTTAATATTTGTTGTTCGGGATCAAAACCCCGAGACAATACTAGAAGATGTTTTCCCCTGGATAGAGGGCTAAGAGGAGAGTAAGCTCAGCCTAATATACTCGCTCGTCAACTATCAGCTTATGCCATTCGGGAATCACCCCTTTGGCTACAAATTCAACCCGGTCAACCTTAATTCTTAATGCCTCACTCACCATCTGGTTTAAATCGTTTGACAGTTTCTCCTTATCAATTCCCTCTTCGGTCTTAAGCTCTACTTTGAGCGTCAACTCGTCCCGATGGCCGGGTCTGGTCACCACCGCCTGATACTGGGCAACCTGTGGGAACTTCGCCATTGCTGGCTCAAGCTGCCGTGGATGAATAAACATGCCTCTGGTTCTAACAGCATCACCGACCCTGCCCAAAAGGCGTGTTATCCGAAAAGAAGTCCGACCACAAGGGCAAGGCTCATCAATCAAACCGGCAAGGTCTCCAGTGCCGAAGCGTATCAATGGATAGGTCTCATCAATCGGAGTCACCACTATTTCGCCTACTTCACCAGGCTCAACCTGCTTTCCAGTCTCGTAACTAATCATCTCCAGTATTACACCCTCGGCAATATGCATGCCATTCTTAGCACTGCACTCAAAGGCTAACAGGCCAACATCAGCTGTCCCATACATATCCCCGGTAGCAATGCCATACTTTTCTTCAACCATTTTCCTGATTGGGCCACCACCCATCTCACCACCTATGACAGCTAGCCTGAGATTAAAATCCTTGCGTATATCAAAGCCCATCTCCTCAGCCTTATTGATGATATTCATAAAGAAGCTTGTAGTGCCAATAAATCCGGTAACTTTAAGCTGATGCATAACCTGGACTTGAAGCTCAGTATTTCCCACGCCCATGGGTATAACCGTAACTCCAGCCCGCCTTAATGTCTCGTCAATCATCAGCCCAGCCGGAACAAGATTATACATCCAGCTATTGACAACAATGTCTCCCTGTGTGAAATCCCACAGATTTAACCACGTAGACATGCCTCTGCCAGAAAGTCTCACTTGAATGATGCGGGTCATAAATGGGCCCGGGGGAAACATAAACCCTTTCCAACTCAGTAATAGGCACAGTAACCAATCCGCCAAGAGGAGGATTGGCTTTGTATAAATCCACCAACGTCATCTTTTCTCAGCAAAGGCAAATTTTCTAAATCCTTAATGCCGGACACTTTTGATGGCACAATACCTGCCTTATCAAACCTTTCTTTGGTTGCCGGAGCTTTTTCATAAGCATAAGCAACCAGCCACTTCAGCTGTTCATCTAAAACCTTCTGCCTCTCCCCACGTGACATTTTCTCCATTACCTCAAACGGAGGCAAAGATTTTTTATCTTTCATGGCTAATATCTCCTTAACTGATGAAAATAAGTTTAATAAATTGCAGTTCCCCTAATATGTCCTCTCATCTACAATCTGTTTGGCATCTTCAGGAATAATGCCCTTGGCAACGAAACTCCACACGATCGAACCTGACTTTACATGTATCCCTAAAACTCTTATCCAGAGCAGCTCTTCAGCTTTTCCTTATCAACAGCGTCATCAGCAAGCTCAACCTTAAGAACCATCTCATCCCTGTTCTGGGGACGAGTCACCACTAGCTGATAACGCCGAATCTCAGGAAATCTGGCAATCGTTTCATCCGTCTGCTTGGGATGAACAAACATCCCCCTCACCCTGACAGCCTCACCAGACCTTCCCATAATCTTCGGTAACCTGGGGGTTGTCCTCCCACAGCCACAGGGCTCGTCCACCATCATCGATAAGTCACCTGTGCCAAACCGTATCAAGGGATAAACTTCGTCGAAGGGCGTAACTACTATCTCACCAATCCTCGCCAGGCTCAAGCTGCTTCCCCGTCGCTGGGTCTACTATCTCAACTATGGCATCCGCAGTAATGTGCATGCCAGACTGCTTTTCGCACCCCGTAGCTACGGTGCCCACGTCAGCCGTAGCATAAGTATCTCCGCCCATACATAAAATACCATATTTCTCCTGGAACAATTTCCGCAGCGCCTCACCACCCATCTCGCCACCAACCATAGCCCACTTTAAGTTAAAGTCCTTCTTAAAATCATAGCCCATCTCCTCAGCTTTATCGATAATTATCTTCAGAAAGCTGGGAGTGCCAACGAAACCATGTACTTTGAGGTCGTGCATAATCTGTACTTGAAGCTCAGTATTCCCGGTACCCATGGGAACAACGGTAAACCCCATACTCCTGAGCAACTGGTCAACTCCAAGACCAGCAGGCGTTACATGATATGACCATGTATTCATTACTATCTGTCCCTTGCCAAAGTCCGGTCCCATCCCACCACCCATTCCAAAACCTCTCTTTCGTTGCGGGTCATAGATAGGGCCTGGTGATTGATATATCCTCTCCAGACTGTCCAATGGCACAGCAAGATAGCCACCAAACGGAGGATCTGCCTTTTGCAGAGCAATCAGGTCATCCTTCCTTAACATCGGTATCTTTTCCAAATCCTTAACAGTGCGAATATCGGCAGGCTTCACTCCAGCATTGTCGAACCGCTCCTTCACCGCTGGCGCCTTTTCATAGGCATAAGCAATTATTTCCCTCATCCTCTCTTCTAAATGCTTTTGTCTCTCTTTGGAAGGCATCCTCTCCAATTCATGGGGTAAAGGCCTGGATTCTTTCTTTTCCATGTTTTCCTCTCCTGCCAAACGCAATCTGGACGTAATTATGCCCGATTCGTTGAATCTACGCAAGACTCAGCGATATCCGAACTTCGTTACAACTTCGTATAAACTCTATCCTAATTAAACTTGATATGCATAAAGTAAAAGGGTATATTCTTATATCGGGAAGTCACATATTGGAATGGAACAGAATGGCTGAATTGGGCATCGGCAAAATCAGGGGCTTGCAGCAGATTTCTACGCCTGAGGGAATCTTTATAATGTGCGCCATGGACCACAGAGGTTCTCTCAAGGCTATGATTGAAAAGGAACAACTTGATGACGAAGTTGATTATCAGGAACTTGTTGAATATAAGCTGGAATTATGCGCTGCTTTGGCCCCCTATAGTAGTGCTGTCTTATTAGACCCTAATTATGGCGCTGCCCAGTGCATCTCTAGAGGAGTCCTCCCCGGGCACACCGGATTGCTGGTCAGCATCGAAGCTACCGGCTACGAAAGCACTCAACTGGGGCGAATAACCGCCTTGCTCAATAACTGGAGTGTGGAAAAAATTAGACGCATGGGTGCCTCAGCAGTTAAACTTCTGGTCTATTATCGACCCGATCTGAACGAGGTAGCCAATAAACAGTTAAAAACAATACAGATGGTTGCAGAAGAATGCCTGAAATATGACGTTCCTTTCCTGGTTGAGACCCAGACCTATCCTATCAAGGGTGAGAATGACGGAAATATCTAAATTAGCGGCTCGGAAACCAGGCTTGGTAATTGAAACTGCCCGCCAAATCGCCTCTTTACCGATTGACGTACTTAAGTCAGAATTCCCTGCCGACCTGAAATATGAAGCGAGACAGGGCAAAACTTCTTCAATATTGTCGACAGTTGGACGAGGCTTCACCGGTACCCTGGGTTATCCTAAGCGCTGGCGTTGAATACGAAACATTTCGAAAAGAAGTGGAAATTGCCTGCAGTGCAGGTGCTTCGGGATTCCTCGGCGGTCGGGCTATCTGGCAAGAAATTGTACATTTTACGGACAAAAAGGACCGCCTGAAATTCCTGTCAACAACTGTGGTTGATAGGTTAAAAGAACTGGCCGATATAGCCGCAAAATATGCAGTACCCTGGTATCGTAAACTTGGCATTAAGGCTCATGAATTGGCTACCGTCCCGGAAAATTGGTACGTAAATTATTGAGATAAGCAGAATGCCTGTTATATATTGCAAGCACCCCATATCGCAGGACAAAAATAGTCTGCACTATAGGTCCGAGCACCAGCTCGGCTTCAGTAATAAAAGAGCTACTCAAAACTGGTATGGATGTCGCCAGAATTAACTTCTCACATGGAACTCATAAGGAACACACTAGCTATATTAAAACCCTCCGACAAGCAGCAAAACAAGCTAACCTGCCGCTAGCCATAATGCAAGACCTGCCCGGACCGAAAAACAGAACCGGGAAGCTAAAAAGGGGCACCGCTGAACTTAAAGCGGACACTGATTTCATTCTGACCACGAGAGAAATTTTGGGAGATGAGCATAAAGTATCTGTAGGTTTGCCGGAGTTGCCAAGCCTTGTAAAGCCCGGCGACATGATATTCCTCGATGATGGTGCCATAGAGCTAAAAGTAACATCTACTGGAAATATGGAGGTCAACTGCCAGGTAATAACGGGCGGCAGTCTGGGTGAGGATAAGGGTGTCAATATTCCGGGCATGACCTGGGACGCTTCCACAATCACTGAAGAAGATTGGGCGCACCTCCTTTTTGGTTTAAAACATAATGTAGACTTAGTAGCCTTGTCTTTCATTAGAGAAGCTAATGATGTACTTAAGGTGAGGAACTTCATCCAGAAAAAGAAAAAGAGCCCCGGCGCTCATTGCCAAAATCGAGAGGCGCGAAGCTTTGGATAATCTCGATGAAATACTGGAGGCAGCTGATGGCGCTATGGTTGCCCGTGGCGACCTCGGCATCGAGATTCCTATACAACGTGTGCCCATAGTTCAGAAGGAAATAATCCAGAAGTGCAACCGCCTGGGGAAGCCCGTCATTGTAGCCACTCAAATGCTGGAGTCGATGGTACATGCACTGCGTCCTACCCGCGCTGAGGTTACAGATGTGGCAAACGCCATCTTTGATGGTGCCGACGCCCTAATGCTGTCAGAAGAAACCGCTATCGGTAACTATCCGGTAGAAACTGTATCTATGATGGCGCAGATTGCTCTTGAAGCAGAGGCGTCATTACCCTACGAAGAGATTCTGTTCAATAAAGGCAAAGACCTTCAACCTCAAACAGACGATGCCATCAGTTACGCTGCCTGCCACGCTGCACATCAACTGGGTGCCGCAGCTATCATTGCCTTCACTTCATCAGGAAGCACTGCGCGACGTGTCGCTAAGTATCGCCCGGGGGTACCGATTCTTGCCATAACTCCAAGTAATGAAACACGGAGACAGTTGTCAATATCCTGGGGAGTACGCGCCTTTCAAATTCCCGAGCCCTCAAAAATAACCGCATTATTTGCCCGAGGAGCCAGAGTAGCTAAAAGAACTGGGTTGGCTCAAGATGGCGATTTGGTTGTTATTACCGGAGGCGTACCCATAGGCATTTCCGGCAGCACCAATCTACTGAAAGTGGAACGAGTTTAATGATTGCCACAGTTACTTTAAATCCGAGCCTAGATAGAACAGTTACCGTTGAGGAACTGGTTATGGACGAAGCCAATCGTTGGACCAGCTTGCGTCGAGACCCCGGTGGCAAAGGAATCAACGTTTCCAGAGTCATTCACGAGCTCGGCGGTGAAACGGTTGCTTATGGTTTTATCGGCGGCATTGACGGCGAAACATTAAAGCATCTTCTTCAACAACAGGGTGTCCCCTTTGACTTCACTCCAATCAAGGGGGAAATTAGGAGCAACTTCATAATCGCTGATTTAGCAACTTGCCACCAAACCAGAATCGACGCTCCGGGACCGCATATCATGAGACACGAACTGCAAAAATTGGTACAGAAAGTAAAACATATCAGCCCGAAACCTGACTTTCTGGTCTTCGCTGGTAGTGTCCCTCCTGCAGTACCTGCTGATATATACCGTCAACTAATAGAGGCGGCTAAAAATAACGGTATAAAAACTGTGCTCGATTCGGATAATAAATGGCTAAAAGAGGGAATAAAGGCTAAACCAAATGTCATCAAACCAAATGTACATGAAGCCGAAGAGTTGCTCGGAAAACATCTGAGAAGCGAAACAGCAATTGTTAAGGCGCTGAAGCTCCTAGTCGATAGAGGCATCGAAGTCGCAGTAATCTCCCGCGGTAAAGAAGGGCTTATAGCCGCCAACGGGGAAAAGGTTCTAAAGGCAATACCACCCCAGGTAGAGGTCCGTAGCACTGTAGGCGCTGGCGACTCGACTATTGCCGGGCTGGTCTTAAAACTAAACGAGGGACTCGGCATAGACGAGGCCTGTCGCTGGGCAGTGGCCGCAGGAACAGCCGCCACATTAACACCGGGCACTGAGCTCTGCCGTCGAGAGGACGTAGAAAGACTACTTTCTAAAGTTAAAATAAAAAGGCTGTGATAGCTGATTTTGGCAGACCGCGTTTGTTCTATTGTCTGACAGCAGTCTTGCGAAAGAAGAACCTTTAATCAATCTATCAAACAAACCTTCAACTGTAGCAGGCTTGCCACGGAGTTTTGGTGATTGGTTTGCTGTTTTCTATCAAGATAGAATGCCTGGATACCTATTTCGCTCGGAGCGACAAAATCGAATTGCCAGTTATCGCCAATATGAACTACCTGCTCAGGCTCAACCCGCATTGCCTGACACATTTTTAAGTAAAACTCGGATGTCTTCAACTGCCTGTAATCTGTAATCGAGGAATAAATCTCCGAAAAATAAGGCTCGATGTCTTGAAGAAGATGCCGCAGAAAATCTCGCGTTGACCCAGAGGCTACAACCAGTTTGTACTTTTCACTTAAAGACGCCAGCACTTCTTTGACTTCCGGATAGTAGCATACTTGACTCTCACATCTCTGCATTACCGGGACAGGCGTACCCAAACCAAGCTTGTCGAACCAATATCGGACATCATACCATTCCAGTCTCTGGTCACCGACCTTACGATATTCCTCCTCAACCGCTTTCCTGGCTTGCTCGAGATTAATACCATTCTTCTCAGCATATCGTTGAGGGATAGCTTCAAACCAGACAGCATAGCTAAAATCTGGCGTTACCAGCGTGCCTTCGACATCGAAAGAGACTACCTTAACATCGCCAGGATTAACCATATCTACTATTTATCCAAAACTTCAGGTAATGTACTTCCAGTTCGTTACTTTCCCAGAATGTTAGCACTTCGATAGATGGCAAGTCTATTATTGCAAATTACGCCCTATAAAGTTTAAAATTAAACTCAAATAAATGTCATGAACGTGAATTATGGCATTGACGCGAAGAAATTAGCTGACTATTCCTTTGAACTGGGCCCAATAAGGCCGCCCAGCGAAGCGTATTCATTACTGATAAGAGCCACCAGAAACTGCCCATGGAACCGATGCCAATTCTGTCCGGTTTACAAGGGACAGAAGTTCGAGCTAAGACCGGCTGAGGATGTGGTCAAGGATATAGAATCAGCGAAAGCTATCGCCGATGAAATAAAAGAGCTCGCCTGGAAAATGGGCTATGGTGATCAACTCAGAAATGTGGCAGGAACAATTTACAGCAGCTATCAATATAATGCCAGCATCTGCAACGTAGCTCTCTGGCTCTGGGCAGGTGGTACATCTGCTTTTCTTCAGGACGCTAACACGCTTATAATGAGGACACCCGACTTAGTCAGAGTAGTTTCCTCATTGAAACAAAATTTCCCGGAACTGAACCGGATAACCTCTTACGCACGTTCAAAAACTG
The DNA here is from genome assembly GCA_963726215.1 of uncultured Chloroflexia bacterium. Classification (GTDB taxonomy): domain Bacteria; phylum Chloroflexota; class Dehalococcoidia; order GIF9; family UBA5629; genus 9FT-COMBO-48-23. Next base: position 28,817 of record CAVSBU010000015.1, read on the forward strand.
CCTCCAAAAAATCACTGGAGGAATTGAAAGAGCTTAAAGATGCCGGACTTTCCCGATTGCATATCGGAATGGAAAGCGGCTCTAACCTGGTGCTTAGTTACGTAGAAAAAGGAGTTACAGCTGAGGAGCATATAGCCGGGGGCAAAAAGGTGAAACAAGCCGGTATATCGTTATGCGAATACGTAATGCCCGGACTTGGTGGCAGGAAAATGTCATCAGACCACGTTATCGGCACAGCTACCGTCCTTAACGAAATTGACCCGGACTATATCAGGTTACGCACCTTGCATATCCGCCAGGGCATCCCTCTGTGGTCAAAGGTAGAAGCCGGCGATTTTGAAATCCAAACGGAAGATGAAGTAGTGGAAGAGATTGGCAAACTTATCGAAAAGCTCGACGTTACCAGCGAGCTCAAGAGTGACCATATATTGAACCTCCTGCCTGAAGTAGAAGGTAAATTTCCGGAGGCAAAATCAGCCTGCCTGGCTACAATAAACAGATACCTAACCTTATCGACCCAGGAAAGGCTTAATTTCAGGCTGGGAAGAAGAGCCGGCTATTATGAGAAACTAGACGACCTTTACGACACACATAAATATCAGAAGGTCGATGAAGCCATCAAGCGTATTACTTCAGAAGCTCCGGACAGCATTGACGAAGTCATCCTTCAACTAAAGGCGAGCTTCATTTAGGGAATAAACATCTTATGTCAAACAAAGGTTTTCTGAACCTTAACCGTTTCAAGTCCGGCAAGACAATAAAGCAGCAAACGAAACAGACGAGCCGACAATAGTCGAAATAAGCCATTAAAATCGAGAAAGGTAAATATATGAGAAAATTCGGAATCTTTTTAGCACTAACACTGGTATTGATTACCTTGACGGCAGGTTGTGCTAAAGGCACCACAGTTAGCACCAGAGTGACTTTATAGACGGAGAATCAGGAGGTGATGCCGAGACATTAAACTGGATTTTGGCAGCCGATGCTAGTTCTTTCAGCTATGCCGGGCATACTGTAGACTCGTTAGCTACTTACGATAATCAGTTGAATATCCAACTGCGTTGTTTAGCTAAGGATATAGAGGTATCACCGGACGGCCTGGTTTACACGGTAACTATCAGAGATGACCTCAAATGGAGCAACGGCTCGCCGGTTACTGCTGAGGATTATGTATATACCTTGAAAAATCTTATGTTCTCGGATTGGCTTAACTATCCCTACAAGAGCGATTGGCAAGAAGAGGTGGACGGTAAAACCGTCTTCGTTACACCGCAAGTAGTAAATGATACGACCTTTACTATAACTCGCCAGACAGTTTATCCTGAATTTATCTACACCATTTATAACCTGACACCTTACCCCAAGTATATAGCCATGAATTATGAAGGTAACGTTGAAGCTTTCACGCAGGCACCGGAGTTTAACAACTTGACTTATACGGGTAACCTGGGGCCTTATCGCTTTAAAGAGTGGATCAGGAATGATAGATTTGTAGTGGAGCGAAATCCTGACTATTATCTGGGCAAAGACGTCGGCGCTCCATATTTTGGACAGTATATCATCAAGCTTTTCAGCACCTCGGCCACAATGCAAGCAGCTCTGGAAGCAGGAGACATAACTGAAAGCGGAATTGAGCCAGCCGAGGTAAATAGGTTCAGGTCTATGCCAAATATTAAGGTATATACTATTCCCACTAGCGGGCTATACACTGCTGGCTTATAACCAGCGGGCTAACGGTTGGGAGGGGCTAAAGGATAAAACGGTGAGACAAGCCCTGTCAATGGCAATAAGTAAGCAAACGATTAGTCAGGCAATTCTACTCGGCTTTGCTGAGCCGGCTTATAGCTTTATCCCGGCAACCTCTCCGTGGTATACGGATGAGGGCGTTAGCTAAATACGGAGTTGTACCTCTATACGATAAACAGAAGGCCGCTGAACTTCTTTATCAGGAAGGCTATGGAATTAAAGAGAATAATGGCACTATAAAAGTTACTAACAAGGAAGGCACCCCACTTCACTTGATTCTTGCAGTCAACACAGGTAGCAAACCAGCTGAGGATATGGCTTTTTCGATACGCAAGGACCTGTTGGAGCTGGGAATAGAAACCGAAATCAAGCTGGTGCCCTGGGCAACTCTTCTAAGACAGTACGTAATGAACACAGTCCCAGGCTCAAAGCAGGAACCGGCATACAATAACGGCCCTGAGGCAGTCAGCCAGGAATCATGGGACTTAATTTTAATGGGGTTCAGTACCGATTTGCTGGCTCCGTCCGGAAGTCATGTTTTCTTTACCACCAAAGGCGGCCTTAACTTCTTTGGCTACTCAAACCCTGAAGTGGATGAACTATTCAATCGTGCCAGGTCAAAAGAGGCACTGGACAAAGAATGCGAGGCAGCAAATCTATGCCGAACTGTCCCGAGTGCTGTCAGAAGAACAGCCCGTAGATTTTCTGGTTTTCCACCGAGCCAACGTCGGTTTCCAGAAAAATGTCATGGGAATAGAACCTGGCATAAATATGGGTTATAACTACTACATGTGGTATTTTGAACCTGTAAAATGAGGTTTAGCCTAAAAGTAGAGAACATTTCCTGATTAGCACCATCCTCCGGTATTCTACAATCATGGGGAAAAGTTGGCTCAGAGATTACATCATCAAAAGGCTCATATACTCGGTAATTATCGCCTGGGGCATACTAACTATCACCTTTATTCTAGTCAGGGTTGGCCCCAGTTCGCCAGCCGACAAATATCTTGCCAATATAGCTGCCAGAGGACGAGACCCAGCACAGGTAACAGCTGCCATTGAGGCGCGGTATGGGCTGGATAAGCCCATCTACGTGCAATACTTTAGACTATATGGGCAACCTGTTCCGAGGGAATTGGGGCTGGTCTTTCAGCACCTCAATGCCCGTAATTGAGCTAATCAAAACTCACTGGATTTACTCCTTTCAACTCATACTGTTAAGCAGTCTATTTGCTGCTTTCCTCGGCATGCTAATCGGTATCTACTCGGCAGTTAAGCAATATACCAAGACAGATTATGCCTTCACCTTTCTCTCTTTCATTGGTATATCGATACCAAACTTCTGGCTCGGCATCATGCTTATCCTGGTTTTTTCAGTGAAATTAGGATTATTCAAGACTTACTATGACACCACTTTACCTCTATTTTCGCTGGATAATCTGAAAGCGTTGGTGCTGCCCGTCATAACCTTGGGCACAGGAATGTTAGCCGGCTATGTTAGATATACCAGGTCGGCTATGCTGGATAACTTGAGGAAAGCATTTGTCACTACCGCTCGAGCCAAAGGCCTGCCCGAGCGGACTGTCATCGGTAAACATGTCTTCAGGAACGCGCTACTACCTCTCGTTACCATAATTATGTTCGATTTAGGCAGCATCGTTTTCGGTGGTGCCTATCTCACTGAGATTATCTTCGGCATTCCCGGACTTGGGCAAATATCATTCAACGCCATCTTTGCCAATGACTATCCCGTGGTAGTGGCTGTTACTCTTATCGGAACATTTATGGTGCTACTGGTCAACCTGGCCACTGACATCAGTTATACTTATCTTGACCCGAGGATAAGATATGGCTGAAACGTTACGAGATATAGTCAGGAGAATTAGCCGACGCGTGTCCAATAGCACGCGGCTTATCAACTACTACTGGCAAAGGACACAACGGAACAAGCTGGCTGTCTTTGGCCTGGCTTTCATAATTTTCTTGGTTGCGTTAGCCGTAATTGGCCCCTTTTTCACCGCAGACCCGACAGCGGTCAATTTCGAAGAAAAAGAGATACCGCCTGTGGGTTTCACGACCCAACATTCGATATACAACATAGAAAGCGATAAATTTATTACAAATGAAATCCCCGGAACGTGGAAACATCCGCTGGGCACGGATAGCAAAGGCCGCGACATGCTGGCAATGATAGTCTCCGGAGCCAGAGTATCTTTACTGGTTGGCCTCATCGCCACCGGTATAGCCATAATCCTGGGAACGATTATCGGCGTCCTGTCAGCCTACCTTGGTGGCTGGGTAGACAACGCTTTAATGAGATTCACCGATGTCATGATGACCTTTCCTTTCTTCCTGTTGCTGGTTCTAATAGTCTTCATCTTTGGTCCAAGTCTGGCTTTTATAGTACTGGCAATAGGACTGACCGGCTGGACAGGTACTGCCAGGCTGATTAGAAGCGAATCTCTATCGCTAAGGACTCGAGAGTTTGTCGTTGCCGCTAAAGCCTTAGGCGCCAGTGATAACAGGGTCATCTTCCGCCACCTTATACCCAATGTCATCAGTCTGATTATAATCATAGCCACCTTATCTATCCCGGGAGTAATTCTAGCTGAAGCCGCTTTGAGCTTTATCGGCTTGGGCGACCCCACCGTACCTAGCTGGGGAATAATCCTGGAATCCGGACAACACACATTGAACACCGCCTGGTGGGTAGCCGTAGAACCGGGAATCATGCTATTCCTAACAGTTCTTGCTTTTAACTTTTTGGGTGATGGGCTGAGAGATGCTTTCGACCCCAAAAGCAACATATAGACATGCCAATGGATAATGTGATACTCAAGGTTAGCGAACTAAAGACTTACTTTTTCACCCGCCGGGGCGTAGTCAAGGCGGTTGATGGAGTTGAATTCGAACTCAGGCGCGGTGAATGTCTCTGCCTCGTTGGCGAATCTGGCTGCGGCAAGACAGTGACGGCACTGTCCATTCTACGCCTATTTGATAGTCCGCCCGGGAAAATAGTCGATGGTCAAATAAGCTACGATAGCCTGAACCTAACTAAATGTTCCTCAAAGCAAATGAGACAAATCAGAGGTAAAGATATCGCTATAGTATTCCAGGAAGCACAATCGGCTTTGAATCCGGTATTAACCATAGGTGACCAGATAACAGAGCAAATAAAGCTTCATCTGCCGCTGGATTCTAACCGCACTAGAGACAGGGCTATGAACGTTGCTCAGCGAAATGGGCATACCCTCAGCAGAGAGAGTGATGAGTTACTACCCACACCAGCTATCAGGCGGTATGAAACAAAGAGTACTAATAGCCATGAGCTTGTCCTGTGACCCCCAAATTCTCATAGCTGATGAACCAACCACCGCCGTAGATGTGACCATAAAGGCCCAAATTCTGGACATATTTCGCGAGTTAAAGGCAAAGAGACAAATGTCCACAATTTTCATAACGCACGACTTGGCCGTGGTGGCTGAAATAGGAGACCGTGCCGTGGTCATGTACGGTGGAAAAGACGTCGAGACGGCACCGGTCTCTGAAATAATTGGCAACCCAAAGCATCCTTATACTATCGGATTAATTGACTGTTTGCCTGATACCTCCAAATCCACGGGCAGGCTGACATCGATTCCCGGAACAACACCCAACCCTCTGGAAATGCCTCAAGGTTGCACTTTCCATCCCAGATGTCCCAGGGCAATGAAAATATGTAGCCAACAAGAGCCACTAAAAACTACAATCTCAAAGGGGCATACCGTAAGCTGTCATTTATACACATGAAACATAAAGTAAATCATAAGTTGTTACAAATAAGAGACCTCAAAAAGTATTATCCGGTGACTGCCGGCATATTTTCCCGTCATGTTGGAGATATAAAAGCTGTAGATGGGGTTACTTTCGACATAAGTGAAGGAGAAATCATCGGCTTAGTGGGAGAATCAGGATGCGGCAAGTCAACTTTGGGCAAAACAATCCCCAGGCTGGAGGAACCAACCAGCGGTAAAATCCTGTACCGGGGTACTGATGTTACCGGGCTCGACAAAAAAGGACTTAGAGAATTAAGAAGGGAAATTCAATTAATATTTCAGGACCCTGATGCCTCTCTCGACCCCAGAATGACTGTCGGCGACTCCATTGGTGAACCCTTGATTATCCACAATATCGGCGACGAAAAGAAACGAAGCCATAGGGTAGCTGAGTTAATGGAACAAGTTGGGTTGGAAGCCGGACAGGCTAACCTGTATCCACATGAGTTTAGCGGCGGTCAAAAACAGCGTATCGGCATCGCCCGTGCCTTAGCCATGAATCCGCGACTTATCATTGCCGATGAACCGGTGAGCGCTCTCGATGTATCCATACAGGCTCAGATTCTAAATCTGATGATGGATATTCAAGAGAAGTTCGGGCTGGCTTATTTATTCATCGCCCACGATTTATCAGTGATAAGGCATATGGCACACAGAGTAGCCATAATGTATTTAGGAAAAATCGTTGAGCTGTCCAATAAGAAGGAACTCTTTGAAAATCCTCTACATCCTTATACCGAAGCTCTACTGTCGGCAGTCCCCAGCTTTAAGCATAAAGACAAAGACAGAATACTGCTGCGCGGTGATGTCCCTTCACCACTAAACCCGCCATCCGGCTGTCACTTCCACCCCAGATGCCATCGGGTACTGCCAATCTGTAGTCAAGTAGAACCGGAGCTCGCTGAATTATCAAAAGGCCACTTCGTGTCCTGCCATTTATATAAGTCATCTTAGGCGAGCTCGTCATTCTGAGGCAGCAGAGCGACCGAAGAATCTCTATTGCTTTGGGATTCTTCGCTTCGCTCAGAATGACAGACACATTATCGGTAGCTACGACCCTTCGAAGGCAGCAGAAATCCTAATTTCAAATTTCTAAACTCTAAACAAATTCAAAACCACAAATACTAATGTTCAAAACACAGATGTTCCTAGTTTAGAAAATTTGAATTTAAATAATAGTTTGGGATTTGAGGTTTAGTATTTGTGATTTCTTATCACATGGTCGAGGTTACTCAACTAACCCCTTAACCATGTAGGCGCCATCTAACTCATAGCCACATTCGGAGCGGAAATATTCTCTGGCACCTACGCCGCTGATGATAGCTATCTTTGACGCTTGAAATTCGTCTCGGGCAATTCGTTCAGCCTCCTTGAGCAACTCCAAGCCTAGCCCTCTATGCTGAGCTGCCCCAGCACACTTCTCCCCCAGAGGAACCTCTGAGCCGAAGACATGCAACTCCCTGACCATAGCTAAATCTCCATTGCCAACTGCCACAGAACCGACCCTCATACGGAGCAGGCCAAATATAGTCTCCCCCTCATCCTCGAAGGAAAGAAACACCTCCTTCCCTCCTGATGCATCGTAATCCAATCTTTTTAACCGTGGCTCGCCGATTTTCCAGCCATCCCTCAGACGATGCCCGTATTCACGGCAGCGGATACATTTACACCCAACGCCAATCTCTTCCATCCGCTTCTTCAGGGCACTCCTCAAAGCTAAATCTTTACAGCCAGCCACTATGAATTTGCTGGGCATATCACGCATTACCCGTGGAATTCTGACATAGCCGGGGACATTGGTTTTAATGCCTATCATCAAATCTACCAACTCATCCATCGGATAAGGCTGATAGCGGTCATCTTCGTACCATTTTTCAAGCTCGGTGCCGGCAATAACCAGCGTCGGATAAAGTTTGAGCCCGTCAGGCCTGAAATTGTCATCATCAAAAAGCTGCCGAGACAGCTCCAGGTCATGCTCCGGGTTTGAACCAGGCAGTCCCGGCATCCAGTGATAATAAACCTTGAAACCATAATCTTTTAGTAATTTAGTAGCCCTGACTACCTCCGCTACATTATGCCCACGTTTAACTAACCGATAGATGTCATCGTCCAGTGTCTGCACACCCAGCTCGACACGCGTGGTGCCGAACTCAAGCATTCTCTTGACTTCCTCCTCCCGGCACCAGTCAGGTCTGGTTTCAATGCACAGCCCCACACACCTATGCTCAGCCGTCTCATTCATCTGTTTGGCTGCCTCCAAGGTGGGGGATTCGCTGCCATTTAATCCATCATAGCAATCCTTTATGAACTGGTATTGATACTCCTCGGGATAAGCTAGAAAAGTTCCGCCCATGACAATGAGTTCTACCTTGTCAGCCGGATGTCCCATGTCCATAAGAATCCTCAATCTCTCCTCAACCTGCCTTCTGGGCTCATAATTGCACAGCTTAGCTCTGAGCACCGCTGGCGATTCGGGCGTATAGCTCTTGGGAGCATCAGGGAAGGTGGGACAATAAATGCATTCGCCGGGGCAGCCTATCGGCTTGCCCATGACAGCCACGGGCGTCACCCCGGATATAGTCCTTGAAATTTTTTTCATTATATGGTTTCCTTACACATGTAGGAGCGACCTTTTAAGGTCGCTAAGCGAGGCTAAAGCCTCGCTCTACACAGATAACCTACATCAAAAGTTTACCAAAACGACAACATGTCAACAAATAAAGAAGTCTTCGATGAGATAGCCGAAAGCTGGTACCGATTCAGACATTGGTCCCGCTTCACCAGAGAGCTGGAGGAGATGGCAACCAGATGGCGCCAGGGCAAGCTCCTGAATGTAGGTTGTGCTCACGGACCAGACTTCCTGCCCTTCAAAAACAACTTTGAGCTGTGGGGAGTAGACTTCTCCGCGCAAATGCTGAAACTGGCACAGAAGTATGCAGCTAAGTTCGACTTAAAAGTAAAGCTGACATTGGCTGATGCCACTTCTTTGCCTTATCCCGATAACACCTTCGACTGTGCCATAGCGGTAGCCATTTACCACAATATCCGAGGGGACAAGCAAAGACAAAAGGCTTTCCGGGAACTCAGGCGTGTTCTGAAGCCGGGAGGTGAGGCTTTCATCACTGTGTGGAACAAATGGCAGCCGAGTTTCTGGTTAAAAGGTAAAGAGGTCAATATGCCCTGGAAATCAAGGAGGAAAACTTATTACCGCTACTATTATCTCTTTTCCTATCCGGAACTCCGCAGCTTATTGACCCAGACTGGCTTTGAAATCGTCAGTATATTCCCGGAGAAATCTTACCGATTCCCGCTCAAGTTTTTCTCTCGGAACATATGCGCCCTGGTTAAAAAGTAGGGTAGACCTAAAAGGTCTGTCCGTGTCTGAACTACCAATCTTCTTCTGAAGCGCCGAGGCTTTAGCCACCCCCGACTCCTCTGGAGCCGCAGATAGAGCAATAGGTAAAAAGGCGTCAACCAGCTTCGGGTCAAACTGGCTGCCGGAGCAACGTTTCAGCTCTTGCAGCACTTTCTTATAGGACAGCTTATTGCGATACGGTCGAGATGACGTCATGGCATCAAAGGCATCAGCTATAGCCAGGACACGAGCCTCAACAGGGATAGCCTCGCCCTTTAGCCCGGCCGGATAGCCACCGCCATCCCATCGCTCATGATGATGAAGAATAGCCGGCAGACAGGAAACTAAACTGACCACGTGGCCAACTATAGTTGTCGACAATTTGGGATGCGCGTGAATCAATTCCCATGCTTCGGGCTCAAGCTTGTCAACCTTATTAAGCACTTCATCGGGGATGCCTATCTTACCGATATCATGAAGCAAAGCGGCAGTGCTGACCACAGCCACCTTTTCCGAGGGCAAACCAATAGCCTCAGCCAGGGATACAGCATAACTGCTGACCTTCCGTGAATGGCCATAAGTATACGGGTCTCTAGCTTCGATTGTTGCCGCTAAGGTATGGATGATGCTCAAAACCTCTTTCTCGGTTGTAGTTCTGGTGCTGGCAGCCGCAGTTAAAGACGGCAGCATCTTGGAGGCAACACAAGTCCGATTGCCTCCTGTCTCTTTGGCATAATAAAGCGCCCTGTCAGCCGCATTCACCAGCTCGTCCGATGTCACTCCGTCGCTGGGCCAGGAAGCTAAGCCCAGGCTGGCGCTTATCTTGATATCCTTCTTGCTCATCTCAGCCGCAATCCTGCCCCGAACTCTCTCAGCTACAATAAAGGCATCATTAGTCGCCGACTGCGGTAGTATGATGGCAAACTCATCACCACCATAGCGAAAAGCCAGGTCAGTATTCCTTATCGCACCGTTCACTATCAACTGCCCTATTAGATCCAGAATCTTATCACCAGCCGTATGCCCCTGCATGTCATTGTAGGCTTTGAAAAAATCGAGGTCGAGAAGAATCAAAGACAGCATACTTCTATAGCGAGCATGGCGGTCTATCTCCAACTTCACGCTTTCATCAAAGTGGCGGCGGTTAAACAAGCTGGTAAGCTCATCAACACGGGCCCTCTGCTCAGCTTTAGCATAAAGCCGGCTATTCTCAACCGGCACTGCAATCTGGGAAGCCAGGCGTTCCAGAAGCCGAACCTGGCCGGGAGTATAAGCATTCGGCTGACGACTGGCGATGATTAGACTGCCTATAGCCTCATTTTTCACCACCAGTGGCAGATAAATGATTGACCGAATCCCCCACTTTAAGTGTTCTTCTCCGGTATTAAACCTCGTGTTTTTAGCCAGATCAGGCTCAACCAGAGCTTTTTTGTTATCGGCTACCCACTCAGTACCCGTGCCTTTAAGCGGTATCTTCTCCCCTGCCTGCCAGGTTGAGCCCACCTCCGTGGATAAAACCTCGAAACGAAGTTCGTCACCTTCTATCAGGGCAATCGTCGCCCAGTTCACATCAACCACCTCCTTCAGTTCAGCGATAAAGGCGCCGTATACATCTCGTATGTTCAAGCTGGAGGTAATGACGTTTGCCAGCCGGTTAATCAGAGCCAGTTCTTGCTCCCGCTTTCTGAGCTGCTCCTGAAGATATTCCTTCTCCAGACTTGTTGCTACCTGAGTTGTGATGTTCTCTACTAAATCGATATCCTCAACCGAGTACCTGCCAGACTTTCTTCTGCCTAGTGCCAATATGCCAATCAGGTTACCCCGGCTTATTAAGGGGAATAACAGTTCTACACCGAAAGCCTTAAGCCCGTCTTCTTCATCAGCCCACATACCACGAAATTCAGGATTGATATCCACGCATTTCCGTACGTAAGTGCTGATTTTCCCGCTTCAGCCATTCCAAAACAGGATTATCCTTTCTCATTCTCATCACCGGGTCATGCCGCCCTTTCGGTTCAGCAAAGTGGATGGCGAAATCACCGTTCCCCGCTTCTGGAAGTAATAGATATACTCGTTCACAATACAATCCCCTAGTGAGCAATGGGAGCAGTTGTTCGCTGAGTTCTTCCAGGTCAGAAACACTGGTCAAGCCGTGCTTAACAAAGTCATTCAGTTTTTGCCGGTAGCCATAGCTTTCCTTAAAGAAAAAACGGTCCGCACCCTTGACAAAAAAATCTCGCAGCCAGTAACCAAGCAGAATTACCGCCACGGCTGCTACTGCATTTAGCGCCAAAGTAACAGAGATTGGCTGAAAAGCTGTCACTAAATGAATTAAGAACATCAAAAGCACATAAGCAGCTACGGCAACAAAAACCAAGCCCAACCACCCCAGCCCACGGCGAAAAGCAATCCTCATGTCCAACAAACGATGTCTCAGAACGGCATAAGTCAAAATAGCAGCATTGAACACACTGCCTAAATGAGCAAGTGGATATTTTTTGCCTAATTCGGTGAGAGCACTAAAACTAAAAAGAATCATGAGTGAAAGACCAAATAATAGATAAAGAATTTGATTACGCCTTATCGGGTCAGTTAAAACCTTGAACTGTCGCCACAGAAGATAGAAATCTCTGCCGAACAAAACACACAGAGAAAGAGCCACAGGGATAAAGGCGATGCCATAAACAGGAACAGGTATATCATCAATAAAAGCAACACCCTCTGCAAAATAGCCCAGCAGTGTTACGGCAATAATCGCTGCCATCAAGATATAGGCGAGGGGAAATCCAGAGCTTTTTGGTTGATAGAAAGAAGCTAAAAAATAATGGAATTGCACAGCTGCCCACGCAAAAAAACACAAACCGATTCTAAACAAAAGAAGTTTATACTCCATTAAGAAATCACTGCGGAATAAGAAATTGCTCACACTCCACATGATAATGGGGATCAGCATCAAAAGAAAAAGTCTATGCTGCCTCTGCCATGGGCGGTTGTAAAGGAGGATAACAAGTAGCGGGATATAAGCAACGACCGCAGCTAAAGAAAACAAAATCTGGATATTCATTCTAAGCTTCGTACCTATTAGTTTGTCTAATTATGTCCCTAGCTTTGAATGTTGTCAAGAGGGGCCACAAGGAGAATGTTTATCGACAATCCATCCCTAATATAGCTGCGACCCTGGCTCACTACACGTAGGCTCGACCCTTTAGGGTCGAGTTCCCGAGGTTAAAACCTCGGGGCTACATGTTGATGATAATGTCGAGGCTTTAGCCTCGCCGCTACAAACTTATTGGTAACCCCGCCATTAAGAGGCCAGATATGGATTTAGCGTGGAAAAATAAAGGCGGCTGTTTAAAGCAGCCGCCCACCAAGGTCTTCAAGCTATAATCAAGCTGGCTTCTTAGCTTTGCTTAGCCAGGATTGTCTGGCAAAGATACCCTTCCATTCTAAATCTGTAAAACCTATGGAACGGAGTATTCTCTCGCATTCCTCTTTTTCTAAAAGGGTATAAATTCCCTTTTTGCCTTTCCGTTCGACTTCTCGAGTATATTTCATTGTCCTCAACGTAGTCAAAAGGAGAGAGCGCCCATGTTTCCGCCACCGGGAAGGGTCTAATAAGTATTTCAGGCAGTATAACAATCCATACAACGTATTGGCATTTTTCTTTGGCATAGTCCAGATTAATATTCCTCCCGGCTTTAAAACCCTGTAAGCCTCCTGGAGAGCTTCTTTTAACACTCCATGCTTCCTCTCCCATTTTTTGGGATTTCGTCAAAAATGTAAAAACATGGTTTCCAACGATACCGTCAAAGAAATCGTTGGGGAATGGCCATCTTTCTCTGAGGTCTGTATGTACGATTGTAATCAGATGGCTGTCTTTAATTTGTCCAATTACTTCATTAGCTCCGTCAATGTCGATATCACCAGCCCAAATTTGTATATTCCCCTGCGCTTTTTCCAAAATCCATTTAGATGCCGGTAGATTTCCACATCCAGCATCGAACCAGCATCCTTGTGGCGAGCCCAAAAACTCTCCGACTCCCTTTTTTATATCTTCATAAAGTCTACCTTCAAGATAGGGACGACCAATTTTGCTGCGCGTAAATCGTTAAACTCATGCCAGAACTTCAATTCTTCAAGAACTAAATCACCATCCTCCTTGAATTTAATTGCCTCTCTCTCGATAACCGGTGACATTACCATCGATTTCTCCCCACTTTTTAATTATTTACTTTTTGGGCTGCATTCCAGTGCTACCGTCTAGCCGCAACTTCAGGCTCAACCACAGCCTCCTCTTCAGGCGCAGCCTTCACCTTAGCCCCCAGCAATGAAAGCACTCTATCCGGACGGGTTGATGTGAGGCGGCTTCAAGTGAGCCAAATCGGCGCCCTCAGCCTGCCGCTGAGCCCTATAATTGTCAAAAGCACCCTGAGGAAGCAGAGCAACCTTGATTGGCTTGACACCAAAAATGGCTTCCGGATTACCATAAGCCCGGTAGCAGTTGTATTCGTATTCGTCATCTAGCTTTACCAGTTGCTCATAGACAGCTGTGGCTACACCTCTCTCGCTGGCAATGTAGTTATCTTTAAGCTCAAGATAAAGATGCAACATCGGCTTCCCGTCAATTACCTCTTTGCGCGCCGTCCAGTCAGTATAGGGGATACTGGTGTTCTCGATTGCCTGCCAGACTATCTTCTCTGTTAACCGCCCCATACCAGCAATCTCGATAAGGTCATCAGCACGGCCTTCAAACATCATCTGCGGAATATCGATGCCCAGCTTCCCATTGCGCAGAGAGGTTATTCTAACCACGTCACCTAGCCGATATCTGGTCACTATGCCACCATGAAAATTGGTGATGACTACCTCATAGCATTCCCCAGCCTTTACCTCATCCAGCAGAACAGTTTTCGGCTGATAGTCATGGTCTAGCTGCGATTTGAAATACTCTACCTCGGGAATGAACTCGAAGAAATTAAGATTGGGAACGAAGGTCATGCCATCATAATCCCAGGTCTGGGTAGCATAAACTCCGCCTTCGGTGCCAGCATATACTTCAAGTGGGTATTTCCCCCACAGCTCTTTTATTCTTGTCTTAAAAACCGCACTGTCCGTACCACTGCCCAAAATCGCCTTAACCGACCACAGGTCGCTGGGCAATATAGGACGATGGGCTAATTTGCTCTTGACCAGCCCTCTTAGCCAGGCGAAATAACGCCCTTGGGTCAGATAAGAAGGAAATTACATCTACATTTCTCGATTGCTGGCTAATCCTTTCCCCAACAACAATCAGAACTGTAGACAAACCGAAGAAGTAATCAAGCCCCCGGGACAAAGCTTGCCTGAAGCCGAGCTGAATCCTGGCATCAAATGACAATTTCTCCGCCTCGTCTAATGGCGGTAAGCTCTCTCCTACAACCTCATTCTGCCCGATATAGGCAAAAGTGCCTGAAGCATAAGGCCTTGCGGCTACAGCATAGAGATATTTCGGACGCTTCGTCTTAAAAGCAGAGGCATCACCTTTCTCTTTACAACTGGCAAAGAATCCACAGCCAAGAATTATATTCGCTAATTCACGGTAAAACCT
>CAVSBU010000016.1:0-5281 GCA_963726215.1 uncultured Chloroflexia bacterium
GCGGAAAGGCAGCCAGGAACTCATTCAGTGGACGCGGAAACGACAAGTGCCTAAGAAAGAGGCCTTGTTAACTGGAGCTGAGGTTACAATAGGTAGAACTTTCAGCTTAACCTCTAAAGCTAAAGTATATTTTTTATTGCACTTTTCATCGAAGTGTGCAATTTGCAAGTTAGAAGAGCTGACGATTTATCCCCAGATGGCGTCGAGGATTTTTATCCGCATAACCCGCCACACGGGTATAAATGCAGCCGCCAGCGACACCACCAGCAAAATAAAAGCCATGCGCGCCGTATAAGAGGGCTGGGTGAGGAGATAGGCGGGGCCAAAAGGAAACTCGAAGGGATGGGCTTACTTAGTTTTAGAACCTATCCGTTTCTGCACCTTCTGCCACGAGCCGGTGATAAGAAAACTCTCCTCCATATTGTCAATCATTCTGGTAAATTTATTCATCGGCGCCGAAAAGGTGAGCACATCGCTGGGTACAAACGGTCGGGCTGAGACATCGAACATGCCGATAACTCCTCTGGGGCGCCTGGATTTTCCTTCCAGATACGGATACTGGACAATCGAGCCGCAGCCGGCACTGAACGGGGCAAATACTCCATTCGGCTCGGCTTCGTCGAAATTAGCCAGCGTAAAGAGACCTGAAAGAACGTCAGGCTGGGCGAAGAAGATAACGACTTCCGGACTGTCGGCCTCTTCAAGCGTGTCCCATCTCTTGAATACGATGAACCGGGCCGGCGCCGTAAACGCCGCTTGCTGTTTCATTACCTCCTTCACCAGCTCCGGGGATTTCTTGTAGCGCTCGCCTTCCAGCTTGCCCGGTATGCCGCAGGAAAGGAAATACTCGAAGTTGGGCGCAATCGTCTGGCTGAAGCCGAGGTATCTTTTGCCGCCAAAGCAGCCGATGGAATCTGCGTTGTAGCTGATAGAACTTCCTTCTCTTACTTTAATAAGGTCGCCGATTACACATCTGTGCCCCGAAGTGGGCTTCATAGGGTCGGCACGTCCCTCCTCATCGGTGTAATAGAAGGTAATGGGTAGTCCGGCAGCGTTGAAATACTTCTGCCACAGCAGGCGGAATTTTTCTTTAAGCTTCATGTCCATGATTCAATGCTCCTGTTCCCTCCAACAACGGCAGATTAATTAGTGTACAAGCCGGATGGTCAGCAAAGCCACAGCTACATATAGAACTACACCTATAATGACAGACGGCACAATACCCCATCGAGGCAGGATAAATATCATAGCCACAGCATATAGAACCCAGGCTGGTATTAAAAACAGCATGCCCTTGAAATAGGAGACCGTAGCGCCGACGCCACTTTTATAGTATATGATGAACAGGGTGACGATGCTGATGCTGGGGAAAAAACCGATGAACGCGGCCAGCAGCCCTCTCCCCTGGGTGCCGAAGTAACTTATCAGGGTCACAATGGTGCCGCCGAGCACAAAATATAATGACAGCAATTTAGCATCCATAATTTGCCTCCGGTGATTCGCTAATACTAAAGAGATATACTAGTTAGGATTAATGGCTTTTGTCAATGGCAGGTGTGAGATTCTTCGACAAGCTCAGAATGACAATTGACAAGGGGGTTATAATATGACAAACGTAGGCAATCTTAACATCCGGGGGTGAATAAAGTGACAACTCTGCAAAAGACCTGGCTCTATATCTTCGGTGCGTTCGCTATCCTCTTCATTGGTCTCTTAGCCTTCGAACCTTATCCCGGTAATTTCGTCATTAAAGCCATACCGGCCATAAGCCTGGCGGTGCTGGCGTTCATAGCAGTTTCCGGCTCGAGAGGTAAGCTGCTGTTTGCCTCTCTTCTGTTCTGCGCGCTGCTGATATAGCCCTGGAGCTGGCGGCAGGAAAATACTTCGTTGCCGGACTGGGCTTATTTTTGATTGCCCACATACTATTCATCATAACCTTCTCCAGAGATTTCAAGTTTCAAAAATCCAAGATTCCTATCATTATTCTGCTCATCGTGTATTCGAAAATGATGGCTTTTGTCCTGACGCCATCTCTGAAGGAGATGGCAATACCGGTATATATCTACATGACAGCTATAACTTTGATGGGTATCTTTGCCTCACTGAGGGCATCAAAGAATGATTTTACCCTTTACGGAGCCATATCTTTCATCGTTTCTGACTCGGTCCTGGCCATCAACAAATTTATGATGCCGGTGGTGGCAGTCGATTACGTCGTTATGATTACGTACTACCTGGCACTGTTTCTGATAGTCTACGGCTTTTTGAGGGAATAACCGCGGGCTGCGACCCCCTTTCACTTCTACATGTAGTCGCGACCCTTAAGGTCGCAGCCACGAGGTTAAAACCTCGTGGCTAAATCTACAATAAATTCTGAAATTCCAATCGGCTTAGAAATTGGAATTTATCGGCTATAAAAGGGGATCGCGCCTGGGTCGTGACTTATGCCACAGGCAATGTGAAGTAAAAGGTGGTACCCTTGCCCTTCCGGCTTTTCACCCAAACCGTTCCACCGTGCAATTCCACAACCCGCTTCACCATGGCCAGCCCTATGCCGGCTCCTCCGTGTCCCCTCTGCCGTGACCGGTCTGCCTTATAGAAATGGTCGAAGACGTATGGCAAGTCCTTACGGGCTATGCCGGCTCCCGTATCTGATACAGATACCGTAACCCAGCCCGGTTTTGTATAACTGGCGCCGATTTCGATAGTCCCACCGGCAGCCGTATATCTGAGTGCATTATCGACAAGATTGTGCAGCACCTGACGTATACGGTCTCTGTCAATTAACACCAATGGCAACCCGGTTGGCAGCTCAGCGCTAATCGAAATTTGCTTCTCCTGGCAGCGAGTTCTGGACGCTGGCTATCTCGGCGAAAATGAACTCGCCGAGCTCGGTAGCATTCTGATATAGCTTCAGTTGGCCGGCTTCCGCCAGTGACAGGTCTCTGAGGTCGGTTATCAATCTGGAGAGCAGCACAGTTTCGTCATATACCGAGGCTACCTGGTCTGGCGCGGGCGTGATAACTCCATCAAGCCAGGCTTCCAGGTTCCCTTGAATGATGCTCAGCGGGTTGCGCAATTCATGGGCGATATCAGCCAGCAACTGGCGTCTGCTTTTCTCTTTCGTTTCCAACTGCTCAGCCATAGTGTTAAAGGCTACAGATACCTCGCCGATCTCATCGTCTGTTTTTGTGGAAACCCGCTGTGAGAAATCGCCGGTGGCCACTTTACGTGCCGCCAAAGTCAGCTGTCTCATAGGTCCACTAATTAGCCGGCTGAAAAAGTAACCCAGAGCAACGCCAGTCAAGATAGCTACTAATGCTGCCAGCCACAAAGAATTACGAACCGCATTAAGGAAGGCTTGCTCGGCCTCACCCATGTAAAGGGGCGCTCCGGAATTAGAGTCATTGCCGGGCATCGTTATAGTGGAGGTGGAACCGGGTGCGGCTTGTACCTGGTAACTCTCTGGCAGTAGCAGGTGAATTCAGTCTGGACTGAACGATTCACCCACAGAGCTATAACGCCCACGCTCACCAGGGCAATTCCCACAAAGAGAAGTGAAAGTTTCACCGACAGCTTATTTAGCATCATTCCTCCAATTTGTAGCCGACACCCCGGACTGTAGCCAGCGGATTGGTTGAATCCGGTGCTACCTTTGCCATCTTCTGCCTGATATTCTTTATGTGAGCATCTATGGTCCGCTCATAACCCTCATAGGACTCACCGAAGGCTGAATCCATCAGTTGCAGCCTGGTACAGACTCTGCCCGGATTACGGGCCAAGACAGAGAGTAATTTGAATTCGGCAGCGGTCAGACTCAGCGGTTGCTCAAAATAGGTGGCCTCATGTTTTTCCGGGTCCAGGCGAAGCTCTCCGGAAACAATCTGTTCGCCTTTCTTTAAGCCTTCCCTGTATCTTCGCAATACGGCACCGACCCTGGCAGCCAGCTCACGGGGGCTGAACGGCTTGGTAACATAGTCATCGGCACCAATCTCAAGTCCGACAACTTTATCCACCTCTTCATCACGGGCTGTAAGCATGATAATAGGCACATTCGATTGCTTCCTGATTGTCCGGCAAACTTCCAGACCATCCAGTTCAGGCAAATTCAAATCGAGCAGTATAAGGTCTGGCTTGTAAAGCTGAGCCTGCTCAATGGCAGTTTTACCATCGCCGGCGATGATAACATCATACCCATCCTTCACCAGGTATGCCTTGATGAGCTCGCAGACCTTTGGTTCATCCTCCACCAACAAAATCTTGTTGCGTGCCATTCCTTTTACACCGTTCCCCAATTTGATTGTAGCATAAACAAAACAATAGGGGCGAAGTGGTCGACCTTCGCCCCTAGCTTAGGAGGTGTAATTTGATAAGTCGGTACTCCGACTAGACAATAATCATAAAAAGTTATGGTTAATATCCGTGACACGAGGGTTGGTAGTTGCCGGAGTTGCCGCCACAGCATCCACCCGGTCCATAACCGGCTCCTGGGCCGGGACAGTAACCGCCGCAGCCTGCCCCTCTGCAGTTCGGGTAACCATCGTAGGCGGCTGCGGGGCCCGTTAAAACCGAGGTATCCCGTTCCTTCGCCAGCACTATACCGGTACCGACGATTACCAACATCAGCAATACAATCAAAATTGGAATGCCGATTTTCAATAGCTTATTCACGTACATTCGCCTCCTTTAAGAATTTTACTACTCTTAATATTAGCAGGCGAATGTGAATTTATTGTGAAGATGATGTAAGGTTTACGTGAATTTTGGTGATTAACTCAGCCTGGCGCCACAATTACCGCAGAACCTTGATGGGCTAGTAATGGCGGCTCCGCAGACAGCACAATAAGAGACCAGGCTCGAACCGCAGCTACCGCAGAACTTTTGGCCGGGTACGATTTGACAACCGCATTTAGGGCAGATAACTCCCGCTGGCTGTGACCACTGGGCTGGCTGAGACATTGGCTCATATTGCTTTGCTGGTTCCGGTACCAGGTCCGTCTTCGGCTGAGACAGCCTGCCGCCACCCCAAATGGCTACCAAACAGACGACAGAGATGAGCACTACGATAATCAGGTTAAATTTAGAAGGAAGCCACAATATCAAGTTCAACAGCAGGCCTATTATACCCAGAACCAGCAAAAGCCCACCTATAGCTTTCATCTGCCTTGCCTTCTACAGAACATACAATTGGATACCATAATTGTAGCAAATACTGTAGACATGTTAGTAATTGCAGCTATGACCTTCTGGCACCGCTTCTAAACTGATATCGGTGGGATGG
>CAVSBU010000017.1:0-103072 GCA_963726215.1 uncultured Chloroflexia bacterium
GCCACCTGGTCTGAAGAAGATGATTATACGGAATCGTTATGGGTGCTGCTGGAAAATAGCGCCCGCCCTGAACACTTCAGATATTCTACTTTTAGCCCACTAGTGGTGAGCAATGAAGAATTCCCCTCACTGATGGAGATGAAAGAAAGCAGTGCTCTTTGCAAAATTGCCGGAAGAATAGTGATTAGCAACCTGCACAAGGGTATGGGTGGAGAATTCCCCAAGTTGCGTTACTTTACCACCATTGCCAAGAACATTGTCGAGTTCGAGAGGTTTGGCAAGCTGTGGCACCGGTTTGCTGAGGAAAGGAAAGACCTCGGGGAAAAGGTGATAAATTCGCTAAGGGGCCACTGGGGGAGGGACCCTCTATCCGCCCACAATATCTTCGAGAATGGGCATCAGCGGGTACTGGTTGAGAGAGTGAGGGAGATGGCCCAACGAATCACCCAGGAGGCGGGTGGAGATGCCTCCCGCTTAAGACTCGCCGAGACTCTTAAAGATATGGCTGATTCTTACCACCTTGCCCAGACACTTCCTGATGGCACTTTTGTTCCCTGCTCTGCCTGGACCTGGGCTAGTTACAGCTTTAATGGAGGGACGGGAGTACCCACTCCTCTTTCCCTGCATGTGGAGCGGGATTGGGTTTCACGGGAATTCCTCACCGAGTATTTCAAAGCAGTGGGAGGCAATGAGGAGGCAATAGAGGAAAAGATTGTGGAGCTTATGGCGGAGGGCAGGGAATGGGAGGACCTGGCTAAAATTCTGCTTGGTGGAGTGGAAGAAGCCGTTGAGGTAGTGCCGGAACAGACTATCACCCCACAATACCCCCGAGCCGGAGCCTTAGTCCGTTTTGCCGGTAATCCTATACTTGAGCCCATCAAGGAGCACCCCTGGGAATCAAAATATGTATTGAATCCGGGTGCTATAAACCTAAGGGGCAAGATTTATCTTATCTATCGGGCGGTAGGAGATGAAGTTATCTCCCGTTTTGGGCTGGCGGTAAGTGAAGACGGGTTTAAATTTACCGAAAGGCTGGACAAGCCGATATTTGAGCCAAAGGGCAAAAGCGAAGAGAAAGGGTGCGAAGACCCCCGGTTGACCCTAATTGGCGACCGTATTTACATGGTTTATACTGCCTATGATGGTCTGGTGGCACAAATTGCTTTGGCTTCTATCAGCATCAGTGATTTCTTGAATTATCGCTGGGGAGGCTGGCGAAGACACGGGCTGGTCTTCCCCGGGTTCACTGACAAAGACGGCACCCTATTTCCGGAACGTTTTAACGAGAAATTTGCCATGCTTCACCGGGTGGACCCAAATATATGGATAACCTTTTCCCGCCATTTGCGCTGCCCCTGGCCCAGGGGAGAACACCAGATACTGACCGGAGCGCGTTCCGGGATGGCCTGGGACGGGGCAAAAATTGGCGGTGGTGCCCAGCCGATAAAGACTAAGTACGGTTGGTTGCTCCTCACCCACGGTGTTGACCATGCTCATATCTACCGGCTAGGAGCAATGCTGGTTGATTTAGCAGACCCGACAATCCTCCTTTATCGTTCACCCAATCCCATACTCGAGCCCACAGAAAAGTTTGAAATAGGCGGAACGGAGAAGCACTGGGTGCCCAACGTGGTTTTTACCTGTGGGGCAGTGCCGCGGGAAGATAATAAAGAGATATTCTATTCAGGGAATGAACTACTGGTTTACTATGGTGCTGCTGATACGGCGATTGGTGTCGCTAACGCTAGAATTGCCGACCTTATCCCTACTTAAGGCCAATATTACGGCACGAGCCAGCAAAGCGCGTATTAAATTAGCGCCGATATGTCCGCTGGCGCCGGTTACTACTGTTATCATTTCTCCTTTTCTCGATGGCTTAAGTTATAGACCTAGCTCGCTCGCCACAATAGCGCGTTGAAAATCTCCATCGCCAAACATTATTTCGCCAGCCTTAGCCCGCCTGTAATAGAGGTGGATATCGTGGTCCATGGTAAAACCAATGGCCCCAAATATCTGGTGTGCTAAAAGGGTTACTCGCCCATAAGCTTCGCTGGTCCAGGCTTTAGCTACAGCAACGTCCTTGGTGGCCGGAAGCCCCTCACTTAGTTCCCAAGCCGCCTTATAGGTAATAAACCGTGCTCCATCGACATCTGTTACCATGTTGGCACAGTAGTGTTGGATGGCCTGGAAGCTGCCAATAGGTCGGTTGAATTGAACCCTTTCCTTTGCATATTTGACAGTCATCTCCAATGCAGCCTGGGCACCACCGACCATCTCAGCACATTTGGCTGCTGTTGCCTTCTGAAGAGTGTCTTTCACTATCGGCCAGCCTTGGTCTAGCTTCCCCAGGATGTTCTTCTTTGGCAGGGTTACATTGTCCAATACAATTTCACATTGCTTGTCGCGAGCCAGGGTTTTGAGGAGAGTACATTTGATTCCTGGGCTTCTGGCTCTTTCGGGAGTTAAATTAAATCAGCTAAGACCTACCAGAACCCAAAATTGCATTCGAGTGCCTTTTCTTGAGAAGTATGGCTTGACAGGTATAGTACAATTAGCTAAATTAACTCATCAATTCCGTTAAGAGATTCCTCTTGGTTTAAGGCTTTTGGAGTGTTGTTTTGAGGGGGCAGGATCGGGTCAAGCTGAAAGTCCAGGGAATAGGTTTGCATTTTGGGCGTCTCCGTGCTTTGGATAGTGTCGATATTGAGGTCAGAGGGACGGAGATATTGGCTATTATAGGCCCGAATGGCGCTGGGAAGAGCTGCCTCCTTAACTGCATAAACGGATTTTATCGCCCTCAAGAGGGTGATATTCTTTTTGAAGGAAAGAATATCACCAGACTGCCAACCCACAAAATTGCCGAACTGGGCATCTCTCGGACATTCCAGAACATCGAGCTTTACACCGGGTTGACCGTTTTGGACAATCTTATGGCAGCCCGACATGCTCACATGAAGCAAGGGGTATTGGCAGGTGCTCTGTACTTCGGCCCAGCCTACAGGGAGGAGATGGAGCACCGCAAAGTAGTTGAAGATATAATAGACTTTCTCGAAATGGAACCAATAAGGAAGAAGGTAGTGGGGCTTCTTCCCTACGGAATGCGGAAGCGGGTGGAATTGGGTAGGGCTCTAGCTTTGGAGCCGAAGCTGCTTTTGCTTGATGAGCCTATGGCGGGGATGAACATAGACGAGAAAGAGGACATGGCTCGCTTTATTATAGATACTATAGAGCTTCGGCGGATTCCCATTGTCCTTGTTGAACATGATATGGAAGTGGTTATGGATATTGCTGATAGGGTGGTTGTCCTCGATTTCGGGCATAAAATTGCTGAGGGCTCCCCCGACGAAATAAAGGTCAATCCTGCGGTTATTAAGGCTTACTTGGGTGAATAGGAAGGTGTAAGAAGTGGAAGTTCCTGTTTTTGATACTGCCCCGAAGTATCTGAAATACAACTATAAAAAATGGGGCGATAAGAAAGTAGCCTTACGCGTAAAGGATCGGGGTATCTGGCAGTCGTATACCTGGAAAGACTACTACGAAAAGGTGAAGTACCTCTCGCTTGGCTTAATCAGCCTTGGCTTGGAACGGGGCGATAAGGTGGCGATCCTGGGTGAGAATAAGCCTGAGTGGTACTGTGCTGAGCTAGCTGCCGGAGCAGCCGGTGCTACTGTGACCGGCATATTCGTTGATTGTCTGCCTACCGAGGTTAAATTCTACGTTGAGAATTCTGAGTCTACGTTTGTCATTGCCCATGACCAGGAGCAGGTCGATAAGTTTCTAACTCCATACAAAGATAGGGAGAGCAACGAGCATCCACCCCTTAAAGATGAACTGTCCTTGCTGAAGAAGATCATTTTCTGGGATCCTAAGGGGATACTTGGCTTTGAAGGGACTCCTATTGGTGACTATGCCGACCCGATTCTGATGAGCTTCGACCAGGTTATCGAGTTGGGCAAAGATTACGATAAAACTCATCCCGGCTTATTTGAAGAAAATATCGAGAAGACTAGCGGAGATGACATAGGCCTTTTCATGTATACATCTGGCACTACTGGCTTACCCAAAGCTGCCATGCTGAGGAATAGGACTTCGCAATTGATCAACAGGGCGTGGAATTCGGTAGATAAGTGGCGACCTGACGAGCAATACGTCTCCTTCTTGCCACCGGCATGGGTGACGGAACAAGCGCTTGGGGTAGGTGCCAACTTGCTTACGGGTATGGAAATAAACTTCCCTGAAGAACCGGAGACAGTGCTGGAGAACATCAGGGAAATTGGGCCTGGTATCCTTTTCTGGGGGCCAGCTAATTGGGAAAGCGTCAGCCGGCTGATTCAAGCGAAGATAATTGACACCGCTGTGGTGAGAAGATTCCTGTATCACCTTTTCCTGCCAGTGGGCTACAAGGTGGGTGATTTGAGAATAGCCGGGGAAAGGGTTAACTGGCTGTGGCGAGCGCTTTATGCTATTGCTGACCTGGTGGTTTTCCGACAGCTCAAGGATAAAGTTGGCCTGTTAAAGATCAGAATTGCCTACAGTGCCGGGTCGGCAATAAGCCCTGAGATATTTCGTTATTTCCAGGCCCTTGGCGTGAAACTCAAGCAGCTATACGGCAGTACAGAAATGGGTCTGGTCACCATTCACCCTGATGATGATGTCCGGCCAGAAACCTGTGGTCCTCTCATGCCCGGGTATGAATGCCGACTGGCTGATGACGGTGAGATCATGGTAAGAAGCGAGATGCTTTTCGCCGGCTATTACAAGAAGCCCGAAGCCACCAAAGAAAAATACCTGGGCGACTGGTATACTAGCGGTGATTTCGGCCACATCGAAGAGCATGGTCACGTCATCTGTATTGACAGGATGGACCACTTGAAGGAATTAAGCGGCGGTCGCAAGTTTTCGCCACAGTTTGCTGAAATCAGGCTGAGGTTCAGCCCTTATATCAAGGGAGCCTTGATTGTGGGTAGTGAGGACAAGGATTTTGTCACTGCCATAGTAAATATTGACTTGGACAATGTGGGACGCTGGGCTGAAGCCAGGTGTATCCCTTATACCACCTTTACTGACCTATCCCAGAAGCCGGAGGTGATTAATGTGATAAAGGGCGAGATACGTGAGGGTTAATAGACACCTCCCTGAATGGACGAGGATAAAGAGATTTGTCAATTTACACAAGGAATTTGATGCTGATGATGCCGAACTGACTCGGACCAGAAAACTGCGGCGCGATTTTATCGAAGAACGATATGGATATTTGATAGACGCACTTTATGGTGATAAGGAAGAGTTGAAGGTGGAAGCTCCAATTACCTACCGCGATGGTCGGACGGGGACAATGATAACAAGTGTCAAAGTCAACACGGTCGAATAGAGCAAGATGAGCTAAAGGAGGAGAAGTGCAGTTTTTTCTGGAGCTAAGTCTCAATGGTCTGGTTATCGGGGCGCTTTATGCTCTGGTGGCGCTGGCAATAGTCCTTGTTTGCAAAGCCACTGAGGTGGTGAGCCTAGCCCACGGTCAGTTGCTAGCCTTCGGTGCTCTGTTTTTCTATGTTGGCTATATATTGTTGGGATTGCCCCTCTGGGCAGGTTGGATTGTAGGTTTGGCAATGGGTGCTGTTCTTGGGTTTGCTGTCGAGCGCGTTTGCCTGCGGCCACTGATCGGTCAGCCGTTGTTTTCGGGTTTCCTTATGACTTTTGCCGTATTCATTGTGCTTGATGGGATTTTCGCCCTTATTCTGAAGGGCCAGGCTTGGGGATTTCCTGACTTTCTGCCCAAGGGTGACATTACCATTGCCGGGGTTAGTGTGTCAATAGGTGGTTTTTTTAGTCTTGGCATCTGTCTCGTGGTGTTCTTGTTAACGATGCTGTTCTTTCGCTATACCAAGGTTGGCCTGGGGATGCGGGCTACTGCCGAGTCACACAAGCTAGCCCAAAGTGTGGGCATAAACGTCAGGACGATTTTTTCCCTTGTCTGGATTCTATCGGCGGTGGTAGCCGTCGTCGCCGGCGTTATGCTGGCGAGGTATTACGATATCCGCTTCATGTTGACTATGGTAGCCTTTAAGGGTCTGGTTGTGGCCATGGTTGGCGGTCTGGACTCATTGCCTGGTGCTCTTGTCGGTGGGCTCTTATTGGGCTGGGTGGAGAATGTGGCTTCAGGCTATTTAGACCCGTTTGTTGGCGGTGGTATTCAGGAGGTAGCCGGTTATATCATGCTTCTCTTCGTTCTCTTAGTTAGACCCTACGGTATCTTCGGCTTAGTCAGAATAGAGAGGGTGTGACATGCTTCCCTGCGGTACTTTCAACCAAGATTACGGCAGAGACACGGCGGTTATCAGGACAAGGCTGCAATGGATTATTACAATCCTAGCCCTTGTGGTACTATTTACGTTTCCACTTTACGGCGACTAATATTTAATAGGCTTAATCAACAAGATGTCCATTACCATCGTCGCTGTGTTGGGGTTGCAGCTGATGATGGGTTATTGCGGGCTAATCTCATTTGGTCAGGTGGCGTTTATGGCAATAGGTGCCTTTACTTCAGCTATACTTACCGGCACTTACAATTGGCCGTTCTGGCTGGCGTTGCCGGTTTCAGGCATCGTTGCAGGGGTAGTTGGCATTGCTGGCGGTACCCCGGCTCTAAGGATTAAAGGCTTCTATCTGGCCATTGCCACTTTAGCTATCCATTACATCGTGGCTTGGTTGATAATACATCTGAAAATAACCGGTGGCGTCGTTGGTTTACATGTGCCACCACCTACAGCGTTTGGTTTTGCCTTCGATACTGATGAAACGATGTACTACATCATTGTGCCGGTGATGCTGTTGATGACCTATTTCGCCAAGAATTTGGCCAGGACAAGGGTAGGCAGAGCCTTTGTAGCTATCAGGGATAATGACCTTGCAGCTTCGGTAATGGGAGTGAGCCTATTTAGATATAAATTAGTTGCTTTCTTCATCGGTTGTTTCTTTGCTGGCATCGCTGGCTCGCTGTTTGCTCACTGGATGATGTTTGTCCACGTGGAGCAGTTTCCGCTGACTGACGCCGTTTTCTTCATCGGTATGCTTATCGTCGGTGGTCTGGGGACAATAGTGGGGGTCTTCTTCGGCACTATTTTTATCAGCCTGCTAATTGAAGCGGTTACCTTTGCCTCGCCGACGCTGACCGGCTGGTTCCCAGCTATGGGTATTGCGCCGGCGGCAGCACTGGGTACCAGCGCCTTTGGCGTCATAATTGTCCTCTTTTTAATTTTTGAGCCCAGAGGGCTAGCCCATCGCTGGGCTATTTTCAAAGCCTCCTACAGGCTTTTTCCATTTGCCTACTAAGAGACTGGCAAGAAGTGTCTGGGTCAGGTGATGATAACTTGAGCCAGAGGGGGTGATAATGGGTAGGGTATGAATGGTAAGGTAAGAACCGGAAAAACGCTATGAAGGAGGTGAAAGACTGAAAGATGAGCAAAGGAAAGTATCTACTGTTTGGTGTGATTCTGCTCGCGGTGGTGCTGGCGCTGCCAGCAGTCCCTGGATGTGCTCCTAAGGCAGCACCTGAAGAAAAGATAGTCACGCTATCTGAGTCTGGGTGACTATACCGGGCCGATAGCCGGGCTGAATGTGCCTGCTGACCTGGCTGCTGATGACATGTTCAAGGAGATAAACGCTAAGGGTGGCATTGACGGAGTGAAGGTGAACTTCATCGGTGTTGATACGCGTTATGATACAGCCCGTGGCGTGGCGGCTTATAAAAGGTATCGCACTGAGCCTAAGCTGGCTGCTGGTGTATGCCATTTCCACTGCAGTCGCCAAGGCCATCAGGCCGATGAATGTGAAGGACAAGGTGATCCAGTTTGTCACTGGTGATGGTGAAGCTCAGGCTTTCATAGGGTCGACGTTTGCCATTGGCCCGGTTTACCAGAATGCCTTCGGTGCCACCATAGACTTCATCCTGAAAGACTGGAAGGATAAGGGCAAGACCGGCAGCCCTGTAATCGGCTACATGATCTGGGATAACGCTTATGGTCGGGAGCCGCTGCGCGGCGGCAAGGAATATGCCGAGAAGCTCGGTGTGAAGCTGCTACCGCCGGAGTTCTTCCCCACGGGTGCTCCTGACCACACCGTCTGGCTGAAGAGGCTGGCTGAAGGTGGTGCCAACTATATCATCATCGGCGGCGTTGACCCGACGCCGAGCAATATCCTGCGGGATGCCTACAGGGCGGGACTGACCAAGACAATTCAATTTGTTGACAGCACTTTCTGGGGCCCTGATGAGGCAGTTGGCATTAAGCTCCATCCTGAGGCTACAGAAGGGTGTTGGGTGAATAGCTTCTATCCTCGTGGTGACGAGGCTTGGTTACATCCGCTGGCTGCCTATATAGTGCCGAAATATCGTGGGAAGAGCGTTGAGGAATTCCGCAAGGAGACAGCGGCAATATATGTCACCGGGCTGGCACGCGGGATCAATTTCGAAGCAGCCCTGTCGAGAGCGCTTAAGGCTGTTGGTTATGAGAAGCTGGATGGCGAGGCTGTGAAAAGGGGCTACGAGTCGCTCACCGGCCTGGATGTAAGCCAGGGTCTTATGGGACCTTGCACCTACAGTCCTACCAGCCGCCAGGGTACCGATGTGGTCAAGTTTTACCAGGTGCAGAAGGGTAAAGAGGTTGATATCAGTGGCTGGGTGAAAGTTCCCGATACCGTAGC
Source organism: uncultured Chloroflexia bacterium (assembly GCA_963726215.1). Classification (GTDB taxonomy): domain Bacteria; phylum Chloroflexota; class Dehalococcoidia; order GIF9; family UBA5629; genus 9FT-COMBO-48-23. The sequence goes on from CAVSBU010000017.1 coordinate 8,698, forward strand.
CCTCTATGACTGGAGCAAATAGGAGGAAGGAAGCAGAATAATGATGAAGTCATGTAGTTTTAAGACACTGATTATTGTAGCTATGGTAGCACTTCTGGTGTTGCCAATAGCGGCCTGTGCTCCTAAGGCGCCACCGCCACCTCCAGCCGGGACACTAACTGTGGAACCAGCGAAAATTGACCAGGCAATGCTGCAAGGGAACCTGATGAGAATTCTGGTTGTACCTGTGAAGTTTAAGGGTACCGGCTGGCAGCCCAACGAGATAGTTACTGTGGACCTGGTTGTACCCCCCGATGTGGAAATGAAAGGGCTCAACCGTGCGCGCGGTGAAGATAGTGTTGGCATTGCTTATGCCGCTGCCAATGACAAAGGTGATTTTGAGGTGACGCTGGAAACGGTAGCGAAGGTTGACTGGCTGTTGCGTGGAAGCTATCTGCCCACGCTGACGCTCGATACAAAGTCACTCGGCAACCCGTTGCCAAATGGCACCTATACGCTGAGGGCTGTTGGTGAGGATACCCGCTCTGTTGCCACCACAACGTGGGATCTGCAGTTAGTCGCGCCGCCAGTCAAGAAGTAAGTGCTGGGGCTAAAGGGGTTAATAGTTAACGAGTAATAAGGAAAGGAGAAGCCTTTCCGAAAGGTGGGGTTTCTCCTTTTCGCATCGAACTTATAGCATTCTGCGTAGATGGGAGTGTCTACCAATGTAGTGCGCGGCTTTAGCATCGCTAGACTCGACCCTAAAGGGTTGCACTACATCGGACAATAAATTGTTATGGCTGTTTTGCGAAGATTGATGGGGTGCTAAAGGGCATAAAAGCGGTTAATGATGCGATGGCATGATTGAGAAATATATTAACAACAGGGTACAAACTGTCTTGACTATATAAACGACAACAGAAGGGGTACAGCATGTTAAAGTTAAACAGTATTGAAGTTATCTACCTCAATGTCATACTGGTGCTGAAAGGAGTTTCACTAGAAGTACCGGAAGGGGCGATTGTAACGCTGCTTGGTGGTAATGGCGCCGGCAAGACGACTACGCTTAAGGCAATTTCTGGATTGCTTTATACGGAGGAAGGTGAAGTGACCGATGGCAGCATTGAGTGGGATGGTCAGAGAATAGACAGGATGAACCCTGAAGATGTGGTCAAGTTGGGAATTGTCCAGGTTTTGGAGGGGCGTCCCATGTTTGAGCACCTGAGTGTAGAAGAGGAATTGAAAGTAGGTGCGTATACTCGGAGTGATGCTGCAGGCGTGCGAAGAGATTTGGATATGGTCTATGGTTATTTCCCAAAGCTGAAAGACTTGCGTCATGCAACAACAGGTTACCTTTCCGGAGGTGAAAGGCAGATGGTAGTGATGGGGCGGGCGCTTATGGCACGCCCGAAGCTGATGCTTTTGGATGAGCCGTCCCTGGGGCTTAGCCCGATACTGGTGAAAGAGATCTTTGAAATAGTGAAAAGGATTAACACTGAGGAAAAAACATCCATTTTAGTGGTGGAACAGAATGCTAAGGCTGCACTGGAGTTGGCTGATTACGGCTATGTGATGGAGAATGGCCGTGTGGTTATGGATGGGCCGGCTGAGAAACTGAGAGATAACGAGGACATAAAGGAGTTTTACCTAGGATTGAGTAAGGTGGGGCAAAGAAGAAGCTATCGTGAAGTGAAGCACTACAAGCGGCGGAAGCGGTGGCTGGCATGATTGCCAGCGAGCGGGTGTGGTGTGAGATATGGTCCGAGTCTGAGTTTACTTAAAGTCCCAACTCCTGGGCTACAATAGCGCGTTGAAAATCTCCATCGCCAAACATTATTTCGCCAGCCTTAGCCCGCCTGTAATAGAGGTGGATATCGTGGTCCATGGTAAAACCAATGGCCCCAAATATCTGGTGTGCTAAAAGGGTTACTCGCCCATAAGCTTCGCTGGTCCAGGCTTTAGCTACAGCAACGTCCTTGGTGGCCGGAAGCCCCTCACTTAGTTCCCAAGCCGCCTTATAGGTAATAAACCGCGCTCCATCGACATCTGTTACCATGTTGGCACAGTAGTGTTGGATGGCCTGGAAGCTGCCAATAGGTCGGTTGAATTGAACCCTTTCCTTTGCATATTTGACAGTCATCTCCAATGCAGCCTGGGCACCACCGACCATCTCAGCACATTTGGCTGCTGTTGCCTTCTGCAGAGTGTCTTTCACTATCGGCCAGCCTTGGTCTAGCTTCCCCAGGATGTTCTTCTTTGGCAGGGTTACATTATCCAATACAATTTCACATTGCTTGTCGCGAGCCAGGGTTTTGAGGAGAGTACATTTGATTCCTGGACTTTTGGCATCTACGAGGAAAATGGTAAGCCCGTCTTCCGGGTTCTTTGTCTCTTTTGTCCTAGCCACACATAGTATACAGTCGGCAACGTTAGCATCAAGAACAAAAAGCTTAGTGCCATTGATAATATAGTCATCATTATGTGCTGTGGCCTTTGCCTTAATTGATGCTGCATCATAGCTAGCGCTGGGCTCAGTTAACGCAAGTGCCAGAATCATCTCCCCATTGGCAATTTTGGGCAGGAGTTCTCGTCTTTTGCTCCTCAGTTCCTGATGCCAAAATAGTTAGGCCGCATAGAACTACAGTTGAGAAAAACGGGCCAGGCAGGATATTGTATCCCATCTCCTCAAGCAGGACTATCAAGTCCAGAAAGCTGCCACCACTGCCACCATATTTCTCAGGGAATATCAGTCCCATCCAGCCTAATTCTGCCATTTTTCGCCACAGTTCTGGGGAGTAGCCGGCATCACTCTCGTCTAACTGTTTGACCAACTGTTTTGGGCACTCCTTTTGCAGAAAGTCACGGGCTGATGTCTTTAACATTTCCTGTTCTTCATTCAGACCAAGGTCCATCTTATGCCTCCTATCTATGTACAGGTTTATATAATCTCCTTCAGGTTTAGTCTATCCCCGGGGCAACCCAAGTCCTCTCATAGCGATGATGTTGCGCTGGATCTCCGAGGTGCCGGCACCCACGAGGGCAGAAATGCAATCCAAGTAGCCAGCACAGACTCTTCCTCTCAAGGGTGCCCACTTGGAATTTCTTTCCAGTTGACCATAATGTCCCATAACCTGCATCCCGGTATTGGCGAGTTTCTGGCTTAGCTCGGTGGTAACCAACTTCAGCACTGATGCCTCGATATTCGGGACAAGTCCTTTGTCGAGCATCCAGGCTGTTTGCCAGAAGAACATGTAGGCTACCTCAATTTGGATTGCTATCTCGGCTAGTTTATTTCTTATTAAAGGATTTTGGCTTAGAGGCTGACCATTGTGTTTTGTCTCTTTGGCATATTGGGCTATTTCTTCGAAGGTTCGCTTGAAGCCTCCCATAGGGATCACAAGCCTCTCGAAGTCCAAAGCTACCATCAGGTAATACCAGCCTTTGTTTATCTCGCCGACGATGTTCTTCTTGGGAACCCGTACATTATCGAAAAACACTTCGTTGAACGAATGGAAGCCACAGATGTTCATCAAGGGGCGAATGGTAACACCTGGTGATTTATTATCTACAATAAGCAGTGTAATGCCTTTATGTGGTGGAGCAGTGGGGTCTGTCCTGACGACCATCCAGGCATAATGTGATACGTGAGCAGCGGTGCCCCAGATTTTCTGGCCATTGATAATAAGGTCATCGCCATCTTCAACAGCTCGGTCTGTATGGAGGCAAGGTCAGAGCCAGCATTCGGTTCACTGTAGGCCAGCCAGAACCTTATTTCCCCTCTGGCTATTTTAGGCAGCCATTCCTTCTTCATTTCGTCGCTGCCGAAGAGCATGATGGTGGGCCCGCCGATTAGTGTGGCTACTTCTCCACCGGGTGCTCTATAGTAACTCATACGCTCGTGGAAGATGGCCTGTTCAATGTTGGTTCGTCCTGCACCTCCGTATTCCTTGGGCCATGAGATGGTAAGCCAGCCTTTCTCAGCCAGCCGATGTCTGAATCGTTCAATATGTGAGTTAAGCTCTTCAAATTCTGCTAAAGTGCCGTACCCTCCAGGCCAGTAAATGTTTTTCTCAGTCCAGTCAGTAGGGAGCTCTTTCTTTATGAAGTCCTCGACCTCTGTTCGAAATGCTTCTTCTCTGTCGCTAAATCGGAAATCCATGATTTCGCCTTTCTAAAAGCTTCGCTGATCAAGATGTGGCAAAAGTTTACCCTCGGGGTAACCCTAATCCTCTCATAGCGATAATGTTGCGTTGAATCTCGTTAGAACCGCCGCCAACGCCTATAGAGATGGAGCTTAAATACATACGCATTATTCTGGCATTCAAGGGGGCCCATTTGGAATCCCTATCTAACTCCCCATAATGCCCCATAATATGCATACCCACATTGGCTAATCGCCTCATTAATTCGCTGCTAAAAACCATCGTCATCGATGATTCATAGCTGGGGTGTATACCTTTTGCTGTACATCCAGGCGATGCGGTAACACATCATGCGGAGAATTTCATTTTCAACTGCCATCTCTGCCAATTGGTTCCTGAGCAGAGGGTCGTTAGCAATCGGTTTCCCGTTACGCCTAGTTTCCTTGGCATATCGAACTAATTCCTCGATGATTCGTTGTTGCGCTGCAGCAGTGCCGATTGAGGAGCGCTCGAGGTCTAAGGCTATAACTAGCTGGTACCAGCCGTTGTTTTCTTGCCCTACTAAGTTATCCCTGGGGATGCGCACATCATCGAAGAAGACTTCATTAAAGGAATGATGATTCAAGATATTTATCAAGGGACGAACAGTGATTCCCGGTGTCTTCATATCGACGATAAACATGCTGATTCCTTTATGCTTGGACACATTAGGGTCAGTTCTGACAGCAAGCCAGCAATAGTCAGCGAGGTGGGCGTAACTGCACCATATTTTCTGACCGTTAATTATGTATTCATCGCCAACTTTCACGGCACGTGTTTGAAGCGCGGCGAGGTCAGAGCCGGCATTTGGTTCACTGTAACCGATGCAAAAGATTATTTCGCCCTTCGCTACCCTGGTTCCATATTCCTTTTTTTGCCTCTCATTCCCAAAGAGTATTATAGTGGGAGCTACCCAGTTAACTGTGATCTCTACCTCTACGCTTATCGGTGCTCTATTGTAGGCCAGTTCTTCGGCAAGCATGAGCCGTTTCATGTGGCTCAGTTCCAAACCACCGTATTCCTTAGGATATGCCGGTGCCAACCAGCCCTTCTGGCCTAATTTGCGCTGGAACTGGCGTGAAATTGGCCAAGATTCCTCAGTTTCTTCCCAAATTCCAGGATCAAGTTCAGTCCACCTCTGTGGAATCTCTTGCTTAAGCCATTGGTGAACCTCTGCCTTAAATGCTACCTCTTCTTCGGTAAATCTAAAATCCATACGACTTACCCTCCAGGTTGTGAATCAAGACACTTACTACTCTATAATGGCGATAATGTCATCTTCCAAGATGGAATCGCCCTCTTTTACTCTGATTTCCATTACCTTCCCATTGTGAGGGGATTTCACGCGGATTTCCATTTTCATAGATTCGAGTATGACAATAGTGTCCCCGTCGTTAACTTGTGAACCGACCTCTACCACAATTTTCCAGACGCTGCCTGTAATCGGTGAAAGTACTTCTGTCATATCTGGTTCTACTTGGTTTACTTAGTTCCGCCACTTGTTTCGAGCAGCCCCAGAATTACCTTCGCTTCTTCCACCGTTGCTGGCTCTCTACCACTGTCTCGCGCCATTCGCACTGCTTTTTCTACCAGTGGCCCATTCCCTTGTGCCATCTCATCAGGCGATAGATAAAAGTTATCTTCGAGTCCAACTCTGACATTCCCGCCCAGAGCCAGAGCTGTAGCTATCAAGAGCCACTGATCCTGACTGATACCGATGACCTGCCAGGCCACTCCAGGCGGAACCACAGTAGCCAGATGAGCCAGATTTCTAGCTGTGGCAGCCATGCCTCCAACCACTCCCATAATCTAGGCTTACTTGAAAATTCTTAAGCAATCCCATGTCCATTAGTGGGAATATGCTCTCTAAATGCCCGAGGTCGAAGCATTCGCATTCTGGCTTCACGCCATTTTGGTTCATGGTATCCAGAAAGAACATTATATCGTCAAACGGATTCTGGAAAACCATGGAGAAGACAAAGTCCTTTCGCCTGGGACTATACTTAGCATAATTCATAGTCCCCATGTTTAGCGCCGCAATTTCAGGTTTCAGTTCCCGAATATGAGCAACCCTTGTATCCCTATCCACGCCTACGGCACCGGTGGAAAAGTTTATTATGATAGGACATCTTTTCCTGACTTCTTGCATAATCTCCCGAAAAATCTCTACTCTCCAGGATGGCTTGCCATCGTATTCCCTACCATGGATATGTACTATTGAAGCCCCTGCATTGTATGCCTTCAGCGCTTCTTCACCAATTTCTTGTGGGGTATAAGGAATCCATTTACATTGGTCTCTATTGGCTGCGACACCGGTCAAAGCGGCGGTTATCACTACTTTTTCTTGCAAGCCCATGGCTACTCCTCTCTGTTATTTTCCTTTCCATGCTGGGTCACGCTTTTCAAGAAAAGCGGCAATACCTTCAGCTACATCTTCAGCCATCGTGTTAATTGCTAACATTGACGATAAATATTCCAGAGCCTTCTCATATTCCATGTCACGCATAGTATAAAAGGCTCTTCTGCCAAGTCTCAGAATAGCTGGGCTTTTGCTAACTATCTTCTTGGCAATCTCATCAACTTTTGCATCAAGTTGCTCTCTGGGTACAACATGATTAACCAGGCCGAGTTTTTGTGCTTCTTTGGCATCAACTCTTTCACCGGTTAGCATCATCTCTAATAATCGCTTTGGGGCTGAAGTGAACCGAAGCAGTGTCGCCATAATCACATAGGGGAAAAGTCCAACGTTTATTTCCGGCGTGCCAAAGCGGCAGTCATCAGCCCCAATTACTATATCGCAAGCACAAGCTAAGCCAAGCCCACCACCAAGTGCATGACCGTTAATCCGCCCGAGCAAAGGTTTTTTCAGGCCTCTTGATCACTTTAAAAAGTTCGGCGAATTTCCTTTGTTCTTCATGACGGTCAAGCAAACTCATAGTGGCGCCCATAGACTCGCCAAAGTCGGCACCAGCGCAAAAAACTTTGCTACCAGCTCCGGTCAGCACAATGGCAACTACGTTTGGGTCATCATCACATTTTTTAAAGGTGTCAAGAAGTTCAGTCATCATCGTCGGTGAGATGGCATTTTTTCGGTCTTCTCTAGATAGAGTGATTGTGGCCACTTTGCCTTTTACTTCGGTTGTTATAGTCTGGTACATTCACTCCCTCCTTAAACGGGGTAAACCCCGTGTTTTCTGGGATGTCTAAATATCTTTTTATCTTTAGTGAATTCAAGAGCTCTGATTAAAATCTGTCTCGTTTCTCTAGGGTCGATAACATCGTCTACGACGCCTAGTTTAGCTGTTCTCTCGATGTTGAACTGTGGCCTTATCTCATCGACAAGGCGCTCCACCATCTCAGCAGGATTTTCGGCCTCAGCCAGTTGTTTCCTGGCAAATATGGAAACCATCCCCTCAGGCCCCATAACCGCTATCTCAGCTCCAGGGTAGGCGATCAATAAATCCGGGTCAAAGGACCTACCACACATGGCGTAATACCCAGCTCCGTAGGCTTTTCTAACAATGATGGTAAGTTTAGGGACAGTGGCTTCGGCGACAGTATGAACCATCTTAGCCCCGTGCCTGATAATCCCAGACTTCTCCGCCTTGGAGCCGACCATAAAGCCGGGGACGTCGGCGAGGAAAAGAAGCGGGATATTGAAAGCATCGCAGAGCCAGATAAAACGGGCAGCTTTATCGGCAGCGTCTATGTCAATGACACCGCCGTAAAACATGGGATTATTGGCAAGAATACCAATCGCATAGCCAGCTATCCTTCCAAAGGCAACAATCATATTTCTTCCCCACTTCGGCTTAATCTCAAAAAAGTAACCATCGTCCACTATGTATTTTATGAGGTCGTGCATATCATAGGCTTCGCGAGGATTATCCGGGATAACATTCAGTATACCGTCGGCGATTAAAGCTTCGGAATTTCCAGACCATTCCTTTCGGGGTGGTTTGTGGTCGCAATTTTGGGGGAAGAAGGCCAGGTATTGCTTTATCGCTTTGATGCACTCTTCGTCTGTAGCTACTTCAAGGTCACCACAACCGCTCATCTCACAGTGAACTTTAGACCCTCCCAACTCGTCTTCTGTTAAGGTCTCTTTGATGACCATCTTGACCAGAGAAGGTCCGCCCAATCCCATAAAACTCGTTCCTTTAACCATAGGCACGAAGTCAGAGAGACCGGGGATATAAGCAGTGCCGGCATACCCCGGTCCCATCATGGCCGCAACCTGAGGAATGATGCCCGACATCAGTGATTCTTCTTTAAACAGATAGCCGGAATCGGCAAACATGGGTATCATTTCACCACTTAGACCTCCACCACTGACCCTGGCACCACCTGAATCCCCCAGCCATATCATAGGAATTCTCTGCTTGAGGGCGATTTCTCTTATCCTGGTCACCTTTCTTTCATTTGTTATACCCATAGAGCCGCCCCTTACTGTGAAATCATAGGCTGCCACGGCTACATCTCTGATGGTAACCCCGTCATTCATCTTACCATAGCCAGTAATGACTCCATCGGCTGGGACAAGCTCGCTTACACCGAATTCACTGCCGAGCATACCGACTTCGACGAAGGTGCCTTTTTCAATCAGGAGGTCAAGCCGCTCCCTGGCAGTCAACTTCCCTCTATCGTGATGTTTCTTGATGGCTTCTTCACCGCCCATCTTTTTGATTTCCTCACGAAGCTCTGAAAGTTTCTTAACCTCTTTTTTCATTACGTCACCCATTCTTCTCCTCCTTTAGCCTTAATATGAAGTGGGTATCATAGTTTCCCGATTTGAACATTTCAGAACGAAAAGCTGTCTTCAAGAAAGGGATGTTGTTTTTTATACCTGTAATTTCGTAGTTATCCAGGGCTTCTTGCATCCTTATTATAGCCTTATCTCTGTCTTCACCCCAAACGATTAATTTAGCAATCAAGGGGTCGTAAAATTGGCTGATAATGTCCCCCGCCCTGTATCCAGAATCAACCCTTATCCTTTCACCACGAGGCTCTATATAAGAGATTATCTTGCCTGGTGATGGGTAGAAATTCTCTGAATCTTCGGCATAAATTCGAGCTTCAATTGCCCACCCGCTCCATTTTAAATCACCTTCGTTTATGGATATAGGTTCACCCGAGGCGATCTTGATTTGTTCCTCAACCAAGTCAAAACCGGTTATCATTTCTGTAATCGGATGCTCTACCTGAAGCCTGGTATTTATTTCCAGGAAATAGAAATTCCTATGTTTATCAACGACGAACTCTACCGTTCCCGGCATTGGTATAGCCAAGCACTTGGGCCAGCCGCTTGGCTGATTGCCTTATTCCTTGTCTCAGTTCAGAAGTGGTAAATGGTGAAGGTGACTCTTCAATCACTTTTTGATGTCGTCTCTGTACTGAGCATTCTCTTTCCGGGAAAGTAACTACGTTACCCTTTTCGTCACCGATAATTTGAATTTCTATGTGGTGAGGTGACTCCAGATATTTTTCAACATAGACCCTGTCGTCGCCGAAAGCTAGCCTTGCCCGGTTTGTAGCAGCATCAAAAGCATCCGCTACTTCTTCCATTCTCTCTACTTTCATCATACCTATCCCACCGCCACCGGCTGATGCCTTAAAAATTACTGGGAAGGAAAGCTTTGCTGCCCATTCTTTCGCTTCATCGACACTGCTCAATATGTTGCTGCCTGGTGGGGTCGGTATCCCTAAGTTTGTAGCCATTTCTCGGGAACGGGCTTTATCTCCCATTCTGTGAATGACTTCTGACCTTGGCCCGATAAATATTAAGCCTTGCTGTTCGCATCTTTGGGCAAATTCCCAATTCTCAGCTAAGAAGCCGTATCCCGGATGGATGGCGCTTACGCCTGACTCTTTAGCTATAGCAATAATTCTATCAATATTAAGATAGCTATCTTTGGGTTTAGCACCCCCCACCTTCACTGCCCTATCTGATTCCTGGACGAATAGAGCCGTCTCATCTATGTCCGAATGTATAGCTACGGTCTCAATGCCTAACCTTTTAGCAGTCCTGATGATGCGGCGTGCGATTTCTCCACGGTTGGCGATGAGTATAGATTTGAGCATAAGACCTACTTAATTAACTTATCTGCTATGGTTACACGCCACCGCTAATTGTACCACTTCTCAAGTCAGAGTTGCCGACATATAAGCTGGCATTGATAGCTTCCGTGCCGGCTCGGTTAAAATTCTGGTGGCGACCGACATTGCCGCCCGCGGCATTGATGTTTTACGTATTTCGCACGTCATTAATTACGACATGCCGGAGACCACGGATGCCTACACCCACCGAAGAATCTACCGTTCAGTATTTCACCGTCATTGCGAGCGAAGCGTGGCAATCTGGGAGTTTAAGAGGGGCGCAGCCCCTCTTAGAAAAAACAAACCCCCTCTCCCGCCGGGTGGCAGGGTGGGCAGGCATCCAGCGAGGATTTACTCCCGCTGGGATACGGGGAGAGGGATAGGGCAGGGTGAGGGTGATTAATATTTCAAAACTGGCGCGCCGGAAGCTGAAAGGCTTTGATTACACGGCGCCTGCTGCGCCGGACACTAAAAACATCCGCTCCCCAGGTTTCCGACCACTTCCACGAAGAATGTTCAAAAACGTCTTATAATCTCGCTAAAGGAGGAGGCCGCTTAGCTTTCAATTCTCCATTATACAAAAATGAAGGCTTTGCCAGGCTTTTACTCGTTCTTGACTACTACTATTAAATAATGACATTGTCTATCCCTTATTCCGCATCATTTTCTTTATTTCTTCACTTGAGAATACTCTTCCAATTAGGTCCTTAATATTAGCATTTGAGCATGTTTTCAAAAAGATATCCTTTATTTCCTTGTCACTCAATCTACCTGTTAATCTCCCTATTCGCATCTCCATCAAGAAAGCCTCGGCATCATTATCCCACCTTTTAATGATTGTTTCATTTCCGTCGTGATGAACCCACCATCTCAAAACTTGCCCCTTCTTACCATAATCATAACTATGTGTAGACATTATTACCTGCCGTATTGTTGTCTTATCGCTATTTATCAGATCATCCAATAACTTCAGTAGATAATTTTGTGAGCGCTCAGACAAATTGATTTCCATTTCTTCTATCCCGATAACTTTACCCTTATTGTGTACTATATTTGCCAATAGATATAAAATCTGCTGAACTCCTGTTCCTAATCTTCCTATTGGCAGCCTTAGCTCATTCCTTTTTACCAATATTTCAAGCTCGTCCCGTTCTCTGGCAAAACTAATTTCCCCGAAATCAAACGGGGGATTCCCAAACATTATTCTTAATTCTTCAAATTCTGAATAGGTTTCCCTATTCATTTCTAGGTTAAACAGCCAATTCTTAAATGTAGAGGGATCAAGCTCACATTGAATCCCCTTTTGATCTTTTTCTATTGTCAAATATCTTCTGGATGATACTAATGTGAAAAAGTCATTCAACAAAGATAATATTGCTTCGAAAAGGGTATACTTTTCACTTTCGCTCAGATCATCCAATGACGATACATAGATATGGTTACTTTGGGCATCTTCCTCATATATAACGTTATTATTTAAAGATACTTTATTCAATTTCTGATATGCTGTGTCTTGCCCTGTCCGACGAATCTCACCGTTAATATTTAGATCATCTGGGTTTCCTTTGCCCCGGCATATCTTAGAAACGGCTTCCTTTTTTGCTATCTTTTCCGGTAACTCATTTGGTTCAAATCTAACAACAACTCTAAAGTTTATTGGCTCATCTGTATCCCGATAGAAATTATCTCTAAAATCTTGTATATCCCCTTCCCAGAAGCCCAGAACATGTCTTTCTTCTTTTTTTCCACTTGCCAAAGCAATTATACTGGTGTGTGCTTTTGATTTAAATATGATCTCCAAAGCAGTGAGAATGTTTGATTTTCCCACATCATTATCGCCATGCAATAGTGTTATCGGATTCAGTTTGGGTATTTTTATGTTTTTTAAACTTCTAAAATTTTTAATTGCAAATTCCCTTATTATCATTTTCATCCTCCCAAATTATATCTTTGTATTCAAGAACCAAATTCCTCTGTCATTTTCTTTATTATATATTCATACATATCAATCTGATTCTTTGCCTCATGACGTGCTAATAATAAAATTAAATTAAGTTTCAGAAACACTTCACTATATTTTGTTTTCTTCAACAGGGGATGGTCCATATTTATTTCAAAATGACCATCTCTAACAATCCGACAAACCGGAAAATCACTCTCCAAATAATTCCACTTACTGTAACTCACACTAATTTTTTCTCCAGCGATGGTAATCAATTCTTTAAATGCTTCATGATCCTCCACAATTATTACTTCTCTATTAGCTTTATCGAAATGTACTGGTTCCATGTATTGCGAAGTCTTTGTGCTTTTCCTAATAATTTTGTAATCTTCAGGTAACATCTCAAGGTAATGTTCTACTTGATCTCTGACTGGTCCCACAGACGAACTTATCAACTCATTTATTTTCTTTTCAGGATATGCAATATTTTCTATCTCATAGGCTATTTCATAAAGACGACTCCTGAAAAAATCCCTGAACTCTTCATATAAAATACTCCAAGTAAAGCTGTCTCTATCCACGGCAATAGATTCATCAAGCCCCTCATAGATATGTACTTCGCCAGATATCCAATGAAGTCTACTCCATGTCCTCCCTCTTATACCCAGATCAAAATAAGTTCTCTCACCAACTCCCACATTCTTTAACCTCATTTTAAGTCCTCTGGAATTGAAGGGATGTATTGCGTTCCAATTGGTTTCAATTGCGTATCTGAATTTAATATTTCCTACTTCCTTTATTTCTCCCCTGTTATTGTCAAGTATTTCTCCACCTAGATCATTTCTGAATAACCTATTTCCATTAAGCCTTACTTCCATTCCCGCAGGCTTCTGCTTAAGTGCATCAGCCAGCCTTGATCCTTTCGGAAAGTCCAAAGGTAACATTTCCTGTAGTTCCCATTTCAGCCTTTTAAATCCATCCCATGATCCAATATCATATCCACTTTTTTTATATTTTTTGACTTTAGGCATAAAATATTCATCTATCAATGGAGTGATATCTATTAACTTGAGAATAGTATAATGTCTGTTCCTTTCACGTGGATCTATTACCTCGTATCCATCTACCGGTATCTGGCTAACGTCTTCCAAAGATGTAGATTCTTCCATGAATTTTCTAGAAGGTATCCGCGCAGTGAAAACAATGTCTGAATTTTCAGCAGTCGATGTAACCTCCAAGGTATTACAGAAAGGAAAAACAGCAAGGAAGCCGACACCCAACTGACCAATCCTCTTTCTTCCAAATTTGACGCTTTCAGTTTTTCCTCTAGTCTGTCCTGCTATACGCAAATAGAAATCAAATTCTTCGGGAGTCATACCAATTCCATTATCCTCAATGGTGATTTGCCGGTCAGTTAGATTAATTACTAAATCCACTATAGTTGCATCTGCATCATAGGCGTTACTAACTACTTCCCGAACCGCCTTCGGAAATTTCTCATAAGTGGATCTGCTTAGTAAGCCAACTATCCGTTTGTCAACCGTAATTCTCTTAGGCCAGCTAGTTCTTTCCATATTGCGAATCCATCAATATAAGCCTCTAGTACTATTTCATCAATAGTAATTATAGTTTATTGACCGATGAGAAGTAACTCAATATTATGATTTGGTTTTCCATTTACCTTACTTAGGGCGTACCAGTATTGTAATCGTTGAACCGTAATTCTTTGTTTGTATTTACGAAGAAGCGAGACAAGCTCATCTTCTGTCGGAATTCCCGGTGATTTATAGGAAAGAATGATTATGCTATCAGCGAAGCGACAAAAGAGTTGGTCGAACGCCTTTGTTAGCTCACTCTTTGTAGACCAATGATTATGATTGCATTTTAGATGGAGAGTTGAACTCTCATAGTCTATTTGGTTGAGCCAATCATCGTAATTCGCGACGCCCTCAAGAAAATGATACATTCGCCTATAGTCGCAAGTCCCAGGGTTTCGAGTTTTTGAAAAGTAGGGAGGGTCAATATATACTAGGTCGCAGTCAGGTTTTTCCATCTCAAAAGCATCTTTGTTAAAAGCGTAATTTTGCCTACCATTTGAGAATATTAGGGCATTAACTTCTTCAGCAAATCTTCTAAAGCAGATATCAAATGGTGTATCCCATGTAGTTTTGTTCCCAAAAGAACGCGATACTTCAGCGTCCTTAAGTAAAGATTACTCCGATGAAAAAGATTAAATGGCCTTTTTATCATGCAGCTTTGGAACAACGCATAATACGCTAAGGATTTCTTGTATTTGAGTAGCGAACCAGAATATCTATTATTAAATCCATGTATATTCTCAACCATACAATCAATCCATTGGTTTTCTTCATCGGTATAATACATGCCCTTGAATGTGTCCTGTATAAAAGTATTGCTTGGTGATTCTCTGAAGTCGAGAAGAAACTGCAAATCATCTACTGAGAGAATTATGTCGTCATTCTCTATTATTGCTTGTCCTATATGAGCATTAGATTTCAGATAGTCGTTGTATGTTACACTTTTACCCATTTTCTTAAATAGATAGCTAATTATTCCCGTTCCCCCAAAAACATCTAGCGCTGACTCGAAATTTAGGTCTTTTATATTTTCGTAGATCCAAGGTAGAAGTTTTCGTTTGCTTCCTTGGTATCTTGTACTTGGGAATTTCCACTGAATTGATATCTTTTCGTTTTCAGTCATTCTAAACAAATTATAGCACGGTGTACAAAGAGTTACAGTGTATAAGATGAACAATTAGTCATAATGACATGATTGAACCCGGTAATCTGGGCAAACATTGGGCTCTCGACATGAGAACCTTTGTTCTTTCAGGAGCCCTGGCCGTGGTCTTGCTTCCAGGTCTGTGCCCTGTGCATCACGCCGCGGGCGTCGGTCAGGGAAACTTCAGTGTACTGCGGGCCGGCGAGCATGACGGCAATCTCTTTGGTACGTTCCTCGCCTTCAAGCGGCTGAAGCATGCTGACAGTCCGAGCGCCTGACTCTTCTTTGTGAACGTTGTAATGGGCATCGGCATAGGCAGCGATCTGGGGAAGATGAGTTACGCAAATCACCTGGCGGTTCTGAGCTAGCGTCCAGAGCTTCTTGCCTATTATTTCGCCGCTCCGTCCCCCCACACCGATGTCTATCTCGTCGAAAATGAGAATGGGGATACTATCAACCTCTGACAGAGCACATTTCAGCGCCAGCGTAAAACGGGAGATTTCACCCGTAGAGGCAATTTTGGTTATGGGCTTGACAGGCTCCCCGGGATTGGTCGAAGCCATGAACTCAACCACATCAACTCCCTCGCTGTTAAAGGCGTAAGTTTTTTCGTCAGGCAGAGGAATACCGTCTTCAGCTTCCTCCCGGGTTATGGACACCTCGAATTCAACCTGCGACATGTTCAAATCATGGAGTTCCTTCTTCACCTCGGCGACCAACTTCTCCGCCGTCGCTGAGCGCGCTGTGGAGAGCTCGGAGGCTATCCTGCCCATCTCCACCTTGAGCTCAGAGCGCATCTTCTCCAGCTCAGCCTGCCTCTCTGAAGAACGCGAGATTCCCTCCAGCTCTTTTTCAGTCTTCTCCAGGTAGCTCAGTATGTCAGCGATGGTCTGTCCGTATTTCCGTTTTAGACTTTTTATAACCTCAAAACGCGACTCCACCTCTTCCAGCCGCTCCGGATTCTGCTCCAACCTTCCGCTGTAAGCGCTAATTTCCCGCGCTGCCTCCTCGACCCGGTACACGGTCGTCTTCGAGAGAACTCAATTGCTGGCTAAGCGTGGGGTCCAGCTCTACGAGCTTCTTCATAACTGCAAGCGCTTCATTCAATTTGTCCAGAGCCGGAGCCGAAGCATGCGAGGCATCTTCCTTGCCTAGAGCCTGGTAGGCTTCGTAAGACATTGCCTTCAGCTTCTCAGCCGAAGACAGGAGAGTCCGTTCTTTTTCCAGCTCTTCCTCCTCCCCGGGACGCAACTCAGCTTTTCTTATCTCATCGAGCTGGAAGCGCAGGAATTCCTGGCGGCGAGCGGCATCTTTCTCGGCTTCAACCAGCGCCTTTAGCTCCTGCTCCAGTTTATGAAGCTCTGCCACTTTAGCGGTGAAGCTGTGCCGCAGCTCCATGGTATGGCCATAGGCATCCAGGAAATCCAGGTGATACTTCGTATCGAGGAGAGACAGGTGCTCGCTCTGGCCGTGAATATCGATTAGCAGGCGTCCGATCTGGCGCAGAATGCCTCTGGTAACGGCATGTCCGTTGACCCTGACAATGCCGCGCCCATGCCTTTTGGATTCGCAACTGATAACCAGATTATCCTCATCTGATTTCAAGCCATTTTCGTCCAGGAGTTCCCTGAGCTGCGTCAGGTGTTCATTATCGGGCAGGGCGAAAATACCTTCGATTTGGGCTTCGTCGCTGCCATGGCGGATAACCTCCTCGCCCACTTTCCCTTCCAGCAGCGTCTCCACGGCATCGATGAGCAGCGATTTGCCGGCGCCTGTCTCGCCGGTGATGACATTCAGGCCGCGGCCCAGGTTCCAGTCTATGCTCTCGATGATTCCCAGGTTCCTGACTCTTATTTCGAGTAACAAAGTATGGTCTCCCGCAGGTGGTGGTGAAGCTGGCTTATATTTTACCACTTATGGTGGAAATGCTAAATAAATGAAATACATCCCAATCGTCGAGTAGATCTCGACAGGCTCAGAATGACGGATGAAGGCTCGCAAGATGTCCCGATAATAGAAATGTGATTGGAGCATGGCTCCAATCTGCCTGGAGCGGAGTCAGGCTACGGTACATTCTTCGACAGGCTCAGAATGACATGACGGAGCAAAGAATTATTTCTTATTCCCTCTCCCTTGACGGGAGAGGATTAAGGTGAGGGTGAAATTCAAATTTTAAAATTATAATTAGCAAAATCCCTCTCAATCTCCCTTTAGGAAAGGGAGAGGTTTATTGGTGTCCCATTAGGAAGGAGAGAGGTTCATTCTTCGACAAGCTCAGAATGAGTGGAGGAAATAATGTGCTCTTGGAAAGGGTCTCCCACTGCCCCAGGAAAAGGGGGATCAGGGGGATTTAAGGTTTATAAAATCCCTCTCGATCTCCCTTTAGGAAAGGGAGAGGTTTATGGTGTCCCTAGGAAGGTATAAGGTCTCATTCTTCGACAATCTCAGAATGAGTGGAGGAAATAATGGCTTCCCTTTAAAGGTCTCTACCTCTCCCTTAGGAACAGGGTCAAGGTAGATTTGATTTACAATCTCATCCACTACGATTACGAAAGGGAGAAGATTATCTCTCCCTTAGAAATAGGGCATTAAGGAGGATTTTTGCTAAGTTAAAGGTTAAAGGTCAATAATTGGCTATGGAGCCTAGAAATCCCTTAAAATACGTAGCTGTATGAACTATCGAGACGATTTAAGAAACATAGTCATAATCGCCCACGTAGACCACGGCAAGACGAGCCTGGTTGATATGATGCTGAAACAAAGCAAAATCTTCCGTGATAACCAGCAGGTGGGTAATTTGATACTTGACAGGAATGCACTGGAACGGGAGAAAGGCATTACCATACTGGCCAAGAACACAGCGGTAATCTACCTCGGCGTAAAGATAAATATCATAGATACTCCGGGCCATGCCGATTTCAGCGGCGAAGTGGAGCGCGTCATGAATATGGCGGACGGCTGCCTGCTGCTGGTCGATTCCATCGATGGGCCTATGCCCCAGACCAGGTTTGTGCTGAAGCAGGCGCTGAATAAGGGAGCTGAAACCGATTGTGGTCATTAATAAGATAGACAGGGTAAATTCCAGGATAGCCGAGGTGGTCCGTCTGACTCAGGACCTGTTTCTGGAATTAGCCACCGACGCCGACCAGCTCGATTTTCCCATACTATACGCCAGCGCCAGAGACGGCACAGCTACCACCGACCCGGAGAAAGAAGGTGAAGACCTTATACCGTTGTTCGAATCTATACTCCACCAGGTGCCGCCGCCCGGCATCGAGTCCGGACCTTTCCAGATGCTGGTATCCAACCTGGACTACAGCAGCTACAAGGGCAAGCTGGCTATCGGCAAAATTTACCGCGGCAGCGTTAAGCCGCATGATAAGGTGGCTGTTATCGGCAGCGATGGCAGCACGCAGAACTACGAGGTGAACCAGGTGTTCACCTTCATAGGCCTCGACCAACCGGAAGTGGAGGAGGCAACCGCAGGCGATATCGTGGCTATAACCGGCGTGGAAATAGTAAGTATCGGAGATACCATAGCCAGCCCCGACCAGCCGGATGCCCTGCCTCGCATAGAGATAGGCGAACCTACAATAAAAATGATGTTCGGCGTAAATAGTTCACCGCTCGCCGGCAGAGAAGGTAAATACGGCACCTCAAGGCAGCTCCGGGAAAGGCTTTACCGGGAACTGGAAACAAATCTCAGCCTGAGGGTCCAGGATACCGAAACTCCCGATGTTTTCCTGGTATCCGGCAGAGGAGAGCTGCACCTGGCAATACTTATCGAGACCATGCGCCGCCAGGATTACGAGTTTGAAATTTCAAAGCCGGAGGTTATAACCAAAGAAATCAATGGCACGCTTATGGAACCCGTGGAAGAGCTGACCATCGATACGCGCGAAGAATATATAGGTGCGCTTATGGAAATGTTGAGCACGCGCCAGGCTAAACTGGCCAATATGCGCAACGACGGACAGGGTAATGTACGCCTGGAATTTCACATCCCCACGCGCGGTCTAATCGGCTTCCGCAGTAAGTTTTTGACTGCCACCCGGGGTGAGGGCATTATGAGCACCTTATTCCTGGGATATGAACCGTGGTATGGAGATATCGTTTCCACCCGCAGCGGCATGCTGGTGGCTTCTGAAAACGGTACTGCCGTTACCTACGGATTAAACAATGCCCAGGGAAGAGGCATAACATTCATCGAGCCGGGCACATCCGTGTACGAGGGTATGATAGTGGGGATGCATGCCCGTGGGACCGACCTGGCGGTCAACGTGGCCAAAGAGAAGAAACAGACCAACATCCGGGCTTCTACATCCGATATTGCTATTAAGTTGACGCCGCCGTTGAAATTCAGCCTGGAAGAAGCGCTGGACATGATAAGCGAGGACGAGCTTATCGAGGTGACGCCGGCCAACATCAGGCTGCGTAAGCGACTGCTGACACAAAACCAACGCGCCAGAGCCCGCCATACCGCCGACCGGTCAGACCGAAGACGACAGCTAAGTACATACTCCTTCTGTCATTAGCCGAAGTGAGACCTTCATCAATCCGCTCATTCTGAGCTATGTCAGCGAATGTACCGCATTTCTCACGACCACCTAGATCGTCGGTCACGGAGTTATAGCCTGAAGCTGCTCCCTTAGATGACTAAAGGTCTGTAAGGCTAACCTCAGAATGACATGTTAAGGATCTAGGTCACTGACCAAGGTGCCCTTCCGCGGAAGGACTCCTCGCGATGACAGTGGAATCTGTCATTTTGATTTTTAACTTTTGGTCTTTGACTTCTTCTGTGTCATATACGTTTCCCCACAGACGATGGTATAATGCAGCCATCAAAGGCTGTTAGCAGTCCAAGGGAGGATGTTATGGACGATAGAGTAGCCATCTTCATAGACGGCAGCAATTTATATCATGGTCTGCGGAGCTAACTTTGGGCAGTCACAACATCAACTTCTCTGAATTTTCCAATAAGCTATGCGGGGCCAGGCGCTTGTTCCGGACATATTATTACAATGTCTTACAGGACCCGACACAAAAGCCCGACGGCTATCGAGAGCAACAGGAATTCCTCGATCATACTGCGCAAGACGCCATATCTGGAGATTCGACTGGGAGGTACCAAAGTGTCACAGGGTATCCCTGTGGAGAAGGGCATAGATATTATGCTGGCTACCGACCTGCTATATTTTGCCTGGAACGACTTCTATGATGTGGCAGTGCTGGTGAGCGGTGACTCTGATTTCGCCTATGCTCTTCAGGCTGTAAAGAACATGGGTAAGCATGTCGAGGTGGCCTACTTCGAGACCGGGGCATCCAAGGACCTATTGAATGTAGCCGATAACCGGTATCTACTGAACCGCAGCTTCTTCACCGGTTTGTGGACGCATAGACGCTATACCTATCGCCGAAGAGTGGTTGGAGAAGGTCAGAAAAAGCCCATTCCGGGCGTGGAATAGGCCTAATTCCTCAGATTCTTACTTACTCTGACTTCCCTACGTCTACCTTGCCTTTACCTCGGCAATGGAGACATCTCTCTTTTAATATGGGATGGTCATCACAGTAGGGGCAGTCGATTTCCATCGTTCCTGCCTCATGTTTATCAGATTCCTTAATCTTCGAATCCAGCTCCCTATCGGCTCGAAGTTTGCCTCCACCGACGTTGGTGACTACTTTGCAGCCGATGGCACGGCAAGTCTCTACTTCGGGAATATTTTCGGGGCCCGTTCGGTACCCTCCTTTGGCGAATATATCGGGCTTGAGCAATTCCAGGGTTTTACATACCGTCTGGTCGTCATCCACAGACGCGATAACCTCATCCACACCTTTAATGCTCTCAAGTATTTCTTTTCTATCCTCGAATGGCCGGAACACAAACCCTTTTTTCCTGAGCAGGAAAATGTCGTTGTTCAGTATCACGACCAGCCTGTCACCTAGTTTGGCCGCCTCTCGTATGTATGCAATATGACCTACATGTATCGGGTCAAAGGCTCCACTTACTGCCACAGTGATGAATTTCTTTTTCATTCCACCCATTCTTCTTTGTTAATATAACAATGATAACCTTAATGGGCAAGTTATTGCAAAATGGATTAGAACAATCTTACTCTAAGTCCTTAATCAATTCTTCAACTGAGTCGAAGACCTTAACTCGCCCAGCCCTGATGTCCTCGTCCGCCTTCTTCTCTGCATCTTGCCACTTTTCTGTCCAGAAGTAAGCCTGGTTCTTGTCCACTAGCCTCTTCGGAATCAGCACCGCTTTCTCGTCTACCACTTCTATCTCAACCAGGTCGCCTTCTTCAACCCCAAGTTCCTTGCGCACGGATGCCGGAATGGTAATCTGCCCGTGCCTGGTGAGCTTGCTATACGCTGGCATTCCTAATCACCTCCTAAGGTCGCTCCAATGTTTCATCGTGGTGTCCGATATTGCGTAAAATGATGGTATCACCCTCAATCTGGAAAGTTAGCCTGAGATGGATTGTCTATTCCCTGTATATGCCGAGCACTTCGTAGCCTTCGGGGATGGCGTGCTGTTCCGCCACCTGCGCCGGGTCGAATCCGGTAACATCCCATTTTCCAATCCGAGCCTAACTCTTTGGCCGCCAGAAAGAAATGCGCCATGGCAATGCCGACATCGAGGCGATAGTAATGCTTGCCATCACGAACGGAACGGTTTCTGCCTTTGGCGTCGGCAACGGCTATTATCTCATTCTTGTCAACCAAAAATCGCCAGGGCTGGGTATTAGCCCAGGACGGCGCCAGTCGGGTACATTCTAAAACTTCGAGAAGCCCGCTGTCCTGCGTCTCCAGCGGCGTGCCCCATTGGGAGCCGAAGACTATCTGCTCCAGCGGCTTCCTCCGCCTGGAATCCGGCCCACCCAGATGAACGATGCTGTGTATAGTCCGGCCGTAAGAGGAAGTATCAGGATAGCCAAGCGGCGTCAAGGCGATGACACGCTCACCCTTCTCCAGTCCCAAAAAGGCGCTGATTCGCTGCTCGGTGAACAGTCCGCCTATCCAGCAGGTGCCCAGACCCTGCCCGGTGGCAAAGAGTATCATCTGCTCCATCCGGAAGCCCATGTTCATCATAAACAGCGGCTTTTCCTGCGAGGTGGCGATGATGAAGTGCGGCGCTGAGCCGAAGAGCCACTGTCTGCCGGTTAAAAAGGTCATCTGCTCCGCCACCAGCTTGCCTTCTCTGATTAAGTGGAAGTGAACTCTAATACTATCGTCCAGAGCCAGAGAGGTTTCGCCGGATTTGACTACAGACTGCAAGATTTCTGTCCGGTACCGGTCGTGACTCGTAATGCCGCACGCTGAAGCGCCGTCGTATGGTTTCACGGATATTCATGATAGATTAACAGTTCTAAATAATGCTATCACATCAGCTTAATCCTAACTACCGTCAAGGGATGACGGAATATCATGCTACAATTGCTCACCGCCACCTCATGTAGTTGCGACCTTTTAAGGTCGCATCTGGGCGAAGGTCTAAAGCCTCGCCCCTACATTGACAAATACCAGGTAGATCAAGGGAGACTAACTAAACAAATTCAGCTTCTGCGACTTGCCGTCCTTGTCGATATGCTCGATGGAAATGGGGAAGCCCCTGCCGCCCACAGTCTTCACTTTTGTCTTGGCCAGCTCCAGCAGGTCCATAGGATTAACGCAGGCTTCGGGTGGCAAGACGCCCTTCTGCGTAATCTTTCCCGTACCCATAATTATGGCGCCTATGGCAGCCGGTATGCCCGTGCCTTCGCCCATGCCCTGCCCTCTGGAAGACATCGAGAAAATGTAGGTGTTCTTGCCGCCGTCCTTGACTCCTTTAACCACGATCTTCAGGCAGCCCATAGGCTGGTCAATCTTTGCCTCTTTCAGCAGCCTCTCCCGCTGGGAAAGTATATAGGCCACGGCAAATTCCAGCGGCACAATCTTATGACCCTGCACTTCGATGGGTTTCTCATCGGTAACGCCCAGCCTGACCATCCCCTTTATCAGCTCGGCATAAGCCGGCGGCAGCACCAGTCCCAGGTTAGTTACCCTCTTCATACCCTTGAGATATTTCGGCAGGGTTATGGTCTCGGGATGCGGATAGCCGTAGACGTTATAAGTGCCGACATCCTGAAACTCGGCCTCCTCTTCCAATGCCTTCCCGCTATCATCAAAGAGATTCACGGTGGTAAATTTGCCATCGAGGAACATCGGTATGTTTATCTTCATCGAATGAATCCGGTGTTTCACCACCGCCGGCCCCTCAATCTTCTCGCCGCCGTGGGCGTGGTATATATCCACCGCCTCGACCTGGTCGAGCAAGGAATCAGCGCAGAACCTGACCAGAACATTGGCCACGCCGGGAGAGCTGCCCATGCCGATGAGCGCCGAAACGCCGGCTTTCTTCGCCTTATCATCCATAGCCAGCAGCTTCTCAGTGGCATCGAAATCATCACAGATATCAACATAGTTTATTCTGGCGTCAATCACCGTTTTCAGTATGGTAGGCCCGTACTTGTAGAAAGGCCCGACACAGTTCAGTACCACCGACGAGCCGCCGATTGCCTTTCTTAGGCTCTGGGGACCATCGGCATCGAACTCGACAGCCGAGGCCTTACTCCCCTTGAGCTTGCCGGCTACCTTTCTGGCGGCTGCAATATTAATGTCAGCCACCACAACCTCGGAAAACACACCGCTCGAAGCCAGCGTTTCCGAGGCTATGCTGCCAACCGCCCCACTGCCGCCTAGAACCGTAACTTTAGACATCTTCCTGCTCCTTTCAAATCCTGATTCCTCTGCTGAACGGGTCTACCCATTCCTTAAGCGCAATCGCCAGTTCCTCATGGTCCTTGGCATATTCCGCCAGCGGAATGCCCTGCATGGTGGCATCGATTGCCTGCCGGAATGCCTTGCCGCCGGCGATGGGACCTCTGAGGATGCGCATGAATGCCGCCGCCGGAACCTATGACGATGTCATTGCCCAGAGCCATCATCACCTGCGGCACCATGGACGGCGTAATGCCGCCCGATGCCATGGGGAACGTCGGCTTCAGTTTATACAGCGGGAATAACAGATTCCGGGCAACATTTTTGAACTTATAATCGATTACCGGCGCCTTGCCGTAAGGGGCGGGGATAACAACCACATCAGCACCGGCCAGCCGCGGCAATTTGCCCAGCACCAGATGAGAGCTCATGCCGTGATAGGGCGACATGTACAAAGCGCCGGCCACGTCCATGTGTGCCAGTATGGGCACATTGAGGCTGGTGTCTTCAGCCAGCGCCTGCAACACCGGAAAGCCGACGGCCAGGTAGTTTATCATCAGCGCGTTGCAGCCCAGCTCCACGGCGCGTTTGGCATTCTCGAAGACCTTCGGTATTTTATCGGTTACATTTACGGTATACAGCGTGTGTTCGCCTGTTTCCTCGAAGACCTGCTTCTCAACCTGCATATACAGCTTGACGCGCTCCAGCGCTGAATTGAACGAGGCATCGGCAATCAACTCATCGTCCTTAACGATGTCGCAGCCGCCGGCGGCTGCTTTGCGGAACAGTTCAGCTCCGACTTCGCAGGTATAGCCGGTGCAGGGCTTTATCATGTTGTTAAGCAGCGGTCGCTTGGGAATTCCCAGAACTTTCCTGATGCCGTCGACGCCGAATTTCGGGCCCTGGAAACCGGCAACGAATTTCTTTGGGAAACGAATATCCACCAGCTTTATTTCGCCGCCCATGGAGATGTTGCCCACCACTGTGGTCAGCAGCATGGGTATCTGCTCGCCGATATTTACCTCGGGATAAGCCACCTGGACGAACCACTGTCTGGTCTGCAGATTCGGCGGCACGGTGGACTCGTAATCGGGCATTTCATAAACGCCCATCACCTTGGCAATATGCTGACGGCGGACTTCTTCAGTCTCGCCGGGCACCGCCACCCACGTGCCCGTGCTCTGCTCGATAGCCAGGAAGGGCGCAATTATGGGAACAGGCAGCGCTGCCGGGTAAGAAACCAGATAGGTGCCGATAACGTAGTCATCGTAATCCACGCCGTCCGGTAAGGCTATGGGAAGACTCAAAATCTCATCGCCATTCATTTAAACACCTCCTCTAACATCACAATTTCTAAATCAAACAATCTAAATCCCAAATTCTAGAATCACTAATCAAAATCGTCACATGAAGATGCATCTTTAGTATAGGTCTGTACTGGTTGATTCTTAAATGCTTCGCATCGCTCGCATGACAGTAGGAGTTACTAGACACCTCATTCACAAACCGCCTTATCAAATCGCTCCTTATTCAGCTTTCTATAGAAATTCTGTAAGCTACTGTAAACTTCATGATACGAACCATACAGCGAATTATAAATATCCGAATTCCGAGGCTGCGGCTCAAATACCCTGTCTACCTTGACTACCTTTTTCAGCGACTCGAAGTCCGGATATATGCCGAGGCCAACTGCCGCTACCAGCGCGGCACCTACAGCCCCAGCTTCCTGAGGGTCGCAGACAGTCTCAATCTTCCTGCCGGTAACATCAGCCATAATCTGCATCCACGGTTTGCCCTTGGCGCCTCCACCTATAACCCTGAGTTGCGGCAGCGGCAACTTGAACTCTTTCTCTACTATTTCTACAATCCACCTGATGTTATAAGCCACGCCTTCATATACGGCACGCAGCATATCCTCGCGGGTATGCTCGGCGCTCAAGTTGAGAAAGGTGGCACGAACATAACAATCGTTTATGGGAGCTCTTTCTCCGTAAATCCAGGGAGTGAAAAGAAGATAATTGGAGCCGGGCGGAATTTTTGCCACCTCGTCATCCATCAGAGCATAGACATTGGGGATGTTCGGGTCTTTTTTTTCGGCCTTATAGAATTCATCGGCAATCCACTGTATGCAGCCGCCGGCAGCTTCAGTCTCAGCGAATAGAAACGTCTTGTCCGGGTCTGCCGAATGAATCGTGGCGGCTCCGCATTTGCCCTGTAGTATTCGTTTGGTGACCACGCCGACCCAGCCGGACGTTCCCAGATAAACATGACCTTCGCCTTCACCGACGGCCCCGGAGCCCACTACGGCACAGGGAGCATCTCCGGCACCGGCGATGACCGGCGTGCCCTGCAAAAGTCCATATTCCCTAGCCGCCTCTGGCGTAAGTTCGCCAACCTTGTCGATCGACCGCACTAAAGGCGGAAATTTGCCAGGTGTCAAGCCCGACATAGCGGAAAATACTGCTCAGCCAGGTTTTCTTTTTGAGGTCAAGCCCGAAGACAGAGGCGCCGGTCCACTCCATGACCATGTTGCCTGTGCTGCGATAGAAAAGATAACCCGATGTATCGAGAAAACAGCACATCTTATTATAAATATCAGGCTCTTCCCCTTTTAGCCAGAGCAGCTTGGGCATGCCGTCCTTGCCGCACAAAGCAGTGCCGGCAATCAGGGCGAAAACACGAGGCCCGAGAAACTTTCTCATCAGCCGCTCCGCCTGTTCACCGGCCCGGTTATCAAGCCAGATAATGGCACGCCTCAGCGGCACTCCCTTTGAGTCCATGGGGATGACGCCGAGCATCTGCGTACCGAAAGTAACACATAGAATGTCTTTAGGAGATATACCTGTCTGCTCGAGGAGAAGCCGTGTCGTCCGTGTCACCGCCTTCCACCAGTCTAAAGGCTCCTGCTCCGCCCAACCGGGCTTTGGAAAATACGTTTTGTAAGGCTCAAGGCACTTGCCGTGCACACGCCCCTTAACGTCCACCAGAACCGCCTTATTGCCGCTGGTGCCCACATCATGGGCGATTATGTACTTCGGCCATGTATTTCCCCGGATGCTCATTATATCACCTCCGAGATAAAAAAGGTCGCCGCTGTCATTCTGAGAGCGCTCCCCTGTCATTCTGAGAGCGAAGCGACGAAGAATCTCAGTGCGCAAGGTACAATCAGATTCTTCTCGGAATACACTGAGCGAATCTTTGTCCCGACTTCGGAGTAAATGGGATTCTTCGATATCGCTCGGAATTGACTGAGCGAAGGGCTCAGAATGACAGAAGGAAAGTGCCGATAAAGGGCTTGACAATACCAATCATAATATGCTAATATTCAAATATATATATATTTATATTAACTGTAAGGAAGGTGCACTATTGGCCAGATACAATCTTGAACTGTACGCCTTAAAGGCGGAATTATGCAAGACCTTCGCTGACGCCAAGCGGCTTATTATCATCGATGAGCTGCGAGCAGGGCGAGACGACTGTGGGTGAGCTGGCAAGGCTGCTCGAGTTTCCCCAGGCAGTTGTTTCCCGTCACCTGGCTATTCTCCGGGACAAAGGAGTTGTGCAGTACCGGCGAGAAGGAACCAGCGTCTACTACAGCCTTAGCGACCCCAAAATCGGCGATGCCTGTGACATGGTGCATCAGATACTGCTCGACCAGATAGAGAAGAACAGAGAGCTAGCCGAGAGGCTGGTAGCTTAATTTCAAAGCAAAAAAGGAGATACATAATGCAAGTCCAGGAATACGGATGTAATCGAATGCCGCATCACATTCAAGAAACCCAATCCGGATAATGTGAAAGACGAAAAGAATGTGAAATGTCCCCGCTGCGGCAGCGGCAAAGTTGAAAAATTTGACAGCCCTACCGACAAGTTAAGATTCTTTACCCAGTTCGCCTTCGGCGGCGGCTGAGGTTAGACCGCAGAGGCCGTGAGCCTCGTTATCGGGTTGGAAACAACAAAGGTCACCATAACCTTGATAAATATCAGGTCAGCGAGTTTACGCAGTGAAGGAGGTGTAAGCAGGGTAGATTCAAAAAAGTTCAGTTTGGTTAAGGGGGCATACGGCACCCACCCCTGGCACAGTAAGGGTGCCATATCTAACGCATATTAATAATTTGAAGGAGACAGAAATGGCAAAAGAAGATGGAGTAACCATAATCGTATTCAGCGGCGACATGGATAAAGTCTTTGCTGCCTTCAGCATCGCCATTGGAGCTGCCGCAGCCGGCAAAGAAACCAACATGTTTTTCACCTTCTGGGGTATAAAAGCTATACAGAAGGGAAACCTGACAGGGCAGGGCTTCTTCGGCCGCATGATGGGGCTGTTGAACCGAGGCGGCATCAATACCATCGGCCCTTCCCGCTTCAATTTCGGCGGCATCGGCCGGTGGATGTTCAAACAAATGATGAAGTCACATAAAATAACACCTCTTGAGGAACTCCGGAAGACCGCCATCGACCTGGGAGTTAAGCTCCTGCCCTGCGAGACGAGCATGCAGGTCATGGAGATAAAGCAGGAAGACCTGATTGACGAGGTCGAAAAGTCATGCGGAGTGGCCACCATGTTGGAGAAGGCTTTCCACTCCAAAGTAACATTATTCATATAACACATAAGGAGGTAACAATGCCCCAAGAAGTAAAGTCAGACGTAAAATTGAATCTGGAGGGGCTTGCTTTGCCCTATCCCGATAGTCAAGGTGAGCCAGGCAATTAAAAACATGGCGGTGGGCGGCGTGCTCGAAGCCACAGCCACCGACCCGGGCGTACTTGCCGATATCCCTGCCTGGACTAAGAGCACCGGCAACGAGCTCCTTTCCATCGAAAGAGAGGGCAAGCTGATCAAGTTCCTCATCAAGAGGGTGAAATGAGCATATTGCAGATGGTGACCGCCGGGATTGCCCTGGTCGGCGCCGTCATCTTTGTGGTTGGTGTAGTATACGTTCTTGTGGCTGCCCAGCGCCGGCCTTACCAGGCTGAACTGGCGCCAATCAAAGGTTCTCCAGCGCTGGGCGTTGTCTATGCTTTCACCCTGGGCATGGCGCCGTGGGCCAAGGAGAGCGCCCGACGGCATTGGGTAGCTTATATACGCGGCATAATCATTCATGTTGGCATATTCGTGGCAGCAGCATTTCTGATAGCCAGCCCATGGCTGGCACAGATGGTATTGCCGCTGCGTCATCTCTCTGGCGGCTCTTTTTGGCGTCGGCGCTGTACTGGGATTGGCCGGTTTCTGGATGCGTATGGCGACCCCACCATGCGGCTGCTGAGCACCCCTGATGATTATTTCTCTCTGGCGCTGGTGACACTATTCCTGGCATCAGGTGCCGTGTCGGCTATCAAACCAGAGCTTCTTACCTGCGTTCTGGGCTGATCTCCGGCATAACCCTGGCTTACGCGCCATTCGGCAAAATTAAACATTTTATTTATTTCTTTTATGAACGCGTCTTTATCGGCCTGTTTTTCGGACGTCGCGGCGTACTGGAGTGGAAACATGAATAGCACAGTGGAAACAGAAAAAGACAAGCTCACCATAGCCAGGGAAATGCTGGGCAATCTGGTTGACCGCAGGGTGCTGACGGCGCTGGAAGTATGTGTCCGCTGCGGCATATGCACCGAAAGCTGCCACTATTACCAGTCCAATCCCAAGACGGAGCACACTCCCTATTACCGCGCCGAAATGGTGCGGCGATTGTACCGGCGCTTCTTCGACCCTATGGGGCGCGCTTTCCCGCAATGGGTCGGCGTCAAAGAAACAACCGACGAGATGTTAGTCCAAACTGGCAGAGATAGCTTTCGCCAGTTGTACGCTCTGCCACCGTTGTACTTTCGCCTGCCCCTTTGGCGTGGAGACAGCCGAAATCATGCGCGTCATGAGGGCGATGGCTACCGCTACCGGCAATGCCCCGGAGATGCTTGTAGAGCTGGCGAACGCTGCCATTGCCAAGGAAGAGAACGCTGAACTATTCCGTGATATCTATCGGGACCAGGTTAAAGAGCTGGAGAAGGAAGTCCAGGACCGTCTGGGCAGCTCTAAAGCACGGATACCCGTGGAAGAGAAGGGCGCCCGTATGCTTTATGTGCCCTTAGCCGGGGCTCATACTATTGTCCCTCAGGCCATACTCTTCAATGCAGCTAAGGAATCATGGACCCTGGGCATGTTCGAATCATCCAACTACGCCGTTTTTCTGGCCGACGGCATCAAGTCCAAGCGCATCACCGCAGCGCGTTATCAAAGAGGCTCAAAAACTTAAAGCCGAGGAGATCATAGTCACCGAGTGCGGACACGGTTACACCACTATGCGCTGGGAGGCTCCCAAATGGTTTGGGCAACTTCCGTTTCGGGTTCGCAGCATACTCGAAGTACTCGATGAATACGTGAGAGAAGGACGTCTGCATTTGGACTCCGTCCAAGAACGGCCAGCCGACCACATACCATGACTCCTGCAATCTGGGACGTAAAGGCGGCATTTTCGACGAACCGCGACGTGTAATCCGAGCCGCTGTTAAGGATTATCGAGAGATGACGCCAAATCGGCTGGAGAGCTATTGTTGCGGCGCCGGGAGCGGCCTGGTAGCCGAGCCGGAGTGGATGGATATCCGTATGCAGGCAGGTAAAATCAAGGCGGAGCAGGTTAAGCGCACCGGTGCCAGCCTGGTTATTACTTCCTGCGATAACTGCCGCCAGCAAATCGGAGACCTAAGCGAGCATTACGGCTTGAATGTCGAAGCCAGCAGCGTCTCCGAGTTAGCCGTCAAAGCTCTGGCTTGAGATTGAGATTGCCAGCGGAATTCATGCCGATCTATGAATCATGCGTAGTTCACCCTGCGGCGAAAAGTTTGAAGCTCGCATCCGTCAAAATGACAGACAGCCGACAGCGAACTCAAAATGTCCCAGAATGCTGGCAAAAAGCAGCTCGCAAGTAGGATTTTCTCCACCTTTCGGCACCTGTTCTTGCGAGGTAAATCCTGCATCAGCAGCCCCGACCTGAGGCGCCTCCCACTGAGGCAGTTCGCCTAGTAAAAATTCCGATTCCGGCTCATCTCACTCGCAGTCACTAGTGCGCTTGCAGAGTTTGCCAAAAATTTACCGCGAAGTTAATATATAAAGATTGCATGACATTCTACCCTCGATATTTAAAGGATTCGCCGGATAAATATATGAATCCATACAATTATCAAAGCCAGGAGATTCAGGCTAACCTGCAGCTGAAAGAAACGACCTCTCGCTGGCTGCGTTATGCGGTCGATTTCCCCACCGCTTACGTATCATATAATGAAGAAAACAACGTCGTCCTGGGTGAATATTTTCAGCCGCGTAATGTCAACCGCGCCCCGTTAGCTATAATAATTCACGGATGGGGCGACCGCAGCGCAATACCATGCCAGATTACTGGCGCGAACTCTGGTCAAAAAGGGTATTGCCGCCTTTATCTTATATCTGGTGTTCCATACCAGCCGCATGCCGGAAACCATGAAAAGCCATATGCCATATATTACCACTGAAGACTGGTTTGAAGGCTACAGGGCCTCGGTAATTGAAGTTCGCCAGATAATAGACTGGGCAAGCAGCCGACCGGAGCTGGACAAAGAGCGGATAGCCGTACTCGGCATAAGCCTCGGCGGATTCGTCTCGGAGATAGCCATGGGAGTGGATAAACGCATCAAAGCAGGGGTATTTATGATCGCTGGCGGAAACTCGGAGAAGATAACCTGGAATACCAGGAACGAGGCTATAATTAAAGGGTCACGGCTGCACCGAAGCCGAATGCCACGAAATACGCAGTCACTATCCGCAGTATCTGGCTGAGATAGCCGAGAAGGGCTTTGGCAATGTTATCCCGTTTAAAGACTGCTTCTTAACCGACGCCTTGACCTTCGCTCCATATCTCCGGGAACGCCCGGTATTAATGTTAAATGCGCTGTGGGACAAGACCATCCCCAAAGAGGCTACGCTCGATTTCTGGGAAGCCTGCCATAAACCTGCCATCAGTGTGGCTGCCGGGCACACACGTCACCTTCTGGCTGTGGTATCCCGTCATCGCGCGGGAAATAACCCGTTTTCTGGGCTCAACTTTCGGCACACCGCGGAAAATAATAGCTATAAAGTACCGTGGTACCAGCCGCTATTTAGACTATCAAAACATCGCTCACTGCCGAGTTTGCCTCAAGTATAGCTTTGCTGCTACAATATAAGCCGGATTTCTAACGCAGACCTTAGAGCAAAAAGACAAATAACTCATCTTGAACAACGAAACATCTGACCTGATAGCCAAGCTCAAACTTATATTTGAACCTCGCTCCATTGCCTTTCTGGGGGCGACCAATAACCCCATGAAATGGGGGTTCCGTATATTCGCCAACATTGTAAACGGTGGATTTCAAGGCCGACTATACCCCATAAATCCGACCAAGCAAGAGATACTGGGGCTAAAAGTCTACAAGAGCGTTGGTGAAATCCCGGAGATACCTGACCTCGCTGTCATTGTGATACCCCCTCCGGGCGTACCCGCAGTTTTGAAGGAATGTGCCGACAAGGGTATAAAAGCTGTTGTGGTCATAACCGCTGGCTTCGCCGAGGTCGATAGAGAAGGCGAAAAACTGACAGCAGGAGATGGTCGACATAGCCCACCGCGCTGGCCTGAGATTTATAGGGCCTAACACCGACGGCATAGTCAACCCGCATCACAAGCTCTATGCCGAGATGCCACCCATTTTCCCCTATGCAGGTCCTATTTCCATAGTCTCCCAGAGCGGGAACATAGTGGGAACCATGATGCGCCTGGCGATAGAAAGCGGCTTCGGCTGCGCCAAATGCATTAGCAGCGGCAACGAGGCCGACCTCCACGCCGAGGACTATATTCGATACCTGGCGGATGACCCGCAGACCAAGGTCATACTTAGCTATGTCGAAGGGTTCAAGGACGGCAGCCGGTTCTTCGAAGCGGCCAAGGAGGTAACCAGGAAAAAACCGATTGTAATGCTTAAGACCGGTGAGACGCCGGCCGGAGCCATCGCTGCCAAGTCACATACGGCATCTCTAGCCGGCATGGACACCGTAGTCGACGCCATGTGCCAGCAATCGGGAATCATAAGGGTGAGACATCTGGACGAGCTTGTTGACGCCGGCACTGCCTTTCTATGCCATCCATTGCCCCGAGGTCGTAGAGTCGGCATAGTTACTGCTGGCGGCGGTTGGGGAGTTCTGGCTGCCGATGCCTGCGCCAAACTGGGGCTCGATGTCGTTCAATTTCCTCCCGAGACCATTAAGGAGCTTAATAGCTTCATGCCGGCATGGTGGAGCCATGGTAATCCGGTTGACATGGTAGCCGGCATTTTTGGAGACGGGGTAATCAGATGCGTCGAAGTGGTGCTGCGCAGCCCTGTGGTTGACGGAGTCATCTTTTTAGGAATAATGCCTGCCTTACCTATGGAGCAGTTCTCTCGCGCTGCCAAATTAGAAGAAAGGGACCGCATGCGGGACGCGATACTCTCAGCCATAATTAACGTTTTCGACAAGCTGAAAGAACTGACCGATAAGTATGACAAGCCTATAGTTGTCGGCTCCGAGCCAATTGCTTTCGGTGCTGACCTGGCCAACAAAATAATCCGCTCCCTGGCCGACAGAAATTGCGTATCTTATGACATGCCTCACAAAGCAGCAGCAGCCTTCGCCTACCTGGCAAAGTACGGCGAATACCTGAATCAGAATAGCAAATAACCACTACCACATCTCGAACCTACGATTGCAAGTCTAACGGCACCACATATATAATTGCGCCAGTGACCCAACTTTGAATTGGCTTGCCTAACTTGATACCATGAGTAAGCTAAATAGAGCCTTATTTATTTTCCTGGTTGTAGCCATTGTGGTTACGTCGGGCTTTATTATCTATATGGTGGTTACACCGCAGAAAGCAGAGAAATTCACTGAATTCTATATCCTGAACACAGAAGGTAAAGCTCAGGATTATCCGGAACAGGTAACCGTAGGTCATCCTGTTGACATACTTATTGGTGTCGTCAACCACGAATATCAGCCGGCCGACTACAGAGTAGATATAAAGATGGATGGCATTGAAGTTGGGGAGGCAAATACAGGTACGCTGGCTTATCAGCAAAAATGGGAGGAGAAGGTCAGTTTCATTCCCCAGGTAGTTGGCGAAGGACAGAGGGTCGACTTTATCTTGTACAAAAACGGCGAAACAGAACCCTATTTAAAGGAGCCACTCAGACTTTATATCGATGTCGTTTCTCCGTAGTGGCTTGTTAGACAGGAGATATAGTTGTATAACACCATCATCATCGGCGCCGGTCCAGTTGGCAGCTACCTGGCTGGGAAACTAGCTCAGCTTGGATACAAAGTGCTTGTCCTTGATAAAAAATCGGCTGCCGGGCAGGACATCTGCTGCACCGGTATCATTAGCAAAGATTGTTTTAATTTGCTTCCTACTGATATAAATCTGGCTAAAAGGCCGGTTTGCTCGGCCAGATTCGTGGCGCCTTCAGGTAAATCGCTTAAACTCTCGCGCAGCGATGAGGTAGCCTATATAATTGACCGGGTAGCTCTTGAGCAAGTGCTGGCGACTATGCTCAGGCATCCGGCGTTCGTTATCTTTTCGGAAGTAATGTCATTGACATTCAGAGCTGCAACGGGGTGCTTACAGGTGACAGCGAATTGTGGAGGGCATAAAACTATATTTGAAGCTGAGACAGCGGTCATTACCACTGGATTCGGTTCACCGCTGCCCGCCAGGCTTGGTTTAGGAGAAATAAGCAATTTCGTCATCGGGGCTCAGGCGGAGGTAAGCATAACAGACATCGACGAGATAGAAATTTACTTTGACCGGAGACTGGCCCCTGGGGGTTTTTCCTGGTTAGTACCTACCGGAGATAATAGAGGCCTGGTTGGGCAATTAACACACCGGCAGCCAAAACGATACTTCAGAAAGCTGCTGTCAGCCCTCAAAACTCAAGGCAAAATAGCTACCACCGAAGTTATCCCGGCGTTACAGGGCAATACCCCTCCAATCTTTACCCAAGACATACAGCGA
Organism: uncultured Chloroflexia bacterium; assembly: GCA_963726215.1. Taxonomy (GTDB): domain Bacteria; phylum Chloroflexota; class Dehalococcoidia; order GIF9; family UBA5629; genus 9FT-COMBO-48-23. Next base: position 43,455 of record CAVSBU010000017.1, read on the forward strand.
CCGACTACTGGTGGTCGGTGAGGCCGCCGGACAGGTTAAGCCGACTACTGGCGGTGGTATATATTACGGACTGGTGTGTGCTGACATAGCCGCTGATACCCTGCACCGAGCATTTCAAGTGCATGAATTTTCTGAATCCCGACTGGCTTCTTACGAGAAGAGATGGCGAGCCAGGCTAGGTAAAGAGCTTAAAATTGGCTATTGGGCACATCGTATTTACCGGATGCTCGATAACCGGCAGATTGAGCGCTTATATAATTTTATCAGCCACAACGGTATGCCGCAGTTTATAGCTGAGCTTGACGATTTCCCGTTTGATTGGCACAGCGAGCTTATCTTAAAAACATTGAAGCACTTGGCTATCGCTATTCCTGCCCTGGCAATAAAGCCCATGATAAAACATAAAGTAACTACAAATTAAGTTAGTAGCTTTGTAAAATAGGATGGAAAGATGAAAGTAGTTTTTCTGTGCGGTGGCATTGGTAAAAGGATGTTCCCCATTACCGAGGATAAATTCCTGCTAAATTTCCTGGGCAAAACACTGCTCCAGATACAACTGGAAGCGGCCAGGCAGGCAGGCCTAAATCATTTTTTAATTGTTTGCAATCAATACAATATGGAACAAATAGAGAAAATAACCAATGTAATCTCCGATACTAAAATTAAGCTGGTTCTACAAAAACAACCGCTGGGCATTGCTGATGCATTGAAAAGTGCCGCCTCTTTCCTGGATGAAGGTATCTTGATAGTCAATCCTAACGATGTTTTTGCCGCCTCGGCATACACCAGCCTTCTTCAAGAGGCTAAAAAGAAATCCGCAGATTCATATATGCTCGGCTATCACACCAAAAGTTATTTCCCCGGGGGTTATTTGGTCGTAAACGCAGCAAATGAGCTGGAACACATCGTAGAAAAGCCGAAACCCGGGGAGGAACCGAGCAACCTGGTAAATATCCTGGTTCACCTTCATGCCGATTCTAAAAGACTTCTGGGATATATTGAAGAGGTCAAAACAACTAAGGACGATGTCTATGAATGCGCCCTGGATAACCTGGCCAAAGCCGGGCACAAAATCAAGGTAATTCCCTACGACGATTTCTGGGCGCCTGTAAAATACCCCTGGCATATCTTTGATGTAGTCAAATATGTGCTGGATACGAGCCAGCCAAAGATTTCCCGTTCAGCCTCTATTTCAGCCAAAGCTACCATCGAAGGTAAGGTTATCATAGGTGACGGTGTCAGGGTGCTGGAAAACGCGGTGATAAGAGGGCCAGCCTACATTGGTGCCGGCTCTATAATAGGTAATAACGTTTTAGTGCGAGACTACAGCCATATCGGAGCCGACTGTGTCATAGGTTACTGCACAGAGGTAAAAGGTTCTTATATCGGTGACGGCTGTTGGATTCATTCCAGCTATATCGGTGACTCTATAATAGGCAAAAGTTGCTCTTTCGGCGCCGGCACCGTCCTGGCTAACTTCCGCTTTGACGAGCAGAACATCTCGGTGACCGTTGGCGACGAGGCTATCGATACCGGACGAGATAAGCTCGGAGCTATAATTGGCGATAATTGTAAAACTGGAGTTAATGTTAGTGTTATGCCTGGCATTAAAATCGGCCCCAACTCCATCGTTGGTTCTCACGTATGCTTGACCAAAGACCTCGGGCCAGAAAAAATGATAGTGTCCGAACCACGTTATCGAACTCAACCCAACCCGATTAAGCTTGACGAGGCAAAAAGAAAAGAACTGAAAGAAAAACTAGAGAAATTGGCAGGAGACGCTTAGTACGGGTTAATGGAGTTCTGCACCAAGCTTACCTGAATAGCAACACCGTAAGTTTTTAGCAGCAAATGAATTGGCCCAATTTTTGTTGTTTGCCGCAACATTCAGGGCATCAGCTACTAAACGGCGAGGAAAAAGGATGGAAAATTATGAATAAAGACTGAGTTGCATTTTGCGTATAGTTATGTTATACTGGCGTCGTAACCTAAGAGTACGTAAAAAGTGGGGCTAGTTCCCACTTTTTTGTTGATGGAGTAGAAACGGGGAGTGGTATGCGATGAAGACAGAGTTCATGGTTGCCCTTACCCAATTATCGGCTGAGAAACATCTGCCGAAGGAAGTAGTGCTGTCTGCCATAGAGACAGCACTCGTCTCCGCCTACAGAAAAGACGCTTTTGTCGCCGGCCAAGACATCTCAGCTAAAATCAACCCCACCACTGGCGAGGTCAAGGTCTATGTCAGGAAGACAGTAGTTGAAAAAGCAACCGATTTACTTCGTGAGATATCCCTTGGCGAAGCTCAAAAGAAAGACAAAAATGCCCAGATCGGGGACATTGTAAGCATAGAATCCACACCCCCGAATGCCGGACGCATCGCTGCTCAGACGGCAAGGCAGGTTATATTGCAGCGGTTGCATGAGGCAGAACATCATGCAATTTTCGAGGAATTTACCGGCAAGGAGGGTGACATCGTTACTGGAATAGTGCAACGCATTACTCCAGAGCAAATTCATATTGATTTAGGCAAAGCTGAAGCAATACTACCTGGCATCGAACAAGTGCATAACGAGCGCTATCGAGTTGGACAAAGGCTCAAATTGTACGTCTTAGAGGTAACTAAGAGTAGCCGAGGGCCTCAGATATTGGTATCTCGCTCTCATCGCAACTTGTTGCGCAGGCTTTTCGAGTTAGAAATCCCGGAAATGTATGGTGGCACTATAGATATAAAATCAATAGCACGCGAGGCAAGCTACCGAAGCAAGGTGGCTGTGGCAGCCCGCCAGGACGGTGTTGACCCTGTCGGTTGTTGTGTCGGACTGCGTGGAATTAGGATACAAAATATAGTGAATGAACTACGTGGCGAAAAGATAGATGTGGTTGAGTGGTCGGATGACCCAGCAACCTTCATTGCTAATGCCCTCAGCCCGGCTCAGGTATCAAGCGTTGAACTAAATCAAGCAGAAAATACTGCTATGGTGACCGTTCCGGATAAACAGTTATCTTTGGCCATCGGCAAAGAAGGACAAAATGCCAGATTAGCGGCAAAACTAACTGGGTGGCGAATCGACATTAAAAGCACCTCAGCGGTTGAAGCGGAAAAGGCAAGTATGGACAGAGAAGCTGCGGTGGCGGGCAGAAAGGCACTCGCTGAGCCAGAAGAGCTTATCCCCGAATTTGCTGCTGCAGGAGAAGTTTCCAGTCCATCAGCAGTGGGTGAAGAGGAAATACCAGGTGAACTGGAGCCAGTGACTGAGGAGAAAACCGAAGAGGTAGCCGCAGCTGTAAGTGATTTTGACCTTGTTTTCGCTACGGGTGTACCCTCAACAGCAAAATCTGCAGAGGGCCGACAAATCAGGTTCGCTGAGGACATCCTGCCGGGAAGAGCCAGTAAAGCCAAGAAGGAAAAAAGCGGCAAGAAAGAGTCCGATGTACCGGCAAGTAAAAGCCGGCCTAAGAAGGCTCGTCAAAAACGGTTAGCCTACGAAGAAGAACTTGAAGAATAATACTAAGAAACAAAATCATCGTCAAAAGCACGTACCTGAACGTAGTTGCATTGCTTGCCGGGGGAAAAGGGCTAAAAGGGAGTTAATACGACTCGTTGGTAATGCCGACGCAGTACAAATAGACCCTAAGGGTAAAGACGCAGGTCGAGGGGCTTATTTATGCCCGATACGTGAATGCTGGGAGACAGGACTTAAAGGCAACCGCCTTGAGCATACCTTGCGGGTTAAGCTAACTTTGGAAAATCGCCAGGTGCTGGTAGAATATGGCAAGAGCCTACCAGAAAGAGAGAGCCGGGGTTGAGGAATAAGAAACAAGAATCAATTGCTGACCAAGAGGAGAATAACCCAGAAGCTAGCAGTTCCTTAAAGGCGCTGCATCATATTAGCCTTCCACCAACTCTCACCGTAAAACAATTGGCTGACCTGTTGAAGGTTAGTGCCGTCGAGGTTATCAAACAGCTGATGAGAAACGGTGTCATGGCTAATATCAATCAGGCCGTAGATTATGATACTGCGGCAGTAGTAGTTGCTCATTTCGGTTACGAAGCTAAAAAGCAGCCGATGTTCGCCCAAATAAAACGGCCTGTGTCAACAGCTGGCGGTAAACTTTACCCACGGCCGCCGGTGATTACTATCATGGGGCATGTTGACCACGGCAAGACAAGCCTCCTGGATGCCATTCGCCAAAGTAATGTAATCGCCACCGAAGCTGGTGCTATTACTCAACATATAGGAGCTTACCAGGTCGAGCTGGATTCACGAAAGATTACTTTTCTGGATACACCGGGGCATGAGGCTTTTACTGCCATGAGAGCCAGAGGAACTCAAGTTACCGATATAGCTGTCCTGGTGGTAGCTGCTGATGACGGAGTGATGCCTCAGACTGTAGAAGCCATAGACCATGCTCGAGCGGCCAATGTACCTGTAGTGGTCGCCCTCAACAAAATTGACAAAGCTGACGCCAATCCAGAGAAAGTGAAAAAACAACTGTCCGATTTGGGCTTGGTTATTGAGGAATGGGGAGGAGACACAGTATGCGTGCCTATATCAGCTAAGAAAAAACAGGGTATAGATGAGCTTCTAGAAAACCTGCTCCTTGTCGCCGATATACTGGAACTCAAAGCTGAACACGATTGCCCGGCAGAAGGAGTAGTAATTGAAGCTCGGCTAGATAAAACCAGGGGGCCATTAGCTACCCTTCTGGTCCAAAAAGGTGTACTCAAGCTCGGTGACAACATCACAGTCAGTAATACCTGGGGCAGGGTCAAGGCCATGTTCAACCAATTGGGTAAGCATCTTAAGAAAGCTGAGCCTGCTACCCCGGTAGAAGTTCTCGGATTAAATGCTGTCCCTCAAGCCGGAGAATCTTTCAAGGTTGTTACCAACGAGCGTGAAGCCAGAATGCTCTTAGAAAAGCAGAAAGCCTCGCAACAAAAAGTCTCAAGTCGCGCCAGGCCCCTGGGCCTTAGTGACCTTTCAACTCAAATCAGCACCGGACAGATAAAGGAGCTCAACATCATCCTTAAGACAGATGTACAAGGAAGCATCGAGCCCATCAAGGATTCTCTAGAGCATCTTGGGGACGAGAGGATTAAGGTCAGAATTATCCACTCGGGCAGTGGCGGTGTTACAGAAGGCGATGTGCTACTAGCCTTAGCTTCTAAAGGGATAATCATCGGCTTTAACAGCCGACCTGAACCAGGAGCACAACGACTGGCCGAAACAGAGGGAATAAGCATTCGGTATTACAATGTGATTTATGAGCTGGTGAAGGATGTTGAAAAAGCACTGAAAGGCATGCTGGAGCCTACTTATACTGAGGTCATTGAAGGTCAAGCCGAAGTGATAGCTGTATTTGACGCAGGTAAAAAAGGCAAAGTAGCTGGAGTTTCAGTTAAAGAAGGGAAGATGAGACGAGATGCCTCAGCTCGGTTAATACGTCGAGGCGAACCAATACACGAATCCCGCATAAATAGCTTAAGGCGTTTCAAGGAAGATGTTAAGGACGTAGCTACTGGCTTTGAGTGTGGGCTCAGGTTAGAAGGCTTTTCAGATTTCCAAATTGGCGATATAATTCAATCCTACCGACAGGAAATAGTAAGCTAAACCACCTCGTCTCTGTTTTTTCCAGATTAAATTGCTTTCTATCCCAAATCGCAATCCTTTAGCTAAAAGGAATAAATAATATGACACGGCGCATAGAAAGGCTAAACAGCGTAATTCAGCAAGAAATCAGCCAGTTGCTTCGAGAGCAAGTTAACGACCCGAGACTTACTAGCCTTATTTCAATTACTAAGGTTTCGACGTCTTCCGACTTAAGGCAAACCAAAGTCTTTATCAGCACTTTTGGAGACAACGTGGATAAAAAAGAGATACTACAGGGCTTCACTGCTGCTTCAGGATTTCTACGCCGCCAATTGGCCAATCGCCTGCAACTAAGGCACATGCCCGAACTTAGTTTTCACTTTGATGACTCTATAGAGCGTGCCGCTGAAGTCCTGAAGTTAATCGATGAGGTCGCTTCAAAAGACGCTGAAAACGAAGATGGGCATTGACGGCATCCTCAACGTCAACAAACCCGAAGGCAAGACCTCTTTTAATGTAGTTGCCTGGCTTAAGCGCCTCACTGGAGAGAAACGCGTCGGGCACGCCGGTACACTAGACCCAATAGCTACAGGTGTGCTGCCAATTTGCTTTGGTCAGGCGACCCGCATCACACAGTTTCTAACAAATAGCAGCAAAACGTACTTAGCACAGATTGAACTAGGTGTAACCACGGATACCTTCGACAGACAAGGGAAGATAATTGAACGTAGAGACCCCGGCGGAATTAACGTGACCCACATAGAAGAGGCTCTTACCGCTTTTAGAGGGGTCATTGATCAAGTACCTCCAGTATTCAGTGCTCTGAAACAGGGAGGCCGTCGATGTTATGAACTCGCCCGTGCTGGTGTCCCGATAAAGCTGAAATCAAGGCGGGTCGAAATCACAAAACTAGAGCTTGTTAGCTACCAGTTACCGCTAATAGAAATCAATATAGACTGCAGCAAGGGTACCTATATACGCTCCCTGGCTAACGACCTTGGACAATACCTGGGCTGTGGCGCTCATCTCAAAAACCTGACACGGTTACGGTGTGGTCCATTTTCCATACAAGATGCTCTTTCTGTAGACCAAGTCGAAGATGCCATTCAGAAAGATGCCTGGAAAAAGCTTATCCATCCGGTGGACAGCCCGCTTTCGAACTGGAAAGCAATCATTGTTGGCAAAAAAAACGAACTAGACATTAGAAACGGCCGTCCATTGCCCTTAGATGTAACCTACCTATTTTCAGAGGAATACTGCCGAGCTTACGACCTCGATGGTAATTTTCATAGCTGTGCTGCATTTTATTCCTGAAAAACGGCTATGGCATCCAGAAAAGGTCTTCTCACTCTCGTAAGTTATCCGCCAAAACACTACAAAGGTCTTGACAGTCCATACTATAATAGATATGATTTAGCTTTGGTGAAAGGAGGTGAAATACATGGCGCAGGCATATTGCTTCAAATGCCGGAAGAAGACAGAAATGAAGAACCCGCAGAGCGTTACTCTGAAGAACAAGAGGCCAGCGACACGCGGTACTTGCCCATCCTGTGGAACCAAGGTCTTTCGAATTGGCAAAGGCTAATTCAACTACATGCTTTAATCAGAGCTTAAAGACGATTTTTGACTTTCTCGATTAAAAGCAGGGGGTTGCGGTCGATAATTTGTCGGCGTTGCCGCTGGTTTATGTTTGCTTGACGAAGGATAGACTCAACTAAGCTCGGCATTAATAGGTCATTTTCGTCGTGGGCATCAGAACTAACCAGGAGTCTTGCTTTTGCTTTTTGGCTAACTGAAGCAACATGAGAATTGGTTGCAGAATGGCCTCTTCCGAGCCGTAAGTTCAATAAAGATATTATTTTGGGCTGCCAGAGAGGCTTCCTCAACCGTTAATAAGCCCGGATGGGCTAAGATATCAACATAGGGAGATTGGACAGCGGCAAAGTTAGTACCTTTTTCTACCGGCTCTGCAGGTGTTTCGCCGTGAACTATCACTAACCAGGCTCCCATTTCTTTAGCTCTCTTGGCCATCTCAGAGATAGCCTGCGGCGGAACGTGGGTAAGCTCCACGCCCGGGATTGCCAGAATATCCCAATAAGCCCTTGCCAGAGCGCAATCGTCGCTTATTTCTTTGATTACTCTGCCAAGTGAACCGATGGCTACATGGTCGGTAATGGCAATAGCCGAATAGCCTTTAACAAAAGCACGACGTATTAACTCAATAGGTGATAAAACGCCATCGCTATGAAAAGTATGGGTGTGAAAATCATAAAGCACGCCTCAAAAATACCATAAATGTGTTGTCTTAGACAAGAGCGTCGGCTATAATCAACTAAATAAAATGGTAAAGAGGATGTTAAAAGTACAGGAAATTCTAATTCCTTTGGATGGTTCTACGGAAGCTGAAAGTGTACTTCCTTATCTTAGAGATTTAGCTCCAAAATTTGGTTCTCGTGTGCACATTTTGGGTGTAGGCATCGGGAGAAAGACACGCCGTGTAAATCGCCTTCTTGAGGATTACATAAACAGAACCGCAAATAGTGCTACACAGTGATAATATAAAAGCTGAACCGGTGATTCGTTACGGCGTCGCAGCGGATAAAATTCTTGATTTCACCGCCGAAAAAGAGATTGATTTGATTATCATGGCTACCCATGGCCGAAGTGGTATCACTCGCTGGTGGATGGGAAGTGTAGCTGAAAAGGTGATAAGCGAGGCTACAGCGCCGGTTCTGCTTGTCCGAAGCAAACGGCCTAGTAAGACCAGGGCTGCAGACAAACTAAATTTTCCTCATAAAATCCTTGCCCCTTTAGACGGCTCAGACATCGGTGAAGCAGCTCTACCATATGCCGAAACAATAGCTACAAACTCGCGAGCTTCGGTCAGCCTGCTGCAGGTTATATCACCACCGGGAACAGTAGAGGCAAATTTGCTTGGCGGCCCGGACTGGAGAAAGTTTGTTAAGGCTATGCACGACGCTGGCGAAAATTATCTAAAAAGCGTAGCTGAAAGATTAAGCGGCAGGGGAATTAAAGTCACATACGAAGTAGTCACTGGTGACCCTGCTGACAAAATAGTAGAATATGCTGAGGATAAAAGGATTAACTTGATAGCCATGTCAACTCATGGTCGAACGGGCCTTGCTCGATGGGTACTAGGCAGCGTGGCCGACAAGGTATTACACGGGGCCAGGATACCCATCTTATTAGTCAGATCACCCAAGATGGTTATCCGTCAAACCACGAGGCTAAAATCAGAGAGTTCCATCAGCCTGAGTAGCCGAGTAGAAATGGAAGAGAGGAAACAGTTATGGGAAAAATAAATGTAGCTATAATAGGTGTCGGCAATTGTGCTTCCTCGCTTGTTCAGGGCGTCCATTATTACAGAAAAGCAAAAGAAGGTGAGTCCGTGCCCGGGCTAATGCATATAAATCTTGGCGGCTACCATATAAGCAATATCAACTTCGTAGCTGCCTTTGACATAGATAAAAACAAAGTGGGTAAAGACCTGGCCGAAGCTATTTTTACTCAACCCAATAATACTTTCAAGTTTTGTGACGTACCTAGCACCGGGGTCAAAGTAACGCGAGGCATGACCCATGATGGGCTGGGTAAATATTTATCACAAATAATAACTAAGTCATCCGGTGCTACAGCTAACATTGTCGGCATACTTAAGGAAACAAAAACAGATGTAGTAGTGAATTTTCTGCCGGTGGGAAGTGAAGAGGCAACCAAGTGGTACATAGAACAGGTGTTGGCTGCTGGCTGCGGCTTTATCAACTGCATACCAGTCTTTATCGCTCGGGAACCGTATTGGTATAAGCGCTTCGCCGATGCAGGATTACCGATTATCGGTGATGATATAAAATCTCAGGTGGGGGCTACAATCACCCATCGCGTATTGACCAGGCTCTTTCGCGACCGTGGAGTCAAGCTAGAAAGGACTTACCAGCTTAACTTCGGCGGTAATACTGATTTCTATAATATGCTGGAACGGGAGCGCCTGGAGTCGAAGAAAATTTCCAAAACCAATGCTGTCACCTCTCAGTTAGATTATGAAATCGATAAGGAAAATATTTATGTCGGTCCCAGTGACTACGTGCCATGGCTGGCTGATCGTAAATTCTGCTATATCAAAATGGAAGGACGCACTTTTGGCGATGTCCCTCTCAACTTGGAGCTTAAAATGGAGGTGTGGGATAGTCCTAACTCCGCTGGTGTAGTTATCGATGCCATAAGGTGCTGCAAGTTAGCTATGGATAGAGGCTTAACTGGAACCATAGTAGCTCCTAGCTCCTACTTCATGAAATCGCCGCCCATCCAATATTCAGATGACGAAGCCCATAGGCGTGTCGAGAACTTCATCACTGGCAAAGAACAAACAGACTCCGATTTGTCTCCCCGAGATAGCCAGCGACAAAATAAAGGAAAGTTAGACAAAGTATAAAGGCTATCACATTCGGAGAGATAAGGCGATAACAGCAGTGAAAATCGGATTAGTCTCCCCATACGATTATTCCTTCCCAGGCGGGGTCGTCAATCACATTGCTTATCTGGCTCATAATCTAATCCAATGGGGGCATAAGGTAAAAATTATAGCCCCATGCACAAAAGAAGGGACCCACTACTTCGAAGAAGAAGTTACACCGGTGGGAAGACCTTTGCCTATTCCATACGCTGGCGCCATAGCGCGGGTCCCCATATCACCCTGGTTGCCAGCCCAAATAGGTGAAATCTTGGCTCAAGAGAAATTCGATATTTTACATCTCCACGAACCTTTCGCACCTATGGTCTGTGTGAGTGCGCTGCTTAAGTCAGACTCAATAAATGTTGGCACTTTTCATGCCTTCCATACTAAGCCGAGAGTCTACTGGCTGGGAAAGCCTATTTTTCGGAGATGGCTTACCAGACTGCACGGCAAAATCGCCGTTTCCAAACCAGCACTGGAACATGTGAGCCGCCACCTGCCAGGTGAATACTGCATTATCCCAAATGGCATAGATACCGAACACTTTTGCCTTGATGGCTCTGGGCGGGAAGAATTCACCGATGGGAAAATAAACATCCTGTTCGTCGGTCGGCTGGAAAGGCGAAAGGGCTTAGCCTACTTACTTAATGCATGCGCTAATATTAAGCGCAGTTTCCCAAACTTCCGTCTCATTGTAGTTGGGCCGGGCACTGTATTACGTCTCAGATACGAGAAATTAGTGGAGGATATGAGTCTGACTAACAATGTGGTTTTTACCGGGTTTGTTTCTAGTGCCGAGCTGCCTTCATATTATCGCAGTGCTGATATTTTCTGTGCCCCGGCTACTGGCGGCGAGAGCTTCGGTATAGTCTTGCTTGAAGCTATGGCATGTGGAAAGCCGGTAGTTGCTACCAACATTCAAGGCTACGCCAGCGTGTTAGCTAATGGTGATGAAGGATTACTCGTGCCACCAAGAGACGAGGAATCCTTAGCTGACGCCTTGCTATCCCTCCTGCATAACAAATCTTTGCGTTTGCTGATGGGAAATAAGGGCCTAGTTAAAGCTGAGAAATATAGCTGGCTGAACATTACCCGACAAGTTATGAATTACTATAACGTCTTGCTTGGCAGCTAGGTAGGCATAGGAACATATTTTGATAAACTTGGCTGAGTTACGTAGAATCGCTGCTCGACGGATTGCCGAGCCGCTAAATGCCGCTCTGGTAAAATGTCGACTTAAACCTAACACTTTGACCTGGTTTGCCCTGGCAATAAGTTTAATCGCCGCTGGCACCATTGCCACGAATCACCTCCTCATCGGCGGCTTTCTAGTCCTTATCTCTGGATTGTTCGACATACTCGATGGGGCATTAGCTCGCTTAACTAACCAAGCAACTCGCTTCGGCGCTCTGTTAGACTCCACTTTCGATAGGATTTCGGACGCCGTACTCCTTCTAGGACTTTTGATGTTATATATAAGGAGCGGAGGCACCACCGAAATAGTGCTTATTTTCTTGGCCTTGACTGTTTCATTGCTCACCAGCTATGTACGGGCTAGAGCCGAAGGGCTCGGCATAAACTGCCCTGTCGGGTTGTTTACCAGGACTGAGAGAGTTATAATACTGGCGCTCGGGTTGCTTTTTAGCCCAGTATACAAATTTAGCATTTTCATCGCTTTACTACTTTTGGTAGTGTTTGGCTTCGTTACCGTGGTGCAACGGCTTGTATACGTATGGCAGCAAACAAAAGCTCAATAAATAGACAAACTAAAATGCCATGAGTGAAAAGGTATTTGAACGGAGTCTGACGGCTCTCAGCATAGTGGCTCTGCTATGGATGTTGCTCGGAGGTATCTTTGGTATACTTAGCATTGCCTGGGTAATAATTATCGGCTTGGTGGTATGGATTGTGGGTGGCGGGGCTTTGCTCTACTTCTGGGGCAAAAACTACATGTCGCGAGTGTAAGGTCGAGGCTGTCTATTAGTACATAGAATTACCTTAAACTTTCACGCGGAGCAAACAAAAAGATAATGTCAGTGGTAGCGATTATTGGCGCCCAATGGGGAGACGAGGGTAAAGGGAAAATAGTCGACCTCCTGGCTGAGAAGGCAAAAGCAGTAGTGCGCTTTTCAGGAGGCGATAATGCCGGACATACTGTAATCAATCCTTATGGTGAGTTCAAACTTCATCTCGTTCCCTCAGGTATATTCCACCGGGGAGTAGTCTGCATAATAGGCAATGGCGTAGCAGTTAATCCGGTCATACTGCTGGAAGAAATTGATAACCTCCAGAAACACGGCGTTGATACCAGCCATCTATTCATCAGTGACCGGGCACATTTAATAATGCCATATCATACGCTCCTCGATGGGCTAGAAGAGGAACGACGAGGCAAGGGAGCTATAGGCACCACACGTAAGGGCATAGGTCCTGTTTTCGCTGACAAGATAGCTCGCCTTGGAATCCGAACTTGCGACCTGCTTAATAAAAAGAACTTTCGGTCTCGGCTTAGCCTAATCCTCGAAACCAAGAATGCCATCTTGACCAAAATATACAACATCTCACCGTTATCTCTGGAAGAGATTTATGAACAATACTGCTCTTATGGAGAACGGCTAGCTCCATTCATTCGAGATACCGGTCCTGTAATCCAGGACATAATATCCCGGAAACAGCCGATAATATTAGAAGGAGCTCAGGGCACTATGCTCGACCCTGACTTCGGCACCTATCCCTATGTCACCTCATCTTCACCTATGGCTGCAGGCAGCTCCACAGGCTCCGGGATAAATGTCAGGCAAATTGACCAAATCATAGGCGTTTTCAAAGCTTACACCACAAGGGTCGGCGGTGGGCCGATGCCGACAGAGCTTAAGGATAAAATCGGTGAATTCATTAGAGAACGGGCTCACGAATACGGCGCTACTACAGGCAGACCACGCCGATGTGGCTGGTTCGATGCTGTAGCCGGGCGCTTTAGCACTCAAGTAAATGGTTTCACCGGCATAGCCCTAACCCGTCTCGATGTCCTGGACGCACTCGACTCAGTGAAAATATGCACGGGCTATAAATTGAAAGGAAATGCCATAAAGGACTTTCCCAGCGATATTGATATCCTGGACAAATGTCAACCAGTATATGAGGAATTACCAGGTTGGCGGATACCAATAAGCGACATCCGTCACTACAAGCAACTACCTGCCCAAGCCCGCCAATACATCGCCAGGCTTGAGGAACTTCTCTCCTGCCCTGTCAGCATCATCTCCGTCGGCGCCAGTCGAGACCAGTCAATAATGGTCAAACAAATTATATAAGACTTGTAAAGTTTTCAGGCAAATCTTTGTAAAAAGGAGATAAGATTATGCCTAAAATGCGTAAAACCTGGCGGCAGAAGCTAGAGGAAAGAACATCCTGAGCATGGGAAAGTAGTTGACGTTCCGCCCAAAATGCAAAACAGATTCTTGGTCGGGAAAATGCTTATCCCCAAGCCGCTGGATATAAATGCCTTAATTCACAGAGTCCCGAAGGGAAAACTAGCTACTGTGATTCAGATTAGGGACAAATTAGCCAAAGACGCCCACGCCAATTGCTGTTGTCCTTTGACAACCGGGATTTTCCTTCGTATTGTTGCCGAAGTAGCCGAAGAAGACTTAAGAAGCGGGAAAAAAGAGGTAACGCCCTACTGGCGTGTAGTCAAGGCAGACGGCAGCTTGAACGAAAAGTTTCCCGGCGGTGTGCAAGCTCAAGCTGCTCGCCTGGAAAGAAGAAGGGCATATTATCGAGTTAAAAATGGGCAGAAAGCCACCTCGAGTACTAAACTTCGAAAAATCCTTGCAGAAGCTGTAACTATAAGTCCAAATTTAAGCTTTAGCAGCTATTGGCAAGTCAATCTTGTAGCTCTTTAAAGTCTGCTCAATGACAGCCTTGGATTTATCGTCAGGTTCAGTAAGCGGTAAGCGCGGCTTGCCTACAGAAAAGCCTACGTGATTCAAGGCATATTTAACTGGTATAGGATTGGCAACGACAAACATGGCATTAACAAAGGGAAGTAAATTTCGATGAGTCGCTGCCGCCTTGTCGATTTTACCCTGGATGTAATCATCTATCATCTGCTTAAACTGAAGCCCAACCAGATGTGAAATCACGCTGATAACACCGTAGCCACCCAGACATAGTATGGGAAATGTATCTCCATCATTACCACTGTAAACCAGAAAGCCTTCCCTGGCTCCCTGTATAATCTTAGCTATCTGCTCAAGATTAGCACTAGCCTCTTTTACTCCAACGATATTATCAATCTGGCTAAGCTTGATGCAGGTTTCAGCAGCCAGGCTGGTAACAGTACGTGACGGCACGTTGTAGAGGATACATGGCAGACTGGTTGCCCCAGCGATGGCCTTAAAATGCTCGTATAAACCATCCTGGGTAGGACGATTATAATAAGGCACCACCATAAGACAGCCATCGACCCCAGTTTTTTCCGCCTCTTTGGTCAGCTCTATGCTCTCTGCTGTACTGTAATTACCGGTGCCAGCTATAACCGTGCCCCGATTACCAACGGCTGACTTTACTTCAGCAAAAAGGCGCAGCTTTTCCTCAAGAGTAAGAGTCGGGCATTCACCAGTAGTGCCCGAGACCAGCAAGCCCGTCACTGCCTGAATCGAGCAGAGCTTTAGCTAGTTTTTTAGCCTGTGCATAATCAACTTCACCTTTAGCATCAAATGGGGTAACCATGGCTGTTAGCAATCGACCAAACTTCTTCATCACCAGCCTCCTTATAGAGGATTATTTACCGCTCTTAACCCAGTCCCGGCGTGCTGCTTCCTCGGCAATCTGGATGGCATTGAGGGCAGCGCCTTTACGCAAATTATCACTTACCACCCACATCACCAAACCCCTCTGATGAGAGGCATCAGAGCGGATACGCCCCACATAAACATCATCTGAGCCGGCAGCCAGCCAGGGCATGGGATAAAGGCTAACACTAGGGTCATCGAGCACCTTCACGCCCGGAGCCTTAGCCAATATTTGTCTCGCCTCCTCAGGGCTCATAGGGTCAGTAAATTCAATGTTCACCGCTTCACTATGTGCAATGAAAACAGGCACTCTGACACAAGTTGCAGAGATAGCCATATCAGGAGCATGCATTATCTTGCGAGTCTCATCGACCATCTTCCATTCTTCCTTGGTATAGCCATTATCGAGGAAAACATCTATCTCCGGTAGTAAATTAAATCCAATTTGGTGAGGATAGACATGAGGAACCACGTTCTGCCCTTCCAATACTAACTTAGCCTGAGTAGTCAATTCCTCCATGGCAGCTGCACCAGTACCGGAAACCGATTGATAAGTAGAAACAACAATCCGCTTGATAGGGTTTACCTTATGCAGTGGATATAGGGCCACCACCATTTGAATGGTGGAGCAATTCGGATTAGCAATAATCCCCTCGTGCCACTTTATGTCTTCAGGATTTATTTCAGGGACAACCAGAGGCACCTTAGGTTCCATCCTGAAAGCTGCGCTATTATCAACGACAAGTGCTCCAGACTTAGCAGCGATAGGCGAAAAATAGCGGCTAATCTCAGACCCAGCCGAAAAAAGGGCAATATCAATATTCTGAAAAGACTCGGGGGCGGTCTCCTTAACTTCAATCTCTTGATGGCCTACATAGAGCCTCTTGCCTGCCGACCGGTCGGAGGCATAGAGATTGACGGATGCCATCGGAAAATTTCGCTGCTGCAGTACCTTGATGAACTCTTGTCCCACCATCCCGGTGGCGCCGACAATAGCCACATTATATGACTTTCATTGCTCCCCCTTAAATTCAACAGAGTATCCAGTCCGTAAACCAATCCTTGTCGCTTCACCACTTCTTTTATAGCCAGGATAATGCCCGGCATATAACACTCCCGGCTTATAGTGTCATGCCGTAGAGCTCAGTGTCTGCCCCGGCGCGCCAAAGATAACTTCCTGGCTGGCCATAAGTCCTAGTAATCTTACGCTATGGATAGCCACACCGTCAACCTGCCCACCTCTAGTGCCGCTGAGAGTTTCCTTTTTTGTTGCAGGATAGACAAAAGGTTTGCCCTCGTGACTTCACCATATCTCTGGCGGTAGCCAGCGCTGTTCCCGACGGGGCATCAGCTTTTTCATGATGATGCAACTCAATGATCTCAGCATGGTCAAAGAACTTGGCTGCAATCTTGGCCAGATGTAGCAAAACTACCGCACCCAGAGCGAAATTGGGGGCTACTACGGCACCTACCTTATTAGCTTCAGCCAGCTGGTCAATTTCTTTGAGATTGTCATCTGAAAGCCCCGATGTGCCTATGACAACATTAATGCCCTGTTCAAGTGCAATACGAGCTGCCGCCATAGCGGCTTCAGCAATGGTGAAATCCAGCCAGTACCTTAGGATGGCAGATTTCAAGAAGCGAACTCAAATCAGAAGAAAGAGGCACCTTCTTTGAACCATCGGGCAAAGTCAGCTGCCCTTGAGTCGCCTTAATGTCAACAGCTCCAACCAACTCCAGTTCGGGGTTCGACATATCGCAGCCATCACCTCCCTTCCCATTTTGCCTAAGGCTCCATGTACCAATACTGTTATCGGTTCCATTTCCCACCCCTCAATTTTTAAGTAAAGTAAAGGCTATCTAACGCTACTTAGGAGAATGGCGCGTCGGCTGTCTCTGCTATCGCGCTGCTGACCACCGGAACGATGTTTTTGCTGCCTGGGTGGTGGAGGACGACGTGTTCCAGTAGAGTCCGCAGCCTCAGCTGTTCGAACTGCTGACGAATCTGAAAAAACTGCCCGCCGTGACAGATTCACCCTGTCCCAGATGGTCAATTTCAATAACTTTAACCATAATCTCATCGCCCACCTTAACCACATCCTCTACCTTGGCCACATGATAATCAGCCAGCTCACTTATATGAACCAGCCCTTCCTTTCCGGGCAGAATCTCGACAAAAGCGCCGAAGTTTGTCAAACGAGTTACCTTTCCAGTATAAACACCACCAACTTCCACCTCCCGAGTCAGGCTCTCTATCCTTTCGATTGCTTTCTGAGCTGCTTCCTGACTGGGTGAGCCGATAATCACCGTCCCATCATTTTCAACATCTATGGTCACCTTCGCCTCATCAATTATAGACCGGATAGTCTTGCCCCCGGGACCAATCACGGCGCCAATCTTGCTCGGGTCAATAGTCATCTTATACATTCTGGGCGCATAAGGACTAAGCTCAGGTCGGCTGGTGCTTATAGTCTGCCTCAGCTTGTCCAGTATCTCCGTGTATGCCTCACGCGCCTGCTTTATTGCTTCAGCCAAAATCTCATAACTTATGCCTCTAAGCTTGATGTCCAATTGAAGAGCCGTAATCCCCTGGCTGGTACCAGCCACCTTGAAGTCCATATCACCGTAGGCATCCTCTATGCCCTCAATATCAGTAAGGACAACATAGTTATTATTCTCACCGGTAACTAGCCCCATAGCTATCCCCGCCACCGGAGCCTTAATGGGCACGCCAGCATCCATCAAAGCTAAGGTCGAGCTGCAGACACTGGCCATAGAAGTACTGCCATTAGAGCTAAGGACTTCAGAAACCAAGCGTATAGTATAAGAAAACTCGTCTTCGGTCGGTATCACGGGCGCCAGAGCTCTTTCCGCCAGAGCACCATGTCCTATTTCACGCCGCCCGGGTGACCCAAGGCGCTTTACCTCTCCATTAGAGAAGGGTGGAAAGTTATAGTGGTGCATGAAACGCTTTGTCGCCTCCAATCCCAAGCCATCAATCAATTGCTCTTGACGTAGAGAACCTAAAGTGGTTATGGTCAATACCTGAGTTAGCCCTCTGCTGAACAGCCCTGAACCATGAGTACGCGGCAGGAAACCGACTTCACCAGTAATGTGACGTATCTCCTTAGGTTGGCGGCCATCAAGATGCTGTCTCTTTTCCAAAATATTGGCTCTGGCTGCCTTTTTAATTTGGTCTTCGATAGCAGCATTAATATCAGCTTCAGGAAATGTCTCCTTAAGCTTCTCGGTGGCTTCTTGCTTGACTGTCTCAATCGCCTTTTCCCGTTCAGCCCGCTCTGTTAACCTAACTGCCTCAGTCAACTTATGCCCAAATTCCGAAGAGACGGCGCCGAACAGTTCGGTGGTAGTTTCAGAAGCTTTCACCTCCATCTTGGGCTTGCCATAAACCTGCCGCAAACTCTCCTGGAATCTTATAATCTCCTGATTCGCCTCGTGCCCAAACTTAATAGCTTCTAGAACTATCTCCTCAGAAACTTCCTTGGCTCCTGCTTCCACCATGACTATGGCTTCTCTGGTGCTGACGACAACGAGGTCCAGCAGGCTATCGTTCAACTGAGGCAATGTTGGGTTTAACACAAGGTTGCCATCGACATAGCCGACACGCACCGCACCTATCGGCCCATAGAACGGGATTGAAGAAAGGGTCATCGCAGCCGAAGCCCCGATGACCGCTAGTATATCAGGGTCATTTTCCTGGTCGGTGGAAAGGACAGTAACCACAATCTGAACATCGTTATGTAAATTTTTATCAAAAAGTGGACGTAGACTGCGGTCGGTTAGCCGCCCGGCTAGGGTTGCCTCTTGACTGGGTCGTCCCTCTCGTCTAATGAAGCTGCCGGGAATCTTGCCGACAGCATAGTGCCTTTCCTCATAATCCACAGTCAGATGGACGAAATCACCATTTCCGCGGGGCTCATCACTAATGCAAGCAGTGACCAAAACAACAGTATCACCATAGCGAACAGTAACAGCGCTGTCAGCTTGCGTGGCCAACTTGCCTGTCTCAATAGTTAGCAGCCTACCCCCAATTTCACATTGGTCAGACTCAGACATAACCCACCCACAAATACCTGAGTTTACTTCCTCAAACCTAACCTGGTAATAAGACTACGGTAACGTTTGACATCGCTCTTGGAAACATAAGCGAGCAAGCGCCTTCGTTGTCCTATCAGCTTCAGAAGCCCACGACGGGTATGCTGGTCATGAGGATGCACTTTCAAATGCTCAGCCAGTTGGTTTATCCTCTCGGTGAGCAACGCTACCTGAACTTCGGCAGAGCCAGTATCACTATCATGAATTTTAAAGTCCGAAATGATGGCTCCCTTCTTTTCTTTGTCCAAATTTACACTCCTTCTAATATGCGTCTATAACGCACAATTATAACACAGGTTCAAAATCAATGCACAATTGCTTTATGGCCTAACTTTTTTTCTCCCTTGAATAAGATAAAAGTGAATGATAGACAGCTCCTCAAGGTTCAAAGAATTATCACCCAAACTTTAGCAATCAACACTATGGAGTATAATAAAAGCGGCATGACCTCCCAAGTTTTTTACCGCAAATGGCGCCCCCAGACACCTATCTGAAGTAGTAGGACAAGAGCATGTTACCCAAACACTGCGCCATGCTGTAGCTAGTGGGCGGGTAGCTCATGCCTATCTTTTCTGCGGTCCAAGAGGCACCGGTAAGACCAGCACCGGGCGCATCCTGGCTAAGGCAGTAAATTGCCTAAACCCCCAGCAAGGCGAGCCGTGCAATAGCTGTGCCATATGTAAAGCAATAAACGAAGCCAGCGCTCCCGATATTATAGAAATAGACGCCGCCAGCAACCGGGGCATTGATGAAATTCGCGACCTGAGAGAAAAGGTCAATTATACCCCCAACTTGGCTCGCTACAAGGTCTATATCATAGACGAAGTCCACATGATAACCAAGGAGGCGTCTAATGCCTTCCTTAAGACCTTGGAGGAGCCACCTCCTCACGCTATATTCATTCTGGCAACTACGGAACCACACAAAGTCCTGTCAACAATAATGTCGCGTTGCCAGCGATTTGATTTCCATCGCCTCTCCCAATCAGCAGTTATCTCCAAGCTCAATCTTATCTGTGACAAAGAAAACATTAATATCGAGCCTGAGGCCTTGAGGCTTATTGCCAAAGTAACTACCGGCAGCCTCCGCGACGCCGAAAATCTACTTGAACAACTGGTTACATACTACGGGCATGAGATTGAGCTTCATCAGGTGCAAGAGATGCTAGGCATCAGTGGCGACCTGCGCATTAGAGAGCTAGCCAGACATATCGTCAATAAGGATATCACTGCCGGCCTTAAGACCATTAACAGCGTCGCCAGTGATGGTCTCGACCTTCGCCAGTTTAATCGTGAACTGGTGGATTATCTCCGAGAATTGCTTCTGGTTAAGTCTGGCTCGGAAGACATCGTAGATGTTACCAGCGACGACTTAATTGAGATAAAAGAGCTGGCAGCTAGCGCCAACCTCGATTACCTGCTGATAGCAGTCAAGCGCTTCGGTGAGATAGACCTTCGCCTGGACAACTATTCCTCGCTGCCCCTGGAACTAGCTCTCGTTGACTGTATCTTATCTGTTACCGGAGCTAAGGAGCCGGTTAAAACTAAACAAGTTGAGACGGAAGAACCGGCTAAGGAGAGGGTCAAAGTAAAACAAGCGGAGCCGGAAGAAAAGGTAGCTAGCCGACCTGCCAAATCAACCAGGCAAGCTCCGGAAGCTAAAGCCCAGGCTAAAACCCCGGCACCAGCTAAAAGCGCCGAAACTGAAGCAGAGCCAAGCGAAATTACGCAGAAACTCCGGATATAACGTCTTCTCCGGAGATGGACGACCTGCGCGGCCGCTGGAAAGACTTTGTCAATGCTATGCGCGGCGAGGGCTCCAAAGGCAACCTGGATGCCTTTTTGCGCAGCTCTTGCGAACCTCTAGCTATCGAAGATAACACTTTAATATTGGGTTTTTACCATAAATTTCATAAGGAATATATTGAAGACCCTAAGTATAAGCATCTGGTGGAGAGGAAGCTACGAGAGGTCTTTGGCCGTTCCTATCAGGTGCGTTGCGTTCTAACCAGCGGGAAAGCCAAAGGCAAAACGGAAACGGAGAGCCCTCTGGTAAAAGCTGCTAAAGAAAGCTACGGCGCTACTATTGTTGGCAGAAAGCCCAGAATGGAGGAGGAATGAACAAGTTTGTACTTCGCCAGGCACAAGACCTACAGGCTAAGCTGCTTAAGGCTCAGCAAGAGCTAGCTGACATGACTACCGAAGTAAGCTCTGGAGGCGGAGCTATCAAGATAGTGATTGATGGCCAGCAAAGAATTCGCTCAGTGAGTATATCGCCGGAAGTTATAAACGCTGAAGACGCTGAGATGCTGGAGGACCTGGTCATGACAGCAGTGAACGAAGCTATCCAGAAATCCCAGGAACTTGCCGCCAGCCATTTAAGCGGCTTAACCGGTGGCCTCAAAATCCCAGGACTGTTTTAAGGAGGCAAAACATTTGAGCGCAGATTCAATGCCCACTGCCGAGCCCATAGCCAGACTGATAGAAGAATTCAACAAGTTGCCGGGCATAGGACCAAAAAGCGCCCAACGGCTGACCTATTATCTGCTCCGAGCACCTGCCAGCGAAGTTGGGGCCCTAGCTGATGCTATCAGAAACCTAAAGGAAAAACTGGTCTTATGTTCCATTTGCCTCAATATCACCGATTCTGACCCCTGCGCTATCTGCCGAGACGAAGAACGCGACCATACCAAAATCTGCATCGTCGAAGAGCCTATAGATATCCTTCCCCTGGAACGCACCAAAAAGTACAAGGGACTTTACCACGTGCTTCACGGCGTCATCGCCCCGACCGATGGGATAGGGCCTGATGAGCTGAAAGTTAAGGAGCTGCTATCACGCCTCAACGACGGCCTGGTGACAGAAGTGATACTGGCAACCAATCCAAACCTGGAAGGGGAGACCACCGCCATGTACCTCCAGCGCCTGATTGCCCCGCTTGGTATTCGAGTCACCCGGCTGGCTCGCGGTTTGCCCTACGGTGGTGACCTGGAATATGCTGACGATGTCACCCTTAGCCGTGCCTTAGAAGGAAGGCAGGAAATGTGAACAAACGCAGGCCATGACAGCCCCTCGGACTTACCAAACAGAAGCTATCATCATCAAGCGAATTAAGCTGGGCGAAGCCGATAGAATCCTTACCCTTTATACACCTGAACTGGGCAAACTGAAAGCAGTAGCTAAAGGGACACGCCGTCCTCAAAGCAAGCTTGGCGGTCACGTAGAGCTTCTCACCCACAGCCGCCTGATGCTGGCTCGCGGCCGCAACCTTGATATCATCACTCAGGCGCAGACCATCGATAACTTTCTGCCTATAAAGGATGACTTGGAGCGTATTTCGCGCGGCCTCTATATTGCAGAACTGGTTGATTCTTTCACCGGCGAGCATATCGAAGACCGGCCGCTTTTTGACTTATTGCTGGAAACACTTGCACCAGTTGTCCCAAACAAAGGACTGCGAGCTTATCCTCCGCTATTTTGAGCTGCATCTCCTCGACCATCTCGGCTACCGTCCCCAGCTTCAACATTGTACAGACTGCAATTCACCCTTGAAGCCTGATAGCAATTTTTTCAGCTCCAGACAGGGTGGCGTCCTCTGCCACAATTGCGGTTTCAACGAGCCGGTGGCACGCCCTCTTTCCCTGAATGCCTTAAAGGTACTGCGCCTGTGGCAGAATTGTGATTTCGCCGCCGCCAGGCGAGTAAAAATAAACCAGGAGCTGGCTGCAGAGTTGGAACAGGTGATGCGGGAATATATCAAGTACCTCCTGGAGAAGCAGCTCAAGTCAACAGCCTGGCTGGATAAACTGAAACGGCACAACTCAGCCCAAATAGAGCCGTAATCCCCTCTCCCTTGACAAGCTTTGCACCAAAAGTGCCTCCTGTTTCAAAAGTCATGCAGTTGTTCCAAAAGTGACAAAAGGCATCATTCTTTGCCTCGTACTAACTTCATACCATTAGGAATCCGATTAACACCCATTGCTATAGAACCATTCTACTCCAACCTGAATACCTATAGGAACTCCAACAAATATATTCTTTTGTAAATTACAGACCTCCCTATTATCTGACATAACTACAATTTCATAGTCATTGATTCTAACTTTCGAAACTCCTTATTCACTGGAACCTTGCCAAATATTTGAGATACCCCAGCTTTTGGTCTAAATTTATAAAGAAATCTGCCACTGACAGGTTCAGTGAATGTAACGATACCTGTAGGATTTGTATTAATATTGTAATCAATGGTTTACTCTCTTTAACTTCATAAATCGGTTTTTCCGCCCGTTCATCCCACCGGAAAATATCTAACCTAAAACCACTCGCTGTAAATACAAGTGGAAAAAACGGTAAGCCAGAACTAAAGGAAAGGGAACACCAAAGAAATCATTGTGCCGAGATTAACATTCATATTCTGTCTCCTATCCCAAAAGTCAGTAGCAGTTCTTACAATTCCTTATAGGTAATATTCCAGTAATTGAGGTCTGGATGTTCTCTATGTTTTGATGCTATTTCTCCACCATATACAAGTTTGGCATTTTCTAAATTCTCTGGTTCAACTTCAACTATCTTCGATCTTTATAGTCACATTTCTTACAGTGTGCCGTTAGTTCATACTTTTTCTTTGGTGATAATTGCATTGATATTGTTCTCCTTTTTATTATTGGAACAGGGAAGTTAAGTCAGACTTTAATTCATCTAATGATTTTCTAGTGGCATCATATACCTCGGTATTTGTTCAAGATATCAGCTTCTAGTGACATAATTTATCCACCCAGTGCCTGAATTATAGCGCTATTAAATACCGGCAAATCGGACGGTCTGCGCGAGGTAATAATATTCCCATCCTTAACTAAGGGCTCATCAACCCAGATTGCACCCGCGTTTTTGAGGTCTATTGCCACCGAAGGCCACGAAGTAAGACGGCGACCTCTAACTATATCCGCCGAGATAAGAAGTTGTGGTCCGTGACAAACGGCAGCAATCACCTTGCCTAAATCATGCGCCTTTTTTACCAGGTCAATCATAGGCTGATGCAGCCGCATCTTGTCCGGTGCATAGCCACCGGGAATAATAATGGCATCAAAGTCCTCGGCTCTCACCTTATCGGCATCGATATCGACCTTGATTGTTGCTTTGCCTCTCTTCCCCTGATAGCTTGTCTGAGAGCCGCTGCCGACGATAAATATCTGAGCACCGGCTTCCTTCATCGCCTTTAAAGGCTCCGTCAGTTCAACATCTTCAAAATCTTGCTCTGCCAGTATGGCAACACGCTTTCCCTTTAATGACATCATCTACCTCCCAAAATCAAAAACCAGGTAACCCGCAATATCCATTCGCTTTAAGATTTCTCTACTTCCTCTAGCAGGTCATCGAATACTTCTACGTGATAGATTTCATGGTCTCTTATCCGAGTAAGCAGCTTCTTCAAGCCGGCATCTTTGACTTCTTTGGCCGCGCGGTCATATTCGGCAGCCACCTCTTTTTCTATTTTAATGTCAGCGCGGAGCATGTCGCCCATTTTGGTCGATTTATCAAGCTTGGTATGCTCCAGCCTGGGATTCCCCTTGCCGCTGACCATCTTCTCAGCCAGCCAGCCCATGTGCTGCATCTCATTTATAGCCTGGTCCTCCATCTCCAGCTTCATTTCCTCATTCGTCGCCAGATATGAGTGCAGTAGATATTGCAGGATAACCGTATATTCATGCTCAATGCCCCAATTGAGAATCTGAGCCACCTTGTCCTTGCGGTCACCCCTCAGGTCCTTGGTACCTTCCTTCTTCGTCTTCTCTACAAAGTGGGCAAAGTCACCGTGATGAGACTCCTCGTCTGACAGGATGCGTTTCAGCAACCGCTTTATCTTGCGGTCACCGATAGCCTTGATGTGCTCTTTATACATGGTTATGGCGTCCTCTTCCAGCAGCACATCGTTTTTCATCCAATCACTGGCTGCTTTGCCTTCCATGCGCATCTTGCCTCTTTTCATACTTGGCTTGCCGCCTAGTTCAACTATGGTCTCAGCCAGCCAATCAAGATGGCGCATCTCCTCCCTGGAAATGGCTTCGATTTCACAGGCCAACTCGCCCTCACCCATGGCATAGGCATGGCTCAGGTACTGGATAATAGCGCCATGCTCACCCTCAAGGTCTTCATTCAATAAAGCAATGATTTCTTCTTTTTTCATTTTTCCTCCGTATATAAATTTATTTTATGGCGCCGTTAATGGCGGCTTACAAGCCAATTACAGCTACCTGGAGAAATGCTTTACCTTACTTGCTTTTCTTACCGAGGTATTTCTCCGGGTTCTGGTCGAAAGCCTTTTTGCAGCCCATGGCGCAGAAGTAATATTTCTTTCCCTTGTACTCGGAAGTAGCCGGAGCCTTTTTTTCGTCCACCTGCATCTTGCATACCGGGTCTATTGCCATCTTGTCACCTCCTCCGATTATTTACCGACCTCGGCTGGCTTGAACCTCCTCAAGCGCAGCGAGTTCGATACCACAGTAATGGAACTGGCTGCCATAGCCGCTGCAGCCATAATGGGATTAAGAAAACCATAGTCGCCGAAAATAAAGTGCAGTCCCACCGGAACGCCGGTATGAGAGAAGACAAGATATAACACACCGGCTGCCACGGGGATAAGAGCCACATTATATGCAAAAGCCCAGAAAAGGTTCTGTCTAATTATTTGCATGGTGCGTTTACTCAAGCGATATGGCGGTTACAATTCCCATCAAATCTCCCCGAATCAGGGTAACTTCTCCGGTTTCCATAGCCACATCAGTACCCGTGCCTATGGCAATGCCTACATCCGCCTGAGCCAGCGCCGGTGCATCATTGATGCCGTCACCCACCATCGCCACCACCCTACCATCCTGTAATTTTTTAACTTCCTCGGCTTTATGCTCGGGCAGAACTTCAGCTAAAACGCGCTCGATGCCGGCCTCGCGGGCAATAGCCTCAGCAGTACGTCGATTGTCCCCGGTAATCATCACCGTCTCAATGCCCATCTGCTGCATCGCCTGCACTGCCTCTCTGGCATTTGGCTTTAGTGTATCAGCCAGCGCAATTATTCCTATGGCTTTGCTAGCCAGAGCTCAGGAACATGACTGTCTTACCTTCACTAAAAAGTTTATCGGCTTTCTCACCCAGGCCGTTCAGCGAAATACCTCTTTCTTTCATCAACCTGAGATTGCCTAACAGAAGCTTCTTGCCATCCACCGAAGCTTCCACACCCAGACCAGGTAAGGCTATGAAATCTGAAACGCGGGATGTCTTCAGCTTCTTCTCAGAAGCAGCTTTGACTATCGCTTCACCGAGCGGGTGCTCCGAGACACGCTCAGCCGAGGCCGCCAGCCGGAGGACTTCTTCTTCTGAGGAAGAGGCAGCAGCCACCACATCGGTTACCGCCGGCTCACCGCGGGTCAGGGTGCCCGTTTTGTCCAGCAGCACGGTATTTATCTGGTGAGCTCTTTCTAACGCCTCACCGCTCCTGAAAAGGATACCGTTCTCAGCGCCTTTACCTGTACCCACCATGATGGCAGTGGGCGTGGCCAGCCCCAGGGCACAGGGACAGGCAATTATGAGCACGGCCACAAAGTTTAGAATGGCCAAGGTAAGGGCTGGAGGCGGGCCAACAAAATACCAGATTATGAAGGTAACAATGGCAATACCAATCACTGCCGGCACAAAATAGCTGGCAATGACGTCAGCCAGGCGCTGGATGGGAGCTTTGCTGCCCTGCGCCTCATCTACCAGCCGGATAATGCGCGCCAGCGTGGTATCCTTGCCCACCCTGGTCGCCTCGAATTGAAAACTACCCGTCTTGTTGATGGTGGCGCCGATAACCTCGTCACCCACTTTCTTATCCACCGGAATGCTCTCACCGGTAATCATCGACTCATCAACGCTGGAATATCCCTGCCTGACTATACCATCCACGGGTATGCGCTCCCCGGGACGTACCACGATAATATCGCCGACCTGGACTTCTTCTACCGGAATCTCTTTCTCCTCGCCATCACGTATCACCACAGCAGTCTTAGGATTGAGACCGATGAGCCTCTTTATCGCTTCCGAAGTCTGCCCCTTAGCTCGCGTTTCCAGGTAGCGACCCAGTAAAATCAGGGCAATAATCAGGGCTGAAGTATCGAAGTACAGATGAGGTTCCACACCCGCAGCAGTAAAGAGGCCTGGAAACAGTACTGCCACCACACTATAGAAATAGGCAGCTGATGTGCCTACAGCTATCAAGGTATTCATATCGGCGGTCCTGTGTCTGAGCGCTCCCCACGCGCCTCGATAGAACCGCCAGCCTGCCCAGAACTGCACCGGCGTGGCTAATGCCCACAGCAGATAAGGCATATAAGGCTGCATCATCACGGCAGGTATAAAGCCCAGAATCATAATCAACAAACCAAGAACGATGGCGACTATGAATCGGTTCCTTACTGCCCTGAGGTCTCGCTGGGAGGCTGTGGTCACATCCTCCAGGGTCTCTGCTTCCGGACCAAGCTCGTAGCCAGCCTCTTTTACCGCTTTTTGCAGGTCAGCTACCCGCACATCCTCGGTATATTCCACAGTGGCCTTTTCAGAAGCTAGATTGACGCTGACTGAAACCACCCCGGGCACACCGGACAAAGCACTTTCTACGCGGGCGACGCAGGAAGCACAGGTCATGCCGCTCACCGGGAAAATGGATTTCTTGGTGGCTACCCCGTAGCCCAGTTGCGGAGATAGTATCCTTAATTTTGGCCAGGTTTACCTTATTAGGGTCATATTCTAGAGAAGCTTCCTCTGAAGCGAAGTTGACATTTGCCCGCTTCACTCCATGTGTCTCCGACAGACCCTTTCCGATGGTACGAGCACAGGTAGTACAGGTCATGCCCGTTACATGAAGACGAGCTTTCTCGGATTTCTTACCACTTGTCTTTTCATCCATGTTGCAGCAGCTCCTGGCATTAAGCTTTAATCATGGTGAGGACCATCTTGAATCTCTTAATTGCCTTTAGAGAGTGTGGTTGGTTGGCTGGCATTATAACCATCTCACCTTGCTTCAAGTGAAGAGGTCTTCCTGAAATGGTAATTTCCGCTTCGCCATCAAGAAGGTAAACCAGGGCATCAAACGGCGCCATGTGCTCGCTGAGCCCCTGCCCTTCATCAAAGGCAAATAAAGTTACTGACCCTGCCTTCTGATTTATAATCTCCCGGCTAACCACAGCTCCATCCTGGTAGTCCACCAAATCAGTCAGTTTTGCCATCTTCGTCCTAAATGCTTTATCACCATGCTTCATTCTTAAGCCCTACATTAATTTCCCACTAGACATGAGTTTATTGTACTTCAACGCTGATGTCTATGCTGTCTATATCCTCTACATCTTTCAATGAAGAGACCATCCCCAACAGAGTATTGGAAATAATATCGTTAGGGAAAGGAGTAAGGGGAATTTCACTGCCGTTGACGGTGATTTCGACATTACCCTTTTTCTGATGTATTCTCAGGATCTTCTATGTCTTCTGCCCCTCTCAGTGAGGTAACAGCGCCTACCGTAGTATGAGACAAGAATTCCTCGACAAAGCGGTTCATCGGGATTGGCTTTTTGTTCACTTGAAGCGTTGCCTTGTAACTCCTCTCCATTTTGCACCTCCTTACCGCTTAACGATTCACCACACTATTCGTCGTTATTGCGATGGGCACAAGCCCCGAAGCAATCTCTAAGACTACTTCGCGGTGTTTACTCTGAGCCAGATTCTTCGCTGCGCTCAGAATGACAAGACGAAGAACCCGCCGTAACAAGTTAAGCAAAGCCCTGCTCTTTGTGCTTCTGGGCAATGGTTTCAGCCAGATTTTCCAAAGCTTGGAAATCAGCTTCTCTGGGATAACCTTTAGCCAGCACGGGGTCAAATATTTCCACCTTCAAGTTTGGCATTAATGCTGTCAATGTCTCAACTGTCTTGCCTCCCCAACCGTAGGAACCAATAATAGTGGCAAATTTGAGATTCGGTCTGAGGGCATTTGCCAGGAAAACAGCATAGACAGCATTGGGATGTGGTCCGGCAAGGACAGTAGGCACACCGACTACAATGGTCGCCGCATCCACCAGATGCCATCGCCAGTTTGCCGAGGTCGGTGACCGTGAGGTCGAACTGCTTCACCGTCACCCCCCTTTGAGCTAAAGCTCCAACAAAATATGCCACCATGCTACGGGTGCTACCATGCATCGAGACATAAGGCAGCACCACAATGTTCTTAGGCTCATCAAATGCCCAGCTATGATAAGCTTTGATAATAAATTCTGGTTTATCGTGCATAGGCCCGTGGCTGGGGGCAATGATATCAACCGGATAGTCCTTAATCTTCTCCAGATTTTTCTGGATATTAGTTCGGAAGGGCATCATGATTTCGGCATAATATCTCTTGGCTGACTCGTACACCTGACCTTCGTCGGTCACATACAGGTCACTTGCTGCCAGATGGGAACCGAAGAAATCACAGGTGAACAGTATCTTCTCCTCTCTCAAATAGGTCAGCATCGTCTCCGGCCAGTGAACCCAGGGAGCATAGATGAACTCCAGTGTCCTGTCTCCCAGCGAAATGGTCTCCTTGTCCTCGACAGTTATGAACCTGTCCTCTGGAATCAGGAGCAGGTCTATAAGCATCCCCTTACATCGGGGATTACAGACAACCTTCGCCTTAGGATATTTCTCAAGGACAACGGGAATACTGCCCGAATGGTCCTGCTCAGCGTGATGGGCAATTAAATAATCTATGTTTTTGACTTTAAGCGTGTCCAGGTAATCTATCAGCACTTGTGTCATAGTCGGGTCTACGGTGTCTATAAGAGCCGTTTTTTCACTTCCCTTTATCAGATATGAGTTGTAGCTGGTGCCATCGGGAAGCGGTATAAGAGAATCAAACAGCCGCCTGTCCCAGTCAACTGCCCCTACGAAGTAAATTCCACGCCTTATTTCTCTTGGTTTCATCTTACCCCTCCACT
Organism: uncultured Chloroflexia bacterium; assembly: GCA_963726215.1. Taxonomy (GTDB): domain Bacteria; phylum Chloroflexota; class Dehalococcoidia; order GIF9; family UBA5629; genus 9FT-COMBO-48-23. The sequence goes on from CAVSBU010000017.1 coordinate 73,422, forward strand.
AATATTCCAGAAGTCTTTTTTCACCCTTAATCTTCTTTATGTCCGTGATATCCTGAGTGACCTCCAAACAACCCAGATAATCGTCCGCCTTTGCGAACAGCAAAGTAGCGAATATAAATCAATTTGCCCTTCAGATTAATCCAGAACTGGGCTACGTCCTTGCTTGCCGCTTTTGAAGTCCTCCAATATCTGATTGACAACATGCACGCTTTTTTGAGGATGGCACTGCTGGACCTTAGTCCGATAATAGCTTTAGCTCTGGGGAAAATCCTATCCTTAGACTGGCTGAAATAGCGTACCGTGTCATCTTTGTCCACAAAAGTCACATCCACCGGTAAGTATTTAATATTGCTTCAATCTCCTCTCCGGACAAGGCTGCCAGTTTCAAAAGAAACCATGCCTTTCACCTCCGATTTAATAGACCGGCCTTCCGATCTCTCCAAAGGCAACCTTCGCCGGCTCAGGAGTAAAACAGCAATAGCCCAGTTCATCAAACTGATGCCTGATATCAAGCCACTCGCTTTCCCCGATAACCTCCAGGGCAGCCGGAAACAGAATATTGTTTTCCTTATAAAAATGGCTTGACAACATTTCAGCCAGAGCCAGTGCCACTGCATCCAGTTGTGCCGGCAAAATCCTCAAAAGCCATTAATCTTATAGCTATCAACTATCCGGTAAACACTCTTCTTTATATCTCTTATTTTGTCATGTTCCATCCACATAACTGCCGGCGGTTCCTTAATGCCGTGCTTCTCCAGCGACGGGAAAAGAACGTTCTCCTCTCGCACATAGTGACTGTCTGAATCCCTGAGATGCTTAACGATATGGTTCAACTGGTCCATCTTGTCGCCGGCCGAAGCCAAACCCTTGGCTCCCTTCATCCCCTTGGCCACATTCTTAAGCTCATCGGCAAACTGTAAGAGCATTTTGTGCTCTTCCATAAGAATGCGGATGGGATGCCCGGCAGGTGCTAGAGGCCCTTCTTTTTCAAACGATTCTTTAAGTATAGCCAGATGAATATCGCAGAATTTCTGTATCTCCTCCCTGGGCATTCCCTCTTTTACCAGCTCATCCTCTACCTTTGCCATCTCAGTCGGTGGAATGTCTCCTAGTGTTCTTCTGGCATTCCTTTTTTATCTGCTCCGGGTCGGCACCTTCATGCAGCCGCTTGAGCAAACCCTTTAAGACTTGCTTTCTGTCTTCCGCCATAGTTACAGTCCTCTTAATCTAGCTTCTCAAACTGGTCTTTGCTGGCGCCACACACCGGACATACCCAATCGTCAGGTAGCTTTTCAAAAGGCGTACCAGGTTTTATATTACCATCAGGGTCTCCGAGCTCAGGATTATAAATATACCCACAAACTGAACACTTGTATTTTGCCATTTTAGTTGCTGCCTCCTTTTTCTCTTCGATATAAGTCGGTGCTGTCTTCGGTGTGGTGCCCCTCTTGACCTGATGATAATAGGCATAGGTCATCAGCTCGCCCTCTTTGATTACATCCGCTGCCACAATTTCTCCGACAAAGATGGTGTGGGTGCTAACGTCCATTTGATTAATCACCTTCGCCTCAAGATAAGCCAGGGTATTGTCAAGTACTATGGGAACACCGGTCTCACCCATCTTATAATTTACGCCTTTGAATTTATCCACATCCCGACCCGACTTGAAACCAAAGCTGCCAATGAAACTTAAAGGCGTGTCCTGAGACAGAATCGACACCGTAAACACTTTGCTTGCCGAAACAAACTCATTGGTTAGATTTTGCTTATTCAGAGCCGCAGCGATAATAGGTGGTTCGGAGCAAACCTGAAAGACTGTATTGGCAATCTGGCCGTTGAACTTGCCATCTTTTTTGGAACAGACAACATACAAACCATAACTGAGCTTGTAAAGCGCTTGCAGATTCATAATTTACTCCTCTCCCATTTTGCAGCGTCGAAAGGACTACGGTCTGTTACGGACCCGTCTAAAATCTTTTTTCCGGGATACTATTTAGCCGCCATCCAGTGAATGGTGTTCTGCTTTGCGGAAATAGCCCGCCGGGTCAATCAGGTATTCTCGATAGTCAACCAGAGTCAGATAGTGGCCTTCCTCTTCGGCAGCCAGGGCCGAATACAGTTTCTTCTCGGCGTCATAGGCCGCTTTCTGGTCCTGGTTGTTGTAGAATTCCCGAGTTTTGTTCTCCATTTCCATAGCCTTGGCTATGCTATCAAGTTCAGTGCTGGTTGCTTTCACAGTGGGCGCGGCCACCTTCATCTCTTTGGAAAATATGGTGTCAAGTATGGCACCCTTACGATGTTGAATGCTGACCTCAGGCCAGGCCTTTTGCTTTCTTATAGCGTTATATATGCCTCCAAATATCCGCCGGTGCTTATCTTCCTCAGCCGCCAGCCACTCAAAAAGCTCTCTGCCAACCTTGTTATCACTCTGTCGACTGGCTTTCTGGTAGTATTCTTTGCCATCGATTTCCATCTGAATAGCGAATTTAATCGCTTCTAAAGTCTTGCTTTGTTCTTCCTTCATTATCACGCCTGTTTATATGGTACATAACCACGCTATTTTGTCTTTTTTACATACGCCCGAAAGACCCCGCCTTCCTCTTCTATGCCCAGGCATTCGTTGCCTGTAGTCTTGCACCAGTTGGGGATATCCTCCTTTATACCCTTATCATCAGCTAGAACTTCCAACACCTGCCCCGGTTTTAACTGCTTCATTTTTTGAGCGGTTTTAGCAATGGGCATGGGACAATAAAGTCCGAGGCAATCCAGAGTCTCGTCTGCTTTCATCCTTTCTCTCCTAAATAGTAATCTTTGTCTTACTTTTTTCGCCCCTTCTTCAGCGGTGCGCCACATTCAGGGCATTTAGTAGCTTTGTCATCCAGCACCATCATCTGGCAGCTGACACAATAGCTGATGACTGATCCACAAGCCTGACAGAAGGGACAGCTAGCGATAACCAGCTCCTCTTCGCAGTAAGGACAAAGACAGCTATTCTCTTCTTGGCTTTCTTAGCTTTATTAACTGACTTCACATTCTTCTCCTTCTTCATCACCTTCTCCTTTCTCTTCTAGACCTTCGATTTTGATTCCCTTCTTTTTGGCATAATCACGAATTGCTTGTTGTAGGGCTTGAGCCCCCAAATTAGAGCAATGATATTTGTTCTTGGGCAAGCCTTCCAATTCTTTGGCTACCAGGCTGGGTGTGATTTTAACCGCCTCCTCCAGCGTTTTACCTTTTGCCATCTCGCTGGTAATGCTGGAAACGGCCACCGCAGCCCCACAGCCGAAGGTCTGAAATTTGACGTCTTCAAGACGGTTATCCTTTACCTTGATATAAAACGTCATCATATCCCCGCACACCGGGTTGCCTACTTCACCAATGCCGTCAGCATCTTTAATCTCCCCGACATTGCGGGGGTTCATAAAATGGTCCATCACTTTTTCACTATATGCCGGCATATCACTTCACCCCCTCTTTTCTTTCATGAATTTAGCATATAAGGGAGACATCTGCCTCAATCTATCCACAATAGGAGGCAACTTCTCCAATACGTAATCTATATCCGCCTCGTCATTGTCCACCCCCAGGCTAAAAAGCAAGGAGCCCTGGGCAATTTCGTGCGGAATACCCATGGCAATAAGCACGTGGGAGGCTTTCAAAGCTTTGGAGGTGCAGGCTGAGCCGCTGGAGACAGCGATGCCCTGGCTGTTGAGCAGCAGCAGCATGCCTTCACCTTCAATAAACTCAACGCAAAAGCTGGCATGTTGGGGAAGACGCTGAGTCGGATGACCGGTAAGAAATGTATGGTCAATTGCCGCCGGTAGGCCATTGATTAGCCTGTCTCTCAGCCGGACAAACTTTTCCATGCGCGACGGCATGTCTCTCACGGCCAGTTCAGCAGCTTTGCCCATACCCACAATAGCCGGTACATTTTCCGTGCCCGGCCTCCGCCCACCTTCCTGCACTCCGCCGTCCATTAACGGTATAAGACGAACCCTCTTGCGTACCCACAAGGCTCCTGAACCCTTAGGCCCATAAAATTCATTTCCGGCCAGGCTCAAGGCATCTGCTCCCAGCTTATTCACATCAACGGGTATACTACCTGTGCTGGCAACAGCATCTGTGTGAAATAACACGCCAGCCTCTTTAACCTTCTTAGCTATCTCGGCGATAGGCTCGATAGTGCCCACTTCTCCGTTGGCATGCATCACCGACACCAGTATGGTGTCTTTCTTAATATTTCTGGCTACTTCATCGGGGTCGACAAGCCCGTATTTATCCACCGGCACCTCGGTAATCTCAAAGCCAGCCTTCTCCAAAGTTCTGGCAGCATGGAGCACCGAAAAATGCTCGACTGCCGAGATAATTATGTGCTTCCCCTTTGCCATCTGGCCCTTGAGCCAGCCCTTTAAGCGCCAGATTATTAGCTTCGCTGCCGCTGGAGGTGAAAATTATTTCTTCAGCATCGCCACCGATGAGGGCGGCGACCTGCTCTCGAGCTTTTTCTATGGCTTCCCTGGCTTCATCGCCCCAGGAATGGATTGACTGGGGGTTTCCGTATACCTCCCGAAAATAAGGCAACATCGCCTCCAGCACCTCAGGCAATACCGGCGTGGTAGCCATATTATCCAGATAAACTCTTCTTCCCGGCTTCTTCTCATTCCCCATTAACGTATCTCCCGTTACTTGCCAGATTGTCTTCTTTACCGCCTGATATCTGGCCAGTCCCTCATTAAACAACCTTTCCTCTTCTTCAGTAATCACAATAAGCGGTGGAACGCGCCACAGGTTTACCCTTGTTGTCCGTGGCCACCATTATATAGTGGGCCGTCATAGCCTGTCGCCGTTCCCCGGTGCTAAGGTCCTCGGCATCGATTTGTACCCATACCTCCATAGATGTGTGACCTACGAAAGTCAGCTTGGCATGAATTAGCACCAGGTCACCGACGTGAACGGGGTTAAGGAAGCGGATATTGTGCACCGTGCCGGTTACCGGATTAGCCTGACTGTGCCGGGCAGCTACCACACCGGCAGCATTGTCCATCATTTTCATCAGTTCGCCGCCATGAACCACACCGGCTGGATTACTGTGATGCGGTAACATAAGCTCCGCCATCTCAACCGCCGAATGCCCCACGGTCTTACCCTTCAATTCCTTCTTCTCATCCAGCGCCTCTATTAGCTGCTTGAAATTTTCTTCATGTCTCTGTTCCACCTTGCCCATCCGGCGAAAGAAATCAGCGATGTCATTAAAGCCTTCTTCCTCAGCTATTTGTGCCGCCTCAGGATACAACCTGCTGGCTTCTTCATGCTCACGGCCGATAGCCAGCTTTAGATTCGCCGCCGTATTACCTAAGCCGCCAAGAAATTTAAACTCATGCTCGGCGTGTTCGGCTTCATTCTGGGCTGTGGTCAAAAACATATCAGCTATCTGGTCTAAGTCCAGCTTCTCTGGCAGCCTTGGAGAAGTATGAATAGACAGCATGAACATGTACCTCTCTGGCAAATGCCTTGCGTAAGCTGTCCTCGGTCCTGCTTCCTTTCAGTCTCATAATTCTCTCCTCTATTGACTGATATGCCACTACTTAAAATCAAGCAAGCTTCAACGTACCTGTACCGCTATTACGGCTGCCCACAAACCCTGTCTAAATGTTCAGTTTCTCCTTCAGCCATTTCTCGTTGTAGCCGACAGAAACCTCGCCATCGATGTCGATGACCGGCACCACAAATTTACCTGTCTTGTTTACCATCTCATCGCGGGCAACCTTGTCTCTGGCAACATCAAGATATTTATAAAGGATTTTGTTTTCGTCCAGCAACTGCCTGACCTTAATGCACCAGGGTCAGGTAGCGGTAGAATAGACTTTAACCTCTTTCGCCATTTCGCCTCCTCTAATCTTACTTCTATGACAGGTGCTTATGGCCACCCGTCTTCGTTAAACTAAAAAAGCCGCCGGCACAACTGACCGACAGCTTCGTTTAAATGCTTATTTCCGAAAGCGACATAGAGCATTTTTAGTCGAAAACATCGCCCGCCCACAACGATACTCAGCCAACCCGACGGCTGGTTCCACAATAAATATAGGCAGGCTAAACCTCATTGTCAAGCAAATATAATCTATGTCTATGTGACCTTTCCCGATTAATTTAGGATATTATGCCCCGTCTATCGTAAAATAGTCGTAAAATCAATAGCCCAAAAGTTAAAAACTTATAACATTTTGGGCGGTTATATAAATTACCTTTGACTTAAACCTGTTTTCTCAGCTTCTCCACGCCGCATTGCGTATTTTGAGTCGCTTTAACCTTGGCCCTTATCTCCGCCAGAAGCTCCCATGCCGCTTTCTCGTCATGGTCAATAATAGCCTGTTCCAGTCTGGTTACCTGCTGCTCATCCAATGTTATTACTGCTTTGGGCATCAACTTCCTCCTACAGCCTCAACTAACTGACACTCCAGGCACAGCCCGTAAAATTCCAGTCGATGATATATTATTCTGAAGCCAGTTCTCCGGGCAGCTATTTTGTCCATCTCTGAATTCACCGGCTCATCGACATCGAAGACCTGACCACACTTTTCACATCTGAAATGATAATGATTATCGCTTCTGGCATCGAACCGGCTTAAACTACCGCATAAGACCAGCTCCAATATCTCGCCACTCTCGCATAATAGCCTGAGGTTCCGATACACCGTCCCTAAACTGATATTAGGTATCTCTTTCCTTACCTCGTTATAAACCCAATCAGCCGTCGGATGAGAGGTCGTGCCTCTCAAAACCTCAAGTATGGCTTCCTTCTGTCTGGTTTTCCTCATCTCTTTATTAGTAATAGTTATCGTTAACTGAATTATACCTCAAAATTCGCAATTGTCAAGGTTTTCTATTCGGAACCGCTCATTTTTTAGGTTTAACAATAAGCCTCAGGCCTTCCATGCCGACAACCTCAACTTCATCGCCCACTCCTAACTCCGATTCGTTGCATATCGCCTTCCACAGCACGCCCTGGACTTTAACATAGCCCTCCGGCGCCAGCGGCCTGGTCACCCTGCCTTCACTGCCGATAATATTTTCCGCCGCCACCTTCGGCCTTATGAAGAAGGTCTGCCTGCCAACCCGGTACATGACACCGGAATATATAGCTAAGGCTATCATCAAAATAGCCAGACCCCACAGCGGTATATTTACATTGAAAAAATGTGGCAGCAGCCACAGGACAACAGCCGCCAGCAGAATTTCCTCCAGCATCCAGCTTAAAACGGCTTGCAACGTATACCACAGCGGCGGTCTAGTTTTCATTTGAAGCTCCCACCTCTACTCCGCGCTATACCGTCCTTCACCGCATAGAAAGGCACAATTGGGACAATATCTCGAGTCAGCGGGAACATCAGCCCCGCAATTCGGACAGCTGGCGTTTAACTTTACACCGCAACTGCCGCAGTATTTATAATCAGGCGGGTTCTGTGAACTGCATTTCGGGCAGGTCTTCTCCGACTGCTGCGCCCCTGCTGCCAGCCGTGCCCCGCAAACCATGCAGAACCGATAGCCCATAATATTCTCTTCTCCACACTTGGGGCAGAGAAATGTTTCTACCACGTTAGGCACACTCCATACTCGTATATACCCATATTGTGTTAAAAAACAATACCAATTTTAGCCGTTTGTAGACCACATCTCAAGACAAATAATTAAACACAAGAGACAACATTTTAGGGTCGCAAGAATTGTCATCGAAGGCAAAAGGTAAGCCAGGTCAGTCCTCTATGATAGCCAACCACACGAGCCCAGCCGGCGCTGCCGCCGGCAAGCTTCACCGGGAAGCAGGCGACTTTGAAGCCGAAGGGTTTGGGCAGCTTGTCCAGATTGGCTAACTTCTCTATATGGCAGTATTCCTTATCTCTGCCGACAAAATGCGCGCCCCACAGCAGGTTCTTATCACCTGTCCTGGCGAACTCCTCTTTTATCGCCCAGAACGGCCGGTCCCAGCCCCAGGCATCGATCCCCATAACCCGGACCCCCTGCTCTATCAGCCACAGCGTTGACTCCCGGGTCATGCCGCAGCCGGCATCAAAATACTCCGCTTTCCCCCATAATTTGTCGGCGCCGGTCTGTATCATCACAATATCCCAGGGCTTAATTTTGTAGTTAATCTTCTTCAAGGCTGCTTTAAGGTCATCCACCAGTGATGCCGGAGCCGCGCGGCTTATGCCTCATATCCAGCACCACGCCATCGTGATAAAACCAGTCGAGGGGCATCTCATCGATGGTCCTGGCTCTTTTCCCTTCAGATGTGGGGGAATAATGCCACGGAGCGTCAACATGAGTCCCGGCATGGGCCCCCAGCGTCAAGCTGTCGTTAGCCCAGCCCAGCCCCTCCGGCAAGTCCTGCTCGGCTGCAGCCGAAGAAGGTTTTCATCCGCTTGACGCCCTGTTTGTGCGGCTCATGGGTTACCTTAACCGGCAGCGGCTCGCTGGGGCTATCTTCCACCGGGATACTTAAATCTATTATCTTCACCATCTTTGCCCACCTCTTTCGCCTGGCGTTAAATTTATCTTCCGAAATTGAAGCCCTGAAGATCCATTATAGCAAATAGGCATACTGACACAGTATGCGGCAAATGCAATTTCGAATATGCCAACCACTTCTTCTCTCGAGCTTTCCGCCATGTTATACTATGAACGAGGCTTTTATGGCAGGCATAGCTGAGGCAAAACAAAAGATAAACAAGCTGCGTGAGCTGCTTAACTACCACAACCATCGCTACTATGTGCTCGACAGCCCGGAAATCAGCGACGCTGAGTACGATAAACTCATGCGAGAGCTGAAGCAGCTCGAAGACGAGCACCCTGAACTGATCACCCCCGACTCACCCACCCAGCGAATCGGCGCGGCACCGGTAGAAGCCTTCGGCGTCGTCGAGCATCCGCAGCCGCTGCTTAGCCTGGCCAACGCCTTCTACCGATGAAGAGCTTGACGCCTGGTACCGGCGGGCTTCCAACCTTCTGGGCGGCCGCAAGACCGACCTCGTCTGCGAGCTTAAAATCGACGGCCTGGCGGTAGCTCTGACCTATGTCAACGGCCTGCTTGAGGTCGGCGCCACCCGCGGCGATGGCTTCCGCGGCGAGAATATCACCCAGAATCTGAGGACGGTAAAGAGCATACCGCTTTCCGTGCCCAAAGAGGCGCCGCCGAGGTTCGAGGTCAGGGGTGAGGTCTATCTGCCCAAGACCGGCTTCAAGAAGCTGAATGAGGAGCGAGCCAAGGAGGAGCTGCCGCTTTTCGCTAACCCCAGAAATGCCGCCGCCGGCTCGGTAAGGCAGCTCGACCCCAGGATTACCGCTCAGCGGCCGCTGGATATCTTTGTCTACGGCCTGGGCTGGGCTGAAGGCAAGGCAGTTCCCGATACCCACTGGGAAATCATGCAGTACCTCAAATCTCTGGGCTTCAAATTAAACCCCAACAATGACTCTGTGCCGTACCATCGACGAGGCCAAGGCTTTCTACGCCAAATGGGTCAAGAACCAGGAAGCGCTGCCCTATGAGGCCGATGGCGTGGTGGTCAAGATTAACTCCATTCCTTATCAGGTCGAGCTGGGATACGTCGGCCGCGAGCCGAGATGGGCGATCGCCTACAAATTCCCCGCGGTTCAAGGCGTCACCCGCCTTCTGGAAATCGGCATCAACGTGGGGCGGACGGGCAGCCTTAACCCTTATGCCATACTGGAGCCGGTCCAGGTGGGCGGGGTAACCATCAGCCATGCCGCACTGCACAATGAAGAGGACATACACCGCAAGGACATACGCATCGGCGATTGGGTCGTCATACAGCGGGCCGGCGAGGTGATACCGGAGATAGTCGAGCCCATCGTCAGCCGCCGCACGGGCAAGGAGAAAATCTTCCACATGCCCAAGCGCTGCCCGGTTTGCGACGCCGAGGTGATAAAGCCTGAAGGCGAGGCCATGCACCGCTGCACCAACGCCGCCTGTCCGGCTCAGGCGCTGGAGAGAATTAAGCATTTCGTCAGCCGCGGCGCTATGGACATCGAGGGAGTCGGCGAGAGGATGTCCCAGGCGCTGTTCGAAGCCGGGCTGATAAAAGATGTCGGCGACCTTTACAGTCTCAAAGCGAAAAGGGAACAGCTTACTCGACATGGAAAAGATGGCCGATAAAAGCGTCACCAACATACTCAACTCCATTGAAAAGAGCAAAGACCGGCCTCTGCCGCGGGTTATCTTCGCCCTGGGCATACCCAATATCGGAGAGCAGACAGCCGAGCTGCTGGCCGAGCATTTCACCAGCATCGATGAGTTAGCCCGGGCATCTAAAGAGCAACTTCAGGAAATTCCGTCCATCGGGCCCAAAATTGCCGACAGCATATTAGCCTTCTTCCGCCAGAAACAGAACCAGAAAATCATCGACAAGCTGAGAAAAGCCGGTGTTAAGCTGGAGGCAGAAAAGGCTAAGCGAAAGGATTTACCGCTGGCCGGGCTTGAGTTCGTCATCACCGGCAGGTTGGAGGCTTCCCCCGCCCGGAAGCCGAAGCTAAAATCAAGGAGCTGGGCGGCAAAGCCGGCTCGGATGTCACCCGAAAGACCAATTATCTGGTGGTCGGCGAAGACCCGGGCTCCAAGCTGGCCCGAGCCCAGGCGCTGGGCACCAAGACGCTTACCGAGAAAGAATTCCTGGAGCTTTTGAAACAGGCAGAAAACAAACTAAAATAATACGGGGATTGAAAGGGGCGAAGCCCCTTTTCAGAATACCAATCCCCTCTCCCCTTTGAAGTAGTGCCGTGCATAATGTTATGTCAATGTGTACAAGGAAGCGTGGTTAAATAAAATATTAAAACAAACCTATAGTTAAGCAATAATAAGGCAAACTTGAATTATCTACGGAGCATTTGGTTATACAGATCAGAGTACTATTAATTTAAGTATTAGGTGGCAGCATCCACCAAATCTTTCAAGAAGGCGATTAAATTTTCTTGCCTGATTTTGTTGTAGCCGAGCCATTTGTAAGTATCATGTTCTGAGGGATCAGGATAACTTCTCCGGCTATATATTTGCAGAGGTATATGATTGGAAAATTTGCCGCTTTGGCAATTGGTCGCGGTTTGCATATATATGGATAACACGAGCTATCTCGATTATTAATCCAGTTTCCTCTTTTACTTAGAGAGATCGCTTCCTCCATGGTCTCACCTGCTTTAACTATTCCACCTGGCACATCCCATTTAAGAGGCATATATGTGTTGGATTTTGAACGTCTGGTAATCAAATATTTACCTTTTCTTTCGATAAGTGCATGTCCTGCTACGAAGAATTTCATAACTCACTTCCTCTAAGTTATCTCTCAGCAATCAACCATCCAAACCAATTACTAAAACTCTAAACAACCTAACTAGTAATGTCATAGCTGGATTATCGGTGCATCATTTGCAATCATTTGCCTGAAAAGAGACTCTCGAGATACTTTAGGCTATCCCGTTTATGTTATAGTATCAAGGAAGGGAAGCTGACTGAATAATAAGACTCCCAAAATACTAAGTGCCGAATACGCCACCTTTAGACAAGACGTACAGGATTATTTTACGAACGAAGTGCTTAAAGAGCATTCTTTAGTCATATTTGATCCTATGGCAGGCACGGCTCCATTAATACCCTTCATTGAAACACATGGTTACAAAGCTTATCTAAATGATATTCAGGCCTCCACTTCTATGTTAATAGAGCAAAAACATACCGAGTATTCAAATGTTACAGTAAACATGGTTATGATTGGTTCCTTCAACAGCTGCTTAATTGCCTGTCTCCGCTAAAAGGAGAAAAGCTTTGTATCTCGGATAAATGGATAAGTGACAATATACTCAATAATCTTATCGAAGCCTGGAAGGCTATTGGTACCTATGAAGAAGATGTCCAAACACTTTTGAGAGCTGCACTCATAGTATGTGTACGGTCTTTTTCTTCCATTACCAAATCAAAGAATCCTACTTGGCCAAAGCTTGGCGGAGTCTCATCAAATAAAGATTTTATGGAGATCGCATCTGACAGTTTGACAAGGTTTGATGAATATTATCTCTATAGTTACAAATCAAGTGAAAGGGAACCAAAACAAATCTCTCGAGAAGGTGAATGTATCTTTACCATTCACGATGCAGCCGAACTGACCCTACCAGAGAAAGTTGACCTTATTTTTACATCCCCACCATACTGCAATAGATTGGATGGATTTACTCAATATAGCCCAGAAAACTACTTTCTATCTGCCATTAACGGTACGACTTGCAAAATGAATTTAATTGGCACCGTCAGAGTGAAGGAATATCAGACTTTCGAGGAAGATTTCGACTATTTAATTACAAATTCTGAATATGCTAAATATTTATTAAGTAGAATAAAACAATCTTCGGCTCCAGATGATCCGGCATATTATCTCAAATATTATACGCGTTACTTCGCCAAATTGTGCAGCGTCGTTATTAAAAGTGTGGAATTGTGTACCAAGTGGCAAATTTTATATTGTCTTACAAGATAACATACATAGAGGACAGATCATAGAGATTGATAAAATAATCGAGGAGATATTATCACTCAATAAATCGGCATGCTGCCATACTCCAAAGTTGGGAAAAGGCATCATTTGGGATCAAGAAATATTTCTCGAGAACATGCATTTGTAAAACCGCGCCATCTAGAGAAATTGTTGGTGTTTTGGAAATGATAATTGAAAAAGAATATGACTGCGGTACTCTTCAATACGATACTCTAAAACATCGTTTCTTCTTATATTCCTAAAAATGGAAGGGCTGCTATTCCTTATTTGGAAACCCCAGTTTTATTGAACCTGTATCTTACTATGAACTGCAATTTATCTTGTAGTCATTGCGTAACCAAGGATTTTAGTCCGCAAACAGATTTACTCATTACAAAGCAAATATTGGACTGGATCAATAACTCTCCTTTTATTGTAATTGTCATCACTGGCGGTGAGCCACTACTCACTGAATATGAGGATGATTTAATTAGGCTTTTGACTCAGGTCAAACAAAAAGGCCTAATTGTTGATACTAATGGCACTATTTTGCCAAGTGAAAAGGCAATAAATACTTTTCGAGATACTGATACTTTAGTGCGTATTTCTTGGGATTCTGCTAGGCCTCAGGACGAAATATTCTTTCGCCACGTAAAAGCTGATACAAAAAGGAATTTGTCCCATAACTTAAAGTTCTATGAAAAAAAGATTGGCACGATACAGTACCTTCATGCCCAAGGTATTAATGTTGCTGTTCAAAGCGTTATTCATACACATAATAAGGAATCAATTGTTAATTTAATTCCTCTTTTACACAAATATTCAATTAAGCAATGGTATATTCAAAGATTCATACCATCATATATGGCAAGTGATAGCAAGTTCAGTTTAAAATATGGTGAATTCGATAAAGTCGCGTCCCGGCTTAACAAATTAAGTGGACAATACAATATCGAGTGTATTATTAAAAAAGATCGTCGGCATAATTCAGTCGTTCAATTAATAGGAGAAGGGCTACTATATACACAAGGCAACAAACCCAAGGAAAAGATTAAGCTCGGGGAAATAGGAACAGAAATAAAATACTTTTATCGAGTTAGCTCCGCAGATATGCGAGAACGATATTATGTCTGAATGGAGGTAATTAATATGAGTACTGTTACGCCCAGAAAAATAAAAGACTGGTGTCAAATATTCGCGGATATTTATATTAGCCCTGATTCAAATAGAACACCGGAGCAAATGTGGATTGCAGTTGTTGCGCATTCAAGTACTATAGGAGAATGTGTGAGAAGATATTTTTTCAGTGATTTAATGACGGCTGCTTCACATGCTTTTTGTTGGTTATGCAGTTTTATAAATAGGTGTAACACATTAGAAAGTGACAATATTTTTTCATTCTCAGATTCTCTTTGCGAGATAGTTTCACTCAAATATCCTTTAGTTTGTGGTCATTGCGAGGAAGCCAAGTGTCACTGCTCACCTATTGAAATAGATAAGAAAAAAGATAAGTCCGCTAGATATGGTAATCTACTGAAAAAATGGGAAGGGGTTATCCAAGCAACCAGAGAATATTCTATTGATAACTGGAAATATGCTTTCAGAGAAATTTTCGGCGGTCAACTTCAAATTATGACCTTGGAAACTATTGGCTTTCACTTTCTCGAAGAGGTTGGAGAAGGAGCTGTAGCAGTCCGGCAACTAAGTCAGTTTAATCGTGTAATTGATAAATTCAAAGATATAAGCGCGGAATTTTTACGTGAATTATCTACAGTAAAAGGTATAGCTAACGAATATATAAAGGATGAATATAAGGAATTTAGAGAGGAAACAACTAGCGGTAAAAAACCAGATATTGATTACACCTCAATAGACCAAAAGGTAATAAAATGGAGGATAGTAGATGCGAAATGCAATATGGTAATCGAAATAGCTGATACGTTTTCGTGGTTTTGTTCACTCTTGAATAAACTTGATAATATCACGGAAAGCTCAGGATTTGAAGCCTTATCATTAGAGAACCAGCTTAATAAGGTGTACTTTGAAGGAGATGTTGTTGCACATTGCCCTACCTGTAAAAGTAAATCTTGTTCCTGCGTTTTCTTTTCTTGACACATTATATATGGAAGAGGAGATATATAATGAAAAAGGTAAATGCCCATAACCAAAGACCAACAAGATTCGAGAATTATTTAAACCGAGCAAAGGTCGCTTCAGAAAGAAGCACGTGTTTAAGGCGAAGAGTAGGGGCCATAATTGTAAAGGGCGAAATAGAGCTGAGTTCGGGCTATGTGGGATCACCAAGAGGGGGTACCCACTGTATTGATATAGGGAAATGTCTGAGACGGGAACTTGGAATTCAGCCAGGCACTAGGTATGAGTTATGCCGAAGTGTACATGCGGAACAAAATGCCATAATAAATGCTGCAAGGACAGGCATGAGTATCGTTGATGGAGAAATGTACATTTACAGCAAAAGACTAGAGGGAGAGTATGAACAAGCCAATATTCGAAGTAAAAAAATCTACGGCCCATGTATTATTTGTAAGAAGGAAATAATTAATGCAGGTCTGACAAAAGTCCATATGTGGGAAGATGGTGTTGGTAAAAAGACATACACTATCAAAAATATCAGAAATTTGTTAGATAAAGAAGAAAAAGAACGATGGCAAAATGATAAATTAGAAACCAAGAATAAGTAATTTAACGCTTATATTTCCAATCCTATCTTTCCACTCTCCTAATGAAATATTGACATAACATTATGCACGGGGCTACTTTGAAGGGGAGAGGGCAGGGTGAGGGGTCAATAAATAATGAAACTAATTGTTGGTCTGGGTAACCCGGGCAGAATTTATGCTCAAAACCGCCACAATATCGGCTATCGCTGCATAAATCATCTGGCCAAGCTCTATTCTATCGAAACAAACAGACGCCAATGCCATTCTCAAGTCGGCAGCGGTAAAATAGCCGACGTTAAAGTCGTCCTGGCTAAACCTGTGACCTTCGTCAATCTCAGCGGCGAGGCGGTTGGACCCCTGATGCGCAGATACAAAATCAAGGCAACCGACCTGATTGTGATTTATGACGACCTCGATTTGCCACTGGGCAAGCTCCGCCTCCGCCCCGGCGGCAGCGCTGGAGGGCACAAAGGGATAAAGTCAATAATCTCGGCTCTGGGGAGCAAGGACTTCTGCCGCATCAAGGTAGGCATCGGCCGCCCGACCAAAGAAGATGGAACAGCAATCACCGACGAGGACGCTATTGTCAACTACGTGCTCAGCGACTTCACCCCCATGAAGAGATCAGTAATCAAGCCCGCCATCGCCACAGGTGGCCAAAGCCATCGAGTCCATCCTGACAGACGGCATAACCGCCGCCATGAACAAGTTCAATTGAATGTGGGCTGCTCTACCTTATGGCCAAGCCCAGATAGTACGGCCAGACGACCACAGCCAGTATTATTTTCCACCAAATCAAATTGGCATAACCAATAGTGAATAGCCAGCCGATGAACCAAACAGTTCCAGCAAGGCTCGATGCGGTATGATGCACACTATGTTTGCTTTCTTCCATCATTTAATGCCTCCTTTCGTATTACCTCAAAAATTAATGTTTTTTGGAGTATATAGAAATAAAGCGATCGTGAAAGTAGCACTAACTGGCCATGCTGACGAAACAGCAAACCGTTTTGTTTATTCACGTATCTTTTAATGGTGGCTTTATTTTATCTTCACCAGCTCGATGTCAAAAGTCAGGTCTTTGCCGGCGAGAGGATGGTTAGCATCCAGGGTGACCGTACTGTTGTCAGAGATGTTGGTGATAGTAAATCTAATTTTCTCGCCATTCTGTCCGGTCGCCTCCAACATCTGGCCAACCTTTGGCTCTATGTTGCTGGGAAGTTTCTCCTCGGGTACTTCTATTACCATGTCATCAAGGTGTGGCCCGTAAGCCTCATCCGATGGGATGGTAACGGTTTTCTTTTCCCCGACTTTCATTCCCAGTACAGCTTTTTCAAACCCGGGAATCATATTGCCTTTACCTAAAGTAAATTCCAAGGGGTCACGCCCCACCGATGAATCAAATACCGTGCCGTCTGCCAGCTTTCCGGTATAGTTCACCTGAACCGTATCGCCGTTCTTGGCTACGGCTGCTCCAGGCAATGAATTACATCCTGCATAAGTATTGCCCCCAACAAAAAAATTACTATGAGAACAATGTAGCTGATTTTAAATACTTTAACCTCCAATTTCTATATTAAGCTCAGGGTCAACGAAAGACCGGCGGCAGGAGCTGCAGGTAGTCCTTGCCGGCTATGGCGCTGGCACAGATAAAGCCGGAGTGAGCAGCGCCCTCTATACCTCCTTCGTTGAGACGTTTGCCGTATGTATCCCCGGCAAAATAAAGCCCCTCGACGGTGGGGCACTTCACATCCACCCACTCATCTTCCGGATGCCGCCACAGTATACAGGTATCTCCCACGGCAAACAACATGAACTCCAGCGATTTTCGCCAGCCCGGAAATGCAGTATCGGCAAACTTCAACATCCGGTCAATCACTATATCTACTTTCTTCTTATCATGTGCTTCTTCAGCCAGTATACTGCTGGCCATGCCCGCCAGGTGCTTACCTTCTGGTGCAGTTGTCGGCGCCATTGTAGACATGGACACTATGTCGAGCGGAACATTGCCCCGGAACAGCCCTTCGCTTTCGGGAATCAACATGGAGGTATGATAGAAAGACCTGGGGTCTACCTCGAGCTCACAGAAATCACTCAGCGGTTTAGTCATACCGAACTGACCGGCAACCATAGAGGTATGTATTATCTTTTTGGTTAATTTTACAAAATCCGCTGGCAGCAGGTTCTCGGGCAATATTTTGAGCAATACCTTCGGCGGGACAGTGCAGACTACCACCGGGGATTTTATTTCCATCTCTTTACCATCAATTTCAGCGACAACGCCATTGGCTCTTCCATT
The DNA here is from genome assembly GCA_963726215.1 of uncultured Chloroflexia bacterium. GTDB lineage: Bacteria > Chloroflexota > Dehalococcoidia > GIF9 > UBA5629 > 9FT-COMBO-48-23. Next base: position 90,932 of record CAVSBU010000017.1, read on the forward strand.
CTGGATGATAACCTCTTTGACCCTGGCATTGGTCACTATATCGCCTTCAGCCTCTTTGACCGCGGCAGCAAAACCCTCGGTAATAAAACGGTGCCCAGGTGCGCCGGCGAAACCCCAGGAACCATTGGTTATATGCACCCCCGTTTCCTGGACCTGTAGAAATACCTTGAGGTTCTCTCCAGCAGCATTTAGTGCCGGGTCATTGATAATCGTCTGGAAAGTCCCCATGGAATAGTGAAATTCTTTTGCCAGCTCACTTTGAGTTATTCCTTCCACCCAATCTTTCAAGGTTACATGGTCGAGTTTTTCAGCTTCAGCTATAGTACGTACCTGGAACTTACGCTTATGGACCTTAACCATCTCAGCATAATCTTCATCGGTCATCCAGCCGTACTTCTCTCTCCTGCCCACGATATAAGGCTTCCAGTCATGGTCATACCACACAAAGCCTATATTGGAGTAGAAAATCGAAGCCTTATTAAACAGCGCCAGGGCCTGGCTCACACGTCCCCTATTGGTGTACCACGCGCCTCTGCCACCGGCTTCCAGGACATACCCATTAAGCATCTTCTTCTTTATTAGCGTAGGCAAGTCAGGCTCAGTCCTATCACTAATCCAGGAGTGAGCCGACAGCGCCAGCGTTTTACTAAACTCGTCGGCATCCCTGATACCTTCTCCACGGAATGACATGGCACGCCCTCCAATCTGCGACGAAGCCTCAAGAATGAGAACCTTCTGGCGTTCCATATTGGATAATATGGCACCGACAAGCGACCCGGCTATGCCGCAGCCAACTATTATGACATCATAATCGTTTGATATTTTAGTAGACATTTTTGTCTCCTATTTTAACGTAACACCATATACTACTTTTATCTGCTCGGGAATTCCAAAATTTTACACCTCTGCTACGTGATAAGCAATTTTTCAGAGCGACCTTAAAAGGTGGCAGCTAAACTAGAAGTAGATTCGTTCTCTTTGCCGCTACCAGACTCCAATGATATAATGGCTGAAAAGCAACTTCATAAACTCTACTCTGACGTGGCCAAACCAAGCTTTGACAGGAAACTGACCATCGCCGTTATCGGCGGCGGGAAATGCACTGCCCAGGAAGCGGCGCTGGCCGAGACTGTAGGCAGAGAGCTGGCTAAACGGGGTGTCGTTCTGGTCTGCGGCGGCTTGACCGGCGTTATGGAAGCAGCCTGCCGAGGAGCTGCCATCGAGTCGGGGCTAACCGTGGGCATCCTGCCTACCGAAAATCCGGCTGATTCCAATCCTTATGTCCAAATCCCCATTGCCACCGGCGTAGGCTATGCTCGAAATGTAGCCGTGGTCAGGTCAGCCCAGGCCGTAATCGCCATCGACGGCGATTACGGCACACTCACCGAGATTGGCTTTGCTTTGAAGGGCGGCGTTCCGGTTGTCGGACTGCGTACCTGGTCATTCTATCGAAACGGCGAGGAAGATAAGTCTATAATTAAGGCAGATGACGCCGTCGACGCCGTGGAAAAAGCCATCTCTCTGGCAAAAGGGCAGAAGCTGGATTGAAATGACGAAAACGACAAAGGCGACCATTAAAGCCATCGTAGCCCGCGAGATACTCGATTCTCGTGGCAACCCCACCATCGAAGCACAGGTGGAATTGTCTGACGGCGCCACCGGCATAGCTGCCGTTCCCTCAGGTGCCAGCACCGGCAAGCATGAGGCTGTGGAACTCAGGGACGGAGATAAATGCCGCTACGGCGGCCTGGGCGTTCTTAAAGCCGTGAGCAACGTTAATAACAAAATCGCTCCGGCATTGACAGGCATGATAGCTTCAGAGCAGGAAAAGATTGACCGGAAACTGCTTGAACTTGACGGTACTGCGGATAAGTCCAATCTCGGGGCGAATGCTTTACTGTCGGTATCGCTGGCTGCGGCTAAAGCTGCCGCCAATTCAGCAAACCTTCCCTTCTATCGCTATCTCGGCGGCAACGATGCCCATCTGCTGCCGGTGCCCATGATGAATATACTAAACGGCGGAAAGCATGCTGCTGATTCCACCGATTTTCAAGAGTTCATGGTGGTGCCGGCAGGCGCTAATAGCTTCAGTCAAGCGCTTCAGATGGGAGCAGAAATCTACCAGGCGCTTAAGAAGGCAATCAAAGTCAAAGGGCTGAACAGCAATGTCGGCGACGAGGGCGGCTTTGCCCCGTCGCTGGCTTCTAATAAGCAGGCAATTGAGCTAATCCTGGCTGCAATCGACCTCGCTGGTTACAAAGCGGGCAGCGATTGCTTCATCGCTTTGGACCCGGCAGCCAGCAGCTTTTACAGTCGATGGTAAATATGTCTTATCTAAAGAGGGGGCAACGCTAACCAGCAATGAAATGATTTCCTACTATGCCAAATGGGTATCGAGCTATCCCATCGTCAGCATTGAAGATGGGCTGGATGAGGATGATTGGTCGGGCTGGATATCACTGACCTCCAGATTAGGCAAGAAGATTAAGCTCGTTGGCGATGACCTCTATACTACCAATATCAAGCGATTGGAGCTAGGCATTACCCGGAAGGCATCCAACGCTATACTGATAAAGCCGAATCAGGTGGGTACGCTGAGCGAAACACTGGCGACAGTAAAAAGGGCGCAGCAGGTTGGCTGGACAACAATAATCAGCCACCGCTCCGGCGAGACCGAAGATACCACCATAGCTGATTTGGCAGTTGCCGTCGGCTCCGGCTTGATAAAGACCGGCGCTCCCTGCCGCAGCGAGAGGGTGGCCAAGTATAATCGCCTGCTCAAAATAGAAGAGGAACTGGGGGCTGATGCCCGCTTCGCCGGCAAGGAAGCACTTTCAATTTAGGAGGGCAAAATGGAAATAGTCCAGGGAGTCCACCAGATAAAAGTACCGCTACCGGGAGCCTTAGACCACATGAATATCTACCTGATAGAAGGCACCCAGGGTAATTTGCTGATTGATACCGGCTTTGACACGCCCGAGGCCTTTGGGGCCTTGCGGGATGCCCTCAAATTCAGCGGCTTCGGATTTAAGGATATCACCGTGATTGCGGCTACTCACATCCACCCTGACCATTATGGACTGGTGGATAAGCTGAAACAGATGTCCGGGGCCAAGGTGGCGCTCAGCGATATCGAGGCAAAATTTATTGATTCGCGATACGGGAAAACCGATGCGCTGATGAAGCAGGTAAAGCAGCTTTTAGTATCTAACGGTGTGCCTGAGGCAGACTTAACTGAACTGGCCGAAGCCTCCATGGCGGTGCGGCAATTCGTAGGAGTGGTAAAGCCTGACATCATACTGAAAGATGGAGACAAAATCACGGTCGCCTCTTCAGAGTTCAAGGTAATGCTGACTCCGGGACATTCACCGGGACATATTTGCCTTTACGAGCCGAAACGGAAGCTCTTCTTTTCCGGCGACCACATTCTGCCGGATATATTTCCTCATGTCGGTTTTCATCCGCAATCGGGAGAAAACCCGCTGGGCGACTTTTTTAAGTCATTAGAGACGCTGGCTAAGCTAGAGGTCAACTTCATTTTCCCCGGTCACGGTTCTGTTTTCAGCGGCTTCAAGCTAAGGCTCGGCGAATTATATTATTATCACGAACAGCGGCAGCGGGCCATAATGAGAATCATAGAAAACGACACCAAGAGCGCCTATCAGATAGCTACCGAGATTCCCTGGATGCCCGGCGGCGAGTCTGTTCCTTTCAACAAGCTGTCCACCTTTGATAAGCGGCTGGCCGTTATGGAGACCATAGCTCAGCTTAAGCTCCTGGTAACTGAAGGCAAGGCTGAAAAAGTAGCTAAAGAGAATGTCGACCTCTATTGGGCCGGAGGCTAAACACAAGTAAATACCAAATCCCAATTTCTAAATTCCAGAAATGATTACAGTGATTCACAGAAATTACAGCAATATTTTTAATCATTTGATTTAGTATTATTTGGATTTGGTGCTTAGGATTTAGGATTTCGCTAAGAGGAAGCAATGGATGACAACTAAAGAAAAAGTCGAGAACTAAAGCTCGAATATAAATCACATCCTCAAAAGGAGCTGCTGATAGCCATGCCCAATCCTTGCCCCGACAGGGAGTATGAGGAGGAAATGGTTACCAGCGAATTCACCACGCTTTGCCCGCTCAATCCGGGACAGCCCGACTACGCCACGCTTACCATAAAATATGTCCCCGATAAGCAGATAATCGAGTTAAAGTCGCTGAAATTCTACCTGGCAAGCTACAGGATGGTTGAAATATTTTTTGAGGAGGCAACCAACCGGATACTTGATGACCTGGTCAATGCCGTGAAGCCAAAAAGGATGGAGATAATGGCCGAGTGGAATATAAGAGGCGGCATTGGCACGAAAATCACGGCAAGTTATAATAAGAAAAATAGCTAACGTATTACGATAAAAGCAGGAGGAATAAATGGCAGAGAAAATAGGCATCAATGGATTTGGACGTATCGGCAGACTGGCTTTTAGGGTGATAAACCAGCATTACAGCGACAAGCTTGAGGTAGCCGTGGTCAACGACCTCACCGACGCTAAAACCAACGCCCATCTATTGAAGTATGACAGCAACTACGGCATCTATCCCGGAAAGGTGGAGGCAAAAGATGATGCCATTGTAGTCGACGGCAGGAAGACAAAAGTAATCGCTGAACGCGACCCGGGCAAGATTCCATGGAAAGACTACGGCGTGGATTTAGTAATCGAGTCCACCGGCCTTTTCACCGATGCCACTAAAGCATCTGCCCATTTTCAGGGTGGAGCTAAAAAAGTCATTATCTCGGCTCCGGCTAAGGGCGAGGACATAACCATTGTCCTGGGCGTAAACGAGGACAAGTACAATCCGAAGCAGCACCGCATCATCTCCAATGCTTCTTGCACTACCAACTGCATTGCTCCTGTGGTCAAGGTATTACATGACAACTTCGGCGTAAGCAAGGGGCTGCTGACCACAATTCATGCCTATACCAACGACCAGAGGCTCCAGGATATGTATCACAAGGACCTGCGCCGGGCGCGAGCGGCAGCGATGAATATAGTCCCCACAACCACCGGAGCCGCCAGGGCGGTAGCACTGGTTATGCCGGAAATCAAAGGCAAGCTTGATGGCGTTGCTTTCAGGGTGCCTGTGCCAACCGTTTCTCTATGTGACTTCGTCGCCGACCTCGACAAAGAGGTGACTGTTGAGCAGGTCAATAAAGCTTTTCAGGCTGCGGCTAACGGCAAGCTTAAGGGCATTCTGGAATATTGCGATGAGCCGCTGGTGAGCATTGATTTCAAAGGCAATCAGCACAGCTCCATCTTCGATGCCCTGAGCACCATGGTCCTTGCCGGCAATATGGTCAAGGTGCTTGCCTGGTACGACAACGAGTGGGGCTACAGCTGCCGTCTGGCTGACCTGGTTATCTACATACTCGGCAAAGGTTTTTAAGGTAGCCAACTGCTAGTAGTATGCTAGCCGAGCGCGCAAGCTTGTTTTGTCAGCGCTTAGCAGTCTCAGGATATATGCCACTCAGTAATGGAGTAGGGTCGAGCAAAGGTCCTATGGAATTAATCGGGTATTTGAACCCTATTTTGGCAAGTTCCTTCAATCCCGAGATGGTTCGCTCTAACTCGCCAGGAGGCAGGGCAATTGCTATCTCATCATCTGACACACCACCCATGGACCTCTCACCATAGCATGGAATGCTCACCGCTGGCTTGCCGGTGACGTAACATTGAGCCAGTGAATCGGTACAAGCTCCTTCGCCGATGAACGAGAACGAGAAGCGCTCGTATTTTACTTTCTGAAGACCGCACAGAATCATCATTATCTGGGCCGGGTTACCATAGACAAGAAGAACCTCAGGCTCAAATTTCTGCTTGGTCAAAGGAGCCAGGACTATGGCGCCGCCGACAGGAATGCGGTAATAATCGTTCTGCTGCTGCAAAGCTTCTTCAGGTGAGCGAAACCAGGTGGTAGACAGCATAGCCGCCTCAGCATTCATGCTTTTCTCAGTAGCTTGCTTCAGACCGAAAAGCCTGGAGCAGCGGTCTTGTATCTTATCCTCCCTGGTGATACCCACCGTGATTCCGTTAACCCGTACCATAAAGGGAACCTGACAGAAGGTGAAAAAGCGGTCGATTCTGACGACATTTTTTATGGCGTCAAGCTCCTCGGCTTTCTCCAGCCTCCGGTAAGCGATAATCTTCGTCTTAAGACGCAATATGTTCTCCAATTCTGTACCTAGCTCAGCCCAATCATGCATTTTGACATCTCCCTTCGCGCGAATTGTGCAGAAAATGTTGCCCTGTGTCAACCAGCTTCAGCGGAGCCATCAGCTTCCGAACAAAAATTCTTAGTTCAAAGCTGAATTCATCTAAACGTTTTCCTTATCTGTTACGTTCTACTATAATAGACGCCAGGTCAGAGGTCCTCCTGGTGTTAAGTGAAGAATATTTAGTACAGCAGGCAGTAAATGGTAATCAAGCAGCCTTTACGCAGCTATACAACCAGAACTTTGACAGAATACATCGATACATCTATATTAAGGTCAGAAATCGAGCTGAGGCGGAGGATTTAACTCAAGATGTATTCATCAGAGCGCTGGAATCGATTAATACTTACAAATGGCGCGACCTGCCATTTGCCGCCTGGTTATTCAAGATCGCTCATAACAGGGTAATTGACCATGTACGGAAACAGTCGAAGGAGAAAAGAGCCCCACTTGAGGAAGCTTATACCAAAAGTGTGGAAGACCCGATACAGATGACAGAAAGGGATTATGAAGTTTACCAACTGAAAGTAGCACTGGAACAGTTGCCGGAGGCCCAGCGAGACGTTGCCACTCTACGCTTTATCGGGCAATTATCGATTGCCGAGGTAGCCAGAACGCTGGGTAAAAGCGAGGGGACAGTCAAGGCATTGCAGTTCAATGCTACGGCTTCATTAAGAAAGGCACTTTACGGAAAATTAGATGGCTAGGAAATTAGACGATATTTTCAACGAATGTTATGAGCGGATACGCTCCGGCGAAAGCCTTGAGAGCTGCCTCAGGAGCTATCCGCAATATCGTGCTCAGCTCGAGCCGCTGCTTAGAACCACCTTTGACATAGGCCGGAGGGTTTCCTATATCCACCCTCGCCCTGAATTTAAACATTGGGCGCGAGTACGTATTGAATCAGCGCAGCGTTATCCGAGGCAGCAAACACGAGCCGAAACTCCCGCGGTTTCTACCTGGTGGCGGCATGGCTGGGCGGTAGCTGTAAGTGTTGGCATTGTACTGCTGTTGACCACCGGCAGCACTATGGCCGCCTCGTCACAGGCCTTACCTGACCAACCACTTTACCCGGTGAAGCTGGCAACGGAACAGGTGCAGGTGGCATTTGGCCGTTTCCGACACGCAAAAAGCCCAGGTTCAAACCGAGCTAGTCCAGGAGAGGGCTACCGAAGTGGAAGCCATGGCCAACGCAGGCAAGACCGATGAAGCTGCCAAGGCAGCCGACAGGTATAACGACCAGTTTGAAAAGGCTATAGCCGCCATAATCAAGGCAGAAGGTACCGAGCCCCAACCTCCAGTTTATGTACCTCCTGCCGTTACTACGCCACCTGCGGTTACCACGGCGTCCGAGAACACCACGCCAACTGAAACTACCACGCCGCCTGCGGTTACCACGCCACCTGAGAGTACCACGCCACCTGAAGCTACCACGCCACCTGCAGTTACGACAACACCTGCGGTTACTACACCGCCTGAAGTTACTACACCGCCGACAACTGCCACAACAGATAATATTACGGCTGCCAAAACCAAGCATTGGAAAATCCCTAGAGAAGAGTACCTCAGAGCCTAACAGCTTTGAAAGATGCTAAGGAAAAGGCATCACAAACAGCTAAACATGATTGGCAGAAAGCCATTGACACAATATCTAAGAAAAATCCTCCTGCCCAAGACACTGGCGAGCATAACGCCCAGAGCGATAACAATACCGCGCCAAGTCCTGCCAGCCCCAGCACCACTCAGCAATCCCCTACCAGGTGGCACAGATAATAAGAGTAACACTGGGTTCAGCCTTCAGATCTCCAGATTGAGATTTGAGTAAAACCACTAAAGGAGGTTCAAAAGATGAAAAAGTGGAACATTCCTGTGATGGTAGCCATCGTCGCGTTGCTGATACCGGCGTCCTCGGCTACTGCCAGCGCCCAAGAAAGGATAGTTTTTGTATTGACAAAACATTTGACAGATGGGCAGTTCATCTAACAAACACAATTGCACGCACCGATAATGCCGCCAGCGACAATGGCACCATGACCAAGACCGAAATACTTAAGCTGAAGGGAGGCATAGGTAAAGGAATCAATACCGCGCCCGGGCTACAAAAGCCGTTCAATCTGAAGTCCCAGGCTGCTAAACACACTGTTAACTCCGATAACGTCACTCTGACCAAGGCTGCAATACTCAAGCTGATGGGAGTTCCCGGCAAAGGCATTGAGACTGCACCGGGTCTTCAAAAACCATTTAACCCGAAGTCCCAGGCTGCTGAACATGCGGGTAAAAAAACAAAGACAACGATAATGAAGAGGAACAGCGAGAATAAAGCGGAGCAATGAAGAAAACGGCGATAGCCAGTGACAGATAAAGGTAGAACAAAAGGTTAAGAATAATCGTTAATAGGCGGACATTTAGCCTGAAACCTTCACCGAAGGGCGACCTGAAAAAGGCCGCCCTTTATTTTTACATTTTTACCTGTTATTTCGAACTTCTTGCCTCCAGGTACTCCTTGTATTCCACCATCTTAATCAGCACCCTGGCGGCATGCCTGCCGGAAGGGTAAGCGTAGTGAGTGCCCTGGAGGCGGGGCTGGTCTACGGTAAAAAAGGTGGTGGTGAGCACCGGCTTCTTGTAGCTTGCCACCCACTGCTCAGCCAGCGCCACCAGAAAATGAGCTGAGCGCTTCATTAGCTGTCGGTGGGTTTTTAACTCCCATCTCGGTCAGAGCCTGAGAGCCGGGCGGTAGGAAGGCGCTAACGAGGAATGGAACTCTGAGACGGCCGGAGACGATGGCAGCAGCAATTATTTCAGTCAGTTCAGCGACGTCTTCCTCATGGTAAATTCCCATCCTTGAGGCCATACCGGAAACGATAGGAAATACGGTCTTGCCGATTTTCACGGTATCTTTGGAAATGAGCGCACTGGTAAATTCCGCGGCCATCTCACGGAATGCCTCGCGTGAAGAAACCCAGGGAGCAGCCTCACCGGAATTCTCTGGAGATGAACAGCGAGGCAAAAATTGAGAAACCGCTGAATCCCATAAAAATCAAAGAATCAATCTCGTCCACCTTTAACAGCTTGCCCGGAGCGGTAAGAAAGGTAAGTAAGTTCCTATCCCCAGCCGGGTCCACCGGATTGCCGTGGCTCCATCGCGGCGGAAAAACCTTATCCAGCGCCGCAATAACCCTATCAGGCAACTTGACCACGTCCAGGCCTTCCGTGGCGCAAGCCTCGGCACATAGAATGCCGTAGCTGCCGCCGGGGGTCAGTATAGCCACGTTTCTGCCCTTAGGCAGCGGCTGGGTTAGAAATCCAATGGCCACATCCAGCAGCTCCTCGGGGCTTTCCACCCTGGTGATACCGATACTCTTGAACGCGGCCTCATAGGCTTCGTCAGAGCCTGCCAGCGCCCCGGAGTGAGACGTTATCGCCTTGGCAGCAGCGTCTGTTTTACCCGGTTTCAGGACAATTACCGGCTTTGTCGGCGTCACCTTTTTCACCTTCTCCATGAAGCGACGGCCGTCAACCAGACCCTCGATGTATGCCAGTATGACCTTTACCTCCGGGTCTTGACCGAAATACTCGATATAATCCTCAATCTGTATATCCGCGGCACAGCCACAGCTTACGTAGCGATGAAAGCCGACTCCGCGCATAAAGCCGGATGTCATCACGGCACCGCCGACATTTCCGCCCTGCGATACAAAAGCCAGCGGCCCATCCTTAACCGGCAAGGGAAACATAAATCCCCTCAAGTCGGACGAAGCGCTCCAGAACCCCATACAGTTAGGGCCGATGAAACGAATGTTGCCTTTCCTGGCAATATTCAAGACCTCGTCCTGCAGCTTTTTGCCTTCTTTCCCAATCTCAGCAAAGCCGGCTGAAATAATTACGCCCGCCTTCACGCCCTTGGCCACGCAGTCCTCCATGACCGAAGCCACACCGGTAGACGGGATGACGACAATAGCAAGGTCAACGGGGTCGGGTATATCAGTCACCCGGGCAAAGGCTTTATGGCCCAGAATTTCACTTTCTTTATTGTTGACCGGGTACACCGGACCGCGGAAACCATTAAGAGCGCTGGTGAATGTTGAGTATCCCCACTTATTCCAGTTAGTCGTTGCCCCGACTACGGCAACCGACTTGGGATTGAATAACGGCTCCAGCTCTTCAACTATAGACTGAACCATTCATGCCCCCTATCTGATATACTAGTCCTGAATCAAAAGAGAATGATAACTGCCAAGCTCGCTCAATATTCAAATATTATATCAGATTCGTCTCTGGGGCATGCTCTTTATGTAATACTTTTCCGGATTATCCGTATATTACATAGAGAAACGGATAAAAGGAGGTTACAAAGTGAATAAGCTGGTTAAAATCCTCATACCCGTACTCATAATCCTGGGGCTGATACTGGCTGCAGGCTGTGCGACTAAACAAACGTCAGTATCAGTGCCGCCATTCGCCACAGGAACAGTACCGGCACCGGCACCAGCAGCACCACCGGTGAAGTTCAAGAGCAACACCTACGATGCCGCATCCCGCTCCGCTGCCGGTGAGTCTGGCAGCATCGGACATAGACCGCAAAATCGTGAAGAATGGCTATATGACTCTGGAGGTGAATGATATAACCGTAGCCATGACCGGCGTGGCTGCAATTGCCAAAGACTTGAACGGCTACGTAGTCTCCTCGAATAAACAGGGAGACAAAGACATAACCTACGGCCAAATTTCCATTCGAGTGCCGTCTGACCGCTTCGATGAAGCCTTCGATAAACTCCGCAAGCTAGCGGTCAACGTTCCTAATGAGAGCACCAACAGTCAGGATGTAACCGAGCAGTACACCGATTTGCAGGCTCAGCTTCGCAACCTCGAGGCAACCGAAGCCCAATACCTGGAAATTCTTAAGAAGGCAGAGAAGGTAGAAGATATATTGGCCGTGCAGCGGGAGCTGTCTAATGTCCGCGGGCAAATCGAGCAGGTTAAGGGGCGCATCCAGTATCTGGAGCGCACCTCCGATATGGCGCTCATCGATGTAAATCTGCAGAAAGTAAAGCCTATAGGCGGAACCGCCTGGAGTGCGCTGGAGACATTGAAGTCAGCAGCCCGCGGCCTGGTCACCTTCGGCAAGGTACTGGCCGATATACTTATCTGGCTGGCGATATTCAGCCCGGTTTGGATTATCATCCTGGTCGTGGTACTCTATTTCACGCGATGGCGCAAGGCCAAAGCCAGGGCTTCCAGAAGATAACGTCAGGCAAGAATGTAGGGGCGGACCTGAAGGTCCGCCCCTACTGTAATCACTAAACATGTAGTCCCGAGGCTTAGCCTCGGGAACCCGACCCTAAAGGGTCGGGGCTACATTTTTAGAAGAACATCAAACAAAGGAGAAAACTATGGACAAGATGATTGCCTACTGCGGCATAGTCTGCACCGAATGCCCGGCATTTATAGCCACCCAGCAAAACGATGACGCCAAAAGGAAGAAGGTGGCTGAGATGTGGTCCAAGCAGTACAAGATGGCCGTTAAACCGGAGGACATCAACTGCGATGGCTGCATGTCCGGTAGCCGGAGGCTGCTTAACTATTGCTCAATTTGCGAGATAAGAAAATGCGGCCAGGGCAAGGGGGTCAAGAACTGCGCCTACTGCGATGAATACGCCTGTGACAAGCTGACCAAGTTCTTCGCCATGGCACCACCAAGCTAAGGCATCGCTCGAAAAAATCAGGAAAAGCAAATAGCTATAGACTAATCTTTAATTGTCATTGCGAGTCCTTCCCGCTGAAGGACGTGGCAATCTAACCGCCACTTCTCCACCGAGATTGCTTCGTCGCTATGCTCCTCGCAATGACATTTTTGGGCGTTACATTACAGA
>CAVSBU010000018.1:0-43702 GCA_963726215.1 uncultured Chloroflexia bacterium
CCACGGGCAGTCCGACCGCCATCGAGCTCCGGGCTCGATTGGTGCCACTACGTCACCGGGACGGGTATTTAAGGGATCACGCATGGCAGGGCACATGGGAGATAGGCGAGTCACACAGCGCAATTTAAAGTGCTGAATGTGGATTTGGCCCGTCACTTGCTGCTGGTCAGGGGAGCAGTGCCCGGTGCCAGGAAGGGGCTGTTGCTCATCAAGAAAGCCGGTGGGGGATAAATAGAGTGCAAGTTCAGGTCTATAATTTGAAGGGTAAAGCGACTAGGAAAATCGAAATAAGGGACGATGTCTTTGCTGTTTCCTTTAATGAAGCTGTGGTGCATCAAGCGTTAGTCAGGCAGCTGGCTGATCGGCGTCTGGGAACTGCTGATACTAAGAAGAGAGGCGAGGTCACTGGCAGCGGCAGGAAAATTCATGCACAAAAGCATACCGGCCGGGCGCGTCGCGGCGACGTCAGGTCACCCATGCTCAAAGGCGGGGGAGTCGCTTTCGGTCCCCATCCCAGAAGCTATCGGCAGGATATGCCCAAAAAGATGCGCCGTCTGGCTTTGAAGTGCGTCCTTTCGGATAAAGCAGGCAGCGGAGAGCTGAAAATTGTGGATAAACTCGAGTTTGACAGCTTGAAAACGAGGGCGGTACTGGATATGTTGATAGCGCTGGGTATTGGCGATTCTGTAATCATCGCCACCGCTGAAGCTAAAGCTGATTTGGTTAAATCGGCGCGTAATTTAGCGGGCGTCAAAACAATACCGGCGCCTTTGCTTAGCGTCGGTGAATTACTGTCATATAAGGATATAGTAATGGATGTCGATGCGATTCGGAAGGTGGAACAGATTTGGGGCGAAAAGCCGGTAGCGGAGGCGGCGGCTAGCACCGGATAAAGTTCTGAGGTTTTGTTAAGTATGCATCCTTATCAGGTAGTAAAAAGACCTTTGATAACTGAAAAGGCTACGATTATGAAAGAGCGAAATAAGTACGCCTTTGAGGTGATGAAAGAGGCTAACAAGCGACAAATTAAGGAGGCCGTAGAGGTTGCCTTCAAGGTTAATGTCGTTAAAGTTACTGTTATGACTGTCCCGGGGAAGATGAGAAGAATAGGCAAACGGCAGGCGCTGACACCGGCCTGGAAGAAGGCAGTTGTTACCCTGACACCGGGAGAAAAGATAGAGTTCTTCGAAGGGGTTTAATTAAAGAAGGGGAATAGAATTGGGCTCAGTTATCAAAAAACGGAAGAAAAAAATGGCGAAGCATAAGCATCGCAAGCTCCTGAGAAAGACACGATGGCAAAGGAGGCATCCCTAGAATTAAGGGATGTAAGCTTTGGCGTTAAAAACTTATAACCCAACATCACCTGGCAGGCGGGGCATGGTTAGCGCCTCTTTTGAGGAGATAACCAAGACGGTTCCCGAGAGATCGCTGTTGCTGCCGATAAGGAAAAAAGCAGGGCGTAACAATAGAGGTGTAGTAACGGTGCGGCATCGGGGTGGCGGCGCTAAACGTAGATTACGGATAATTGACTTTAAGCGAGATAAAGTTGGCGTTCAGGGGAAGGTAGCTACTGTTGAATATGACCCGAACCGCTCAGCTCGAATAGCCCTTATTTATTACACCGACGGAGAGAAACGTTACATTCTGGCGCCTCTTGGTCTCAATGTAGGTGACACCATAATGGCCGGAGAGGGTGCGGAGATAAAGCCCGGCAATACCTTGCCGCTAAGCGCCATACCGGATGGTACATTGATTCATAACCTTGAATTTGAACCTGGGAAAGGCGGGCAGATAGTGCGTAGCGCCGGCACAGCAGCGCAGCTTTTGGGTAAAGAGGGCAGATATTCACTTATTCGTTTGCCTTCCGGTGAGGTGCGGCGCTTTTTAAGCAATTGCGTAGCTACAATAGGGCAAGTAAGCAATGTTGAACACCAGGGCATACGGTTTGGCAAGGCCGGGCGCATCAGATTGCTGGGACGGCGGCCTCAGGTTCGCGGGTCGGCTATGACGCCGCGTGACCACCCTCATGGTGGGGGCGAAGGTAGAGCGCCCAGGGGAATGACACCTAGCACGCCGTGGGGTAAGCCAGCCCTGGGTCCGAAGACACGTATTAACAAGGCTTCAGATAGATTAATTGTCAAGCGACGGAAATAAGAAGGTAATTAAGAGGGTAGGAACAGAATGTCACGCTCATCTAAAAAAGGTCCTTATTGTGACGCCAAGTTACTTAAGAAGATAACAACGCTCAATCGCTCTGGCGAGAAGGTAGTGATAAAAACCTGGTCACGTGCCTCTACCGTCATGCCGGAAATGATAGGCCATACAATTGGTGTACACGATGGCCGGCGGCATGTGCCTATCTTTATCACCGAGAATATGGTAGGTCACAAGCTGGGCGAATTCGCTATAACCCGGACATTCCGCGGGCATGTTAGTAAGGCAACAGTAACTGTTCAGCCAAAAAAGCCGGAAGCAGGTATAGACGATGAAAGTAGCATCCGTATCTAAAGATGTTCGTGTTTCGTCTCGTAAAGTCAAGCTAATTGTAGACATGGTACGAGGCAAAAAAGTTGATGAGGCTTTGACTCTTCTTAGGTTCTTGCCGCCGACGCTGGCAGCAGAGGCTGTGGCTAAGACAATTAAATCGGCGGCAGCAAATGCGGAGAATAATTTCCAGATGGAACCTACGGGGCTTAAGATAACCGATATCTTCGCCAATGAGGGACATACTTTCAAGAGATTCCGGGCACAGGCCCGGGGGCGGGTTAATCCTATTTTGAAGCGTAGTACTCATATCAATGTTTTTGTTGCCGAGGAGGAAGAGCAAAGTGGGACATAAGGTTCACCCTTACGGTTTTAGAATCGGTATCATTAGGGGCTGGCAGGCTAAGTGGTACGATGTGAAGCACTATGCCGAGTTTCTGCATGAAGATTTAAAGTTGCGCCGGGCTGTTAATGAGAGGTGCGCCGACGGCGGCATTGCCAGGACGGAAATCGACCACCAGGGTAATGAAATTCTGGTAACTTTGTTTTCCTCGCGCCCCGGCATTGTTATTGGTAGAGGAGGACAGCGTGCTGAAGAGTTGAGGTCATACTTAGAGGAAATCGGTGGCAAGAGAGTGCGGCTGTCGATAAAAGAGGTCGAGCAACCTGAGCTTGAAGCTCGTCTAGTGGCCAGGAATGTAGCTGACCAGCTTGAACGTCGGATGGCTTTCAGGAGAGCCATGAAACAAGCAGCTTTCAGGACAATGCAAGCCGGGGCTAAAGGAGTGAAGATAAGCTGTGCCGGAAGGTTGGGCGGCAACGAGATTGCTCGCCGTGAAACTACCCTCCAGGGCCAGTTACCGTTACATACACTTACCGCCGATATTGACTATGGTTTTGCCGAAGCTCGCACTACGCTGGGCAATATCGGAGTTAAAGTCTGGGTTTACAAAGGTCATATTTATCCTGAAGTAAGGAGAGAAAGTGCTACAGCCGAAACGAGTGAAGTATCGTAAAACTCATCGAGGGCAAATGAGAGGCAAGGCTCATGCCGGAAGCACTATTGTTTTTGGTGAGTTCGGGCTGCAGGCTCAGGAAGCGGCATGGTTGACCTCCAGGCAGATTGAAGCTGGTCGCCGCGTCATCGTTCGTTATCTACGCCGCGGTGGTCAGATGTGGATTCGTATATTTCCGGATAAGCCGGTGACCAAGAAACCGGCGGAGACGCGGATGGGCAGTGGCAAAGGTGCTCCTGACCACTGGGTAGCCGTGGTCAGGCCGGGAAGAATGCTATATGAAATAGGTGGCATAAAAGAGAATATGGCTCAGGGAAGCATTGCATTTAGCTGCTTATAAGCTGCCTATTGCTACCAGGTTTGTAGCCAAAGAGACGGTTAAAGAAGAGGTAAAAAGTTGAAAATCGATGAAGTTCGTTCTTTAGCCGATGCAGAATTATTGAAGCGGCTTAGGTGAAGCTCGCCAGGAGCTTTTTAATTTAAAAATTCGCTTATCTACTCGGCAGCTGGCCAATCACCGTGAGCTGCCCAAAGTCAAGAAGAAAATCGCCAGAATGGAGACAATAATAAAAGAGAGGGAGCTTGGCATAAGATAGCTTATGAAAGAGAATCGAAAAACGAGAACCGGCACCGTAATCAGCGATAAGATGGATAAAACGGTGGTAGTATTGGTGGAAAGCTTAAGACGTCATCCTCTTTATAAGAAGGTAGTCAGGGATACCTCCAAATTCAAGGTCCATGACGCAACTAATACCTGTAAAGTTGGTGACGTGGTAAGGATTGTTGAGACCCGTCCTTTATCTAAAGACAAATGTTGGCGGGTGGTAGAAATAATAGGCAGAAAGGAAGTGGCTGAGAAGGAGCCGGCGGAAGTAATCTAAATTCAGTCAGGTATAGAAGCAGTGATTCAGCCTTACACCAGACTAAAAGTAGCCGATAATACCGGAGCCCGGCAGATAATGTGTATCAACGTGCCTGGCGGCACGCGGAGGCGATATGCTACGTGTCGGCGATATTATTGTAGGTACGGTGAAGCGAGCCATACCTGGCGGTCTGGTCAAAAAGGGCGAGGTCGTTAGAGCAGTAGTGGTGCGTATAGCCAAGCAGCATCATCGTCCGGATGGTTCTTATATTAGATTTGATGACAACGCCGCGGTTATCCTGGATGATAAAAACAACCCCAGAGGGACTCGTATTTTTGGTCCAGTGGCCAGAGAGCTCCGAGATAAAAATTTTATGAAGATAATATCCCTGGCTCCTGAGGTTCTGTGAAATGAAGATTAGGAAAAATGATACGGTTCTTGTTATCGCCGGCAAAGACAGAGGAAAGAAGGGCAAGGTACGAAAGGCTTTGCCTAAGAAAGATAAGGTTATAGTGGAAGGCGTTAATATGATTAAGCGCCATTCCCGAGCTAAAGGTCAAGCCAGGCAGGCCGGCATAATTGAGTTAGAAGCACCGCTGGACGTATCTAATGTCATATTGATTTGCAACAAATGTAATAAGCCAGCCAGGGTGGGTTTCCGTTTTCTCAGCTGATGGTAGAAAAGCGAGAATTTGTCGCTCCTGTGACGAAGTAATCGACTGATTGAAAGGTGCATTTTGGCAGTATCGCGCTTGAAGGAAAAGTATAACAAGGAAGTAGTGCCCGAACTAATGCGTAAGTTCGGGTATAAGAATGTGATGCAGGTGCCAAGACTCAGCAAAATCGTGCTGAATATCGGCCTGGGCGAAGCGACACAAAACCCGAAGGCTTTGGAAAGCGCTGAAAAGGATTTGGCGGCTATTTCGGGACAGCATCCGGTAATCACTCGGGCCAAGCAGTCTATTGCTGCCTTTAAACTCAGAGCCGGCATGCCTATCGGCATGATGGTGATACTGCGGGGCCAACGGATGTATGACTTCTTCGATAAACTTGTCAGTGTTGTTTTAGCGCGGATGAGGGATTTTCAGGGAGTGTCCCGAGATTCGTTTGATGGCCAAGGCAACTATACCTTAGGAATTAAGGAACAGATAGTTTTTCCTGAGATTGACTATGATAAAGTGGATAAGCTGCGAGGATTTGAAATAATCATCGTCACTACTGCAAACAGCAATGAGGAAGGCAGGAGCCTGCTTGAGTCTCTGGGCATGCCTTTTAGAAGGAGTTAGGTTCTCATAAAATGGCAAAGTTATCTATGGTTTTAAAATCACAGCGTCCTCCTAAGTACAAAGTGCAGCACCGAAGCAGATGCAAATTGTGCGGCAGACCGCGTGCCTATATGCGCAAATTCGGTTTGTGCCGTATTTGTTTTCGGCAGCTGGCTTTAAAAGGTGAAATCCCGGGGGTTAGAAAATCTAGCTGGTGATTGAAAGCGCTGGAGGCATAAATTAATGGTTACTGACCCGATAGCTGATATGTTAACTCGGATTCGAAACGCAATCATGGCACACCATGACAGCGTGCAGATGCCAGCTTCGAGAATTAAGCTATCTATCGCTAAAATACTTAAAGACGAGGGATTTGTAACCGATTATACTGTTCTCAAGGGCAAACCGCAGCGGATAATTAAAATATCTCTCAAATACATCAACGGACGCCCTGCCATTGCCGGTTTAGAAAGAGCTAGCAAGCCGGGGCTTAAGACTATATGTTGGCGGTCAGGAAATTCCCCGCGTCTATGGTGGGCTTGGCATCGCTATTTTGTCAACGTCCAAAGGTGTTATGTTAGGTCAAGAGGCATGGCGTAAAAATCTCGGCGGTGAATTGTTATGCTATGTTTGGTAAATAAGCTTTCGGAGAATAGTTTGTGTCTCGAATAGGATTAATGCCTATACCCGTGCCTCAAGGTGTCAAAGTCAACATTAAGGGCAATGAAGTGACTGTGGAGGGGAGTAAGGGTAAGCTGGTACGCTTATTCCACCCTGATATTTCTATTGCGTTAAAGGATGGAAATTTGATAGTGGCGCGACCTACCGATAATAGAAATCATCGCGCTTTACACGGTTTAACTCGGAGTCTTTTGGCTAACATGGTTGAGGGTGTAACTAAGGGCTTTGAAAAGGTTCTTGAGTTGAGTGGCGTTGGTTACCGGGCACAGAAAGCCGGCAATAAACTATCGCTGCAAATTGGGTTCAGCCATCCGGTAGAGTTTTCGCCGCCAGCTGGCGTAGAGATTGTGGTGGAAGGGACGAACCGTGTTCGAGATTATTGGTATTGATAAGGAGCTTGTGGGCGAGACCGCGGCTCAAATTAGAGCTATACGGCCTACGGACTCATATAAAGGCAAGGGTATAAAGTACGCCGGCGAGAGACTCCGTCTTAAACCCGGCAAAGCGGGCAAGGCAGCACTGAAAGGATAATAAGCATTGGCGGTAAGGACTGATACAAGAGTAGCGCGAAAGCGAAGGCACGATGCGGGTTAGAGCCAGGGTAATCGGCACTACCGCTAGACCGAGGCTTTGCGTTTTCCGCAGCTTGAAAAATATTCATGCTCAGGTTATAGACGATTCCACCGGGAATACACTGGTTTCGGCGAGCAGTTTGGACACGGATATAAAGGACAAAATCACGGGAAAGAAAAAAACGGAAGTTGCTGAACAAGTTGGCTCCCTGGTGGCTCAGCGCGCCCTAAACAAAGGCATTAAACAGTTAGCTTTTGATAGAGGCGGCTATAAGTATCATGGACGAATTAAAGCTCTGGCGGAAGCTGCCAGAAAAGCCGGCCTAGATTTTTGAGGTTTACAGATGAAAGCAATTAAGAGGTTAATTCAAGAAAAAACCCGAGTTGATGCTAGCGAGCTTGAACTTAGCGAGAAGCTAGTGTCACTTAACCGTATAACCAAGGTTGTCAAAGGCGGTAAGCGTCTTCGTTTTAGGGCGCTGGTAGTTGTCGGCGATGGCAACGGGCATGTGGAGTTTTGGCTTGGGTAAGGCCAAGGAAGTACCCGAGGCAATTCGCAAGGCTGGCGTTAGTAGCTCGGAAAGGGCTTTATAAAGTAACTATGTCAGCGACTACCATACCTCACGAGGTTCTGGCTAAGTCAGGAGCGGCGAAGGTATTGCTTAAGCCGGCATCGCCCGGGACCGGAGTTATCGCCGGCGGCAGTATTCGCTCGGTGCTTGAAGCTGCGGGTATAAAGGATATACTTAGCAAGTCTCTAGGTAGCTCTAATCCTGTCAACGTTGTTAGAGCGACGATGTTGGCTTTGGCTAGTTTGGAAAACCCCGAGGCAGCGGTAGCCAGACGCAAAGCTGAGCTTGAGGTTAAGGAGGCCAGGTCGAGTGGCTAAATTGCGTATTAAATGGATAAAGAGTGATATCGGATTTGCCAGGGAACAGAAACGAACCTTGAAAGCTCTGGGTTTTCATCGCCTTCATGAAACAGTGGAGCAGGAAGATTCGCCTTCGGTTAGAGGTATGATAGCTAAAGTCAATCATTTAGTTAAAGTGGAAGTGGTCAGCAATGCAGCAGCATAACTTAAAGCCTCCGGCAGGTGCCACGCACAAGAGAAAACGCGTCGGGCGCGGCGATGGCAGCGGGCATGGCACTTATTCAGGAAAAGGCTGTAAGGGGCAGAAATCACGTTCCGGAGGCGGGGTTCGCCTCGGTTTTGAAGGCGGCCAGCTTGCCTTAATAAAACGTTTGCCCAGAAAACGCGGCTTCGTTAATATTTTTAAAACCGAGTATAGCATAGTTAATGTGGGAGAGCTTAAGGCCTTTTCTCCTAACGCTGAGGTTACTCCAAAAGAGTTACTCGATATCGGGCTCATCAAGTCTTTCAAGTATCCGGTTAAGATTCTCGGCGACGGTGATATTGACCGTCCGCTGGTAGTAAAGGCCAACAAATTCTCTGCCGCTGCTGAAAAGAAGATTGTGGCTGCTGGTGGTAAAGTGGAGGCAATTTAAATGCAGCAAGTGAGCTCAAGACCCCGTCTTATTCAAGCGTTGTTTGATGCTTTTTCCCTTCCGGACCTGAGACGGCGTCTACTTTTCACCATAGGCATGCTGGTAGTTTTTCGCTTCATCGCTCACGTTCCGCTGCCCGGTGTTGACCTTGCTGCCTTGCAGCAGCTTTTTGAGCGGAATCAACTGCTGGGTATGCTTGACCTGTTTAGCGGCGGCGCTATGAGGAACTTCAGCGTGGCGGCTATGGGAGTTTATCCCTACATTACTGCTTCAATCGTTATGCAGTTGCTGGTTCCGGTAATTCCAGCCCTTCGGAATTTATCTCAAGAAGGGGAAGCCGGCAGGAACAGGGTTAATCAATTCACCCATTGGTTGACCGTACCTCTGGCAGCTCTTCAAGGGTATGCTCAATTGGCGCTCATGCGCAGCCAGGGAGCGGTTGCACAAGCTGCAGCCTTGCCTACCGTAGCTATAATACTGTCCATGACAGCCGGGACTGTCTTTCTCGTCTGGCTCGGTGAGCTAATTACTGAGCGAGGCATTGGAAACGGTGTGTCCATAATAATCTTTGGCGGAATTGTAGCCGGTTTGCCGGAGATGGTGGGTCGAGGCTCTTATAGCCAAACAGAACATAGTAGGTCTGGTTGTCTTTGGTATTGTTGCTTTGGCCACGGTGGCGCTTATCGTCATATTTACAGAAGGTCATCGCCGCATTCCAGTCCAATATGCGCGAACTGCCTTCCGTGGGGCTCGCATGTATCGTCAATCGGGTGCCACTCATATTCCCCTTCGGGTGAATACTGCCGGAATGATACCACTTATCTTTGCCCTGTCGCTGATGATTTTTCCGGGAACGATAGCCAGTTATTTCGCCAGCCCCACGGGACAACCTCCCAATTTTGCCAACACGATTATGACGTGGTTCAGCCCCAGTACACCTCTACCTGTGGGTTTGTTTTACTGGGTTGTTTATTTCTTAATGGTGGTAGCTTTTACCTTCTTCTATACTATGGTTATATTTGAGCAAATGGACCTGGCGCGGACTTTGCAACGTCAGGGAGGCTTCATACCCGGTGTACGGCCGGGGAAACCTACCACTGATTACCTCAACAATGTAATTAATAAAATAACCTGGGGCGGGGCTCTCTTTTTGGCCTTCGTGGCGGTAATGCCGTTCCTGGTTCGGGAGGTTACGGATATCGGTGTGCTGACTTTATCCAGCACGGGTATTCTTATTGTTGTGGGCGTGGCTTTAGATACCATGAAACAAATTGAGGCGCAGCTGACAATGCGCCGCTACGAAGGTTTCTTGAAGTAGGAAGATAAATGTTTTTAGTTTTTCTCGGTGCTCCGGGAGCAGGTAAAGGAACTCAAGCAGCCGTGATTGCACGAAAATTGGGGTTGGCTCATATAGCTTCCGGTGACCTCTTTAGACAGGCAGTAGAAAAAGGTACTGAGCTGGGGAAGTCAGTCAAAGCCTACATGGATAAAGGCGCCCTCGTTCCTGATGAAGTGACCATTCAGCTAATCTCAGAACGGCTGAACGAGCCTGACTGTAAGAGCGGATGTGTTTTCGATGGCTTTCCTCGAACTATCGAGCAAGCCAGGGCACTTGATAAGATGTTAGCCAGTCGTGGCGAGGCTATAGACAAAGCAATATATATTGAGGTGCCTGAAAAAGAGCTGTTAAAGCGTCTTAGTGGGCGGTGGATATGCCGAAAGTGCCAGACGCCTTATCATGAGGTAAGCTCACCTCCAAAGGTTACGCGGGAAATGCGATAAATGTGGCGGCGAGCTATATCAACGCGTCGGACGATAACGAGGAGACCGTAAGAGAGCGACTTAAAGTCTATTTCGCTCAAACTACCCCTGTCCTTGATTATTACAAGGCGGGGGGTAAGCTTGCTGCAGTGGATGGTAATCGTGATATTGAGGAGGTATCCGAGAAGATAATTGATGTTCTCGGGCCCAGGTCGGTGAAAGCTAAATGACTGTGATAAAGTCACCGCAGGAAGTGGCTATTATGCGTCAGGCTGGAAAAATCGTGGCGAAAACTTTACAAAGATTGACAGAAGAAATAAAGCCGGGGATTAAAACGAGCCACCTTGATTCAGTGGCTGCAAGTGAACTGAAGAAATACGGGGCTAAAGCTTCTTTCAAAGGTTATCGAGGCTTCCCGGCATCGCTATGTGTTTCAGTTAATGATGAGATTGTACATGGCATTCCTGGAGAGCGGGAGTTGAATAGCGGTGATATCGTCTCGCTCGATTTTGGCGCCATCGTTAACGGCTTCCATGGCGATGGAGCCATAACGGTTGGGGTAGGTAGAATTAGTTCTAAAGCTCAGGAACTTGTAGCGGTTACTGAAGCCGCCTTGATGGTTGGCATAAAGGAAGCACGTAATGGTGCTCACCTGGGAGATGTTTCGGCGGCTATCCAGAACTACGTTGAGACAAGGGGATTTTCGGTGGTTCGGGAGTATTCAGGACATGGAGTAGGTAGAGACTTGCACGAAGACCCATTAGTACCGAACTTCGGCCCGCCCGGTGAAGGGCCTGTTTTGCGAAAGGGCATGACTCTGGCAATAGAGCCGATGGTGACTACCGGAGATTGGCGAACACGGGTTGCCGGCAACAGATGGACAGTGCTAACTGTAGATGGCAGCCTGGCTGCGCATTTTGAGCATACTATCGCTATTAGCGAGGATGAAGCAGAGATACTGACTTTATTATAATATATATAGAAGTGCAGTATGCCTAAGAAGGAAGCAATAGAGGTTGAAGGCATAGTTATTGAATCTTTACCTAATGCTATGTTTCGCGTGGAATTGGCGAATGGACATGAGGTTCTGGGACATATTTCGGGTAAAATGAGGAAACATTATATTAGAATATTACCGGCAGACAAGGTGTTAGTGGAGCTTTCGCCTTATGATTTGAATCGTGGGAGAATTACGTATCGGTTCAAGTAATGATGAGCGTTTGCTTTGACATAAGTGGCAACAAAGTTTATTATTATAGGGTTTTTTGCTTTAAGGTGATTAAATGAAAGTACGGTCTTCTGTTAAGCGTCGATGTGATAAATGCAAGATTGTCAGGCGCCGCGGCGTGGTTCGGGTTATTTGCCAGAACCCCAAACATAAGCAGCGCCAAGGATAATGCAGGAGTTATAAGATATGGCACGTATCGCCGGTGTGGACATTCCAAAAGATAAAAGAGTAGAGATTTCTCTGCAGTATATCTATGGTATAGGTCCTAATTTAAGCCATCGGATTTTATCTACCAGTGGTGTAAACCCTGATACCAGGGTGAAGGACCTTAGCGAGCAAGAAGTTAATCGTATTCGCGAGGTTATCGATAAAGAGTATAAAGTAGAGGGCGCGCTTCGTAAGGAAGTTAATTTTAATATCAAGAGACTTATTGAAATCGGCAGTTACCGTGGTCTAAGGCATCGTCGCGGATTACCGGCTCGAGGACAGCGGACGCGAACCAATGCCCGGACCAAGCGTGGACTCCGCAAGACAGTGGCTGGCCGCGGACAAAGGCGTGGAACGGCCAAGAAGTAAAGGAGTGATGAAAAGTATATGCCTAAGAAAAAGAAAACCGGCGTAAGAAGGCGAGAGCGCAAACAGGTAGCTGAAGGTAAAGCTTATATCCAATCTTCTTTTAATAATACAATCATCACTCTTACTGACCAGAAAGGTGGGGTTATCGCCTGGGGGAGTTCCGGCACTGCTGGTTTTAAGGGCTCTCGAAAAGGTACGCCCTACGCGGCTCAGTTGGCAGCCCAGGGAGCGGCTCAGAAAGCCAAGGAACACGGTTTGCGTCAGGTAGAGGTATTTGTCCGAGGTCCCGGCAGCGGCCGCGAAGCGGCCATAAGAGCCATCCAGGCTTCGGGGATTTTAGTCACCGGAATTAAGGACGTAACCCCTGTTCCACATAACGGTTGCCGACCTCGTAAGAGAAGGCGAGTCTAGAAATGGCACGTTATATAGACGCTAAGTGTCGTGTATGCCGCCGAGTTGGCGATAAATTGATGCTCAAGGGGGACAGGTGTTTTACCTCCAAATGCGCTTTTGAGCGCCGGGATGTTCCCCCTGGTTATACCGGTGTCAGCAAGCGCCGTGCCAAAAAGTCTGACCGTGGGCTTCAGTTGCAGGAAAAACAGAAGGCGCGCTATACCTATGGACTTATGGAACGACAATTTCGCAAATTCTTTGCTGAAGCGGAAAGACTTCCGGGCATAACTGGAGAGACTCTTCTAATTTTGCTTGAGAGACGTTTGGACAATGTGGTTTTCAGGTTTGGCTTTGCTAGCTCCCGCGCTCAAGCCAGACAGCTGGTACGCCATGGTCACTTTCTTTTAAACGGCCGCAAGACGGATATCCCCTCTTGCCTGGTGAAGCCCGGTGATGCTATTGCCTGGCGGGAGGGCAGCACTAAGAGCGAATATTATAAAATGCTGGTTCAGGAAATTGAGGGCAGGACTATTCCCGGCTGGCTGGCATTAGACAAACAAAAAATGGTCGGTCAGATTGTTAACCTGCCGACAGCTGAGGATATTGAAGTCAAGTTCGATGAAAAAGCTATCGTTGAATACTATTCTCGTTAAGGAGGCTTCTTGGCTGGCTTAGCACTACCAAAGGTAGAATGTGTTGAAGGCACCGAAACGTACGGCCGTTTCGTTGCTGAACCTGTGGAAAAAGGTTTTGGAGTTACATTAGGTAACGCATTACGCCGGGTGCTTCTTAGCTCTCTGCCCGGTGCTGCGGTAACCTGGGCTATGATTGAGAGTGTCCAGCATGAATTCTCAACCATCCCCCACGTTAAAGAAGATACTATAGATTTCCTGCTTAACGTTAAAGCGATACGGCTTCGTCATCTTGCCCAGCGTTCCGGGAAATTGAGACTGGAGGCTGAAGGAGAAGGGCAAGTTCGGGCCGGTGATATTAAACCGTCGGCAGATTTCGAGATTGTTAACCCGGAACTCTATCTGGCTACTCTGGATGCCCCTGAGGCTAAGCTGGATGTCGAGTTTAATGTCGAGATAGGCAGAGGGTATGTACCGGCCAGTTCGAGCGATAGCCTGCCGATTGGGGCGATTCCTATAGATGCTATTTTCACACCCGCTTCGCAAAGTTAATTACTCGGTGGAGTCCAGCAGCCTGAGAGAAGGGAGTAATCAGGAAAAACTTATATTGGAGGTTTGGACTGACGGCTCCATATCTCCGATAGAGGCGGTTAGCCAGAGCGCGGCTCTACTGATAGAGCAGTTTGGTTGCTTCCGCGAACTGGCTAAA
This sequence comes from uncultured Chloroflexia bacterium, assembly GCA_963726215.1. Taxonomy (GTDB): domain Bacteria; phylum Chloroflexota; class Dehalococcoidia; order GIF9; family UBA5629; genus 9FT-COMBO-48-23. The sequence goes on from CAVSBU010000018.1 coordinate 13,687, forward strand.
GCTATAACCCAGGAGGGAGCCGAAATAGTGTGGCAAAGGCTGATTCCTCCGGAGCAGTACTTGATGCCTCTAGACCAGTTGAATTTATCCACTCATACCTATAACAGCTTGAGAAGAGGTGGCGTTACTACATTAGGCCAGATTCTGGAGAAAGGCCTGGATGGCCTGTGTGCCCTGGCTGGCTTCGGCGCTAAATCCAGAGAGGAAGTGGAGACAGCTCTTAAACGTCTTGACCTGCCTTTCATCCCCGAGGCTAAAGAGAAAAAGGAGAAGAAGGCATCAAAGGCTACGGCTTCTAAGAAAGGGGAAGATACTGAAGATTCGGAAGGGAAGGCTGAAGATTGAGACATCGTGTAGCTGGACGAAAACTGAGCAGGCCTACGGCGCAGCGCTGGGCACTTTACCGTAACCTGGTGGCCGATTTAGTTAAATACGAAAAAATTGTCACCACCGAGGCCAAGGCAAAAGAGATTCGAGGTCTGGCTGAAAAGATGATTACCCTGGGTAAAGAAGGCAGCCTGGCTTCCAGGCGGCGGGCTCTGGCTTTTGTTACCGATAAGAAACTTGTCGACAAGATATTCAGCGAGCTGGCGCCCAGATATGCGGAGCGTCCCGGAGGTTATACCAGGATAGTTAAGTTGGGACGGCGGGTCGGTGACGGGGCGCGGCTAGCCCAAATTCAGATGGTAGAATAACGATAAACCCTATTGGAGAAGCTCTTTAACAGCGTTAACAAGATTGTTCTGGTTGTGGAGTATGACGGCAGAAATTATTATGGCTTTCAGTGGCAGGCTAAGTTGCCTACGATTCAGTCTGAGCTGGAAGGCGCTATACGAAGAGTTACCGGAGAAAGCAGTCGTGTAATAGCTGCCAGCCGGACTGATACCGGCGTACATGCCAGAGGCCAGGTAGTTAGCTTCCGGACTAAATCCAGCTTAACTCCACAGGTTTTTATTAGAGCTTTAAATTACTATCTGCCGAGGGATATTGCGGTTAAGGGCGCTTGTAAGGTGAATATGGATTTTAATGTTAGGCGTGATGCTGTGAGCCGAGAATATGATTATTATATATTGAATAGCTCAACTCGGTCTCCTCTATTCGAGGGTTTTGCTTATTTTGTGCCTAAAAAGTTGAACACTAGAATTATGAATAAGGCATGTAAATTTCTTGAAGGCGAACATGACTTCGCCTCCTTCGCCACAGCTCTGGGCAAGCTAAGAAGCACAGTGCGCACTGTTTATAAAGCGAAGGTGACAAAAAGAGATGACCTGGTCACTTATAACGTGACGGCTAATTCATTTCTACCTCATCAGGTTCGTAATACGGTTGGCTTGCTAATAAGGGTGGGTTTAGGTAAAGTAGGACTTGATGAATTTCATCAGATTATGGAGGCAAAACTGCTGGGACTGGCCGGACCGACGGCACCGGCTTGTGGCCTTTGTCTGACTAAAGTTAATTACCCCGGCAATCTGGAGCTGGCAATATGAAGACCTATTCAACCAAAGCTAAAGACGTCGAACGCCAGTGGCATGTTATTGATGCCTCGGGGAAGACCTTAGGCAAGCTGGCCACACAGGTAGCAAACTTGCTCATGGGCAAACATAAGCCGACATTCGTTCCGTATCTTGATACCGGCGATTTTGTCATCGTGCTCAACGCAACTAAGGTTAAAGTCACCGGGAAGAAACCAAAGCAAAAAACTTACTATCGGCATTCAGGATACCCCGGCGGCATTAAAGCTGAGACTTATGAAGAGATGATGGCTGCTCACCCGACGAGAGTGATTGAGCATGCAGTCAAAGGCATGTTGCCGCATAATCGGTTGGGTAGAGCCATGTTTAAGAAGCTCAAAGTTTACGCCGGTGACAGTCATCCTCATCAGGCACAGGTCGCTGGCATGAAAACAACTGCAAAGGGGAGTTGAATCTAGTGACTACTCAGACCTATGACCGTGGCACAGGCAAGCGCAAGTGCGCCATAGCGCAGGTGAAGCTGTTCTCAGGCAAGGGAGAGATTATGGTCAATGGTAAGCCGTACCAGGATTTTTTCCCTCGCCTTGAACATCGCCACAACATCGAGCATCCCTTCAAGGCTACTGATACCGTAGGCAAGTTTAATGTTGAAGTTAAGGTGACCGGCGGCGGCGTTACCGGTCAGTCTGAGGCTATTCGACATGGCATTGCGCGAGCCTTGGTGGAAGCTAACGAGCAGTTCAGGCCTATGCTGCGTCAGGAGGGCTGCTGACCCGCGACGCTCGAATAAAAGAGCGCAAGAAGTACGGTCTCAAGCGCGCCCGCAAAGCACCTCAATATACCAAGCGATAAAGCTTCGCAACTGCAGAAACTGGTAAAAGCCTGCTTAGACCTATTTATCCGTTCTTTTTTAAGTAAAGGCCGCCCAGTTTGAACTGGGGTCACCAGCAGCTTTATAATTCTTATATTCTTGCATTGTTTCACTCGCCAGGCGGGCTTGACTGATACTGCCTTGCCTGCCATAATTCGGTGGGAAATCGATGGTAAAAGATACTGTAAATCGGAAACGCGCCAAAGTCGTCACTGCCAATGTAGTGAGCGACGTGGAAAAAGAACTACTTATTGGCGATAAAATTTGTTCAGGCGGAAAAGCCCACTGGTAACCGAAAACCATCAGAAAGGATGGTTCTGTGCTGCTATCTGTTCCGATGGCAGTATGTTCATGGATGAAGCCGATACGCCGGTTCGCATTCTGGAGATACTTAGCGGCGCCGTCATTGCCTGGGTAGACTTCCGTACCAGCGATTTTGAAAAAGAAGCCTGCATTGCCGGCACACTTCTTGGGTTCAGCGACCAACTTATTTCGTCGCTAAGTGGAGAATCTCGCCTGCTGTACGAAGATTTAAATACCGAGATGGGCCTAAAGCTTCCCTCCATTCAGATTCGACTGCACGAACACCCTGACGTGCAGACTCACACCACACTACTCCTGCTGAGAAAGAACCTGATTCTAACCATTCACCCAATGGATGTGGACCGTAGATTCAGCCGCTTGCGCCGGTATTCCAGTAAAGTATTGCAGAAAATACCTATCGATGCCTCTCCTGAAGACAAGTTGACCGTGTTGCTCATACGCATAATCGACCAGAATAACGACCGAAATTTCGAGCACCTGCGCCAGATTGAGGAACACGGCGATGAGCTGAACAAACGGCTGATGAACCCCGAGACTCCGCGCAACATACTCGGGCCGGAGATTTATGGCATGAAACATGCGCTTATCAGCTATCTGAACGCACTATGGGAGACGGTTGACGTACTCCACGATGTGCGTTACGGGGACGCCGAGATCATATCTGATAACACACATCTATTGGAACAAGTAGGGTTGCTGGCTGAGAATGTAAAGCAGCAGATAGGTCTGGCCGAGCATCTATCCGAGGTGCTGGCTTCAGGGCTGGAAGTATTGCAGTCGATTTACAACAATCAGCTGCAGGTTCTTAACAACAGGATGGCGATGATTATGACCTATTTGACCATTCTGGGCACAGCAGTACTTGTCCCCAACACGCTGGCCACCATCTTCGGCAACTCGGCTTTCGCCATGACGCCAGGTGATAGAGGCTGGTATATAGCTCTTCTGGTAGTGTCTACTGTTATAGCCACCTATCTCGCCTTCTGGTGGGCAAAGAGGTCAGGCTGGTTTCCCAAGAAGATGGATTGAGTTCTTATATCTGCTTCCCATCCATCCTGTATCAAAGTGATAGTTGCTTTATTTATAGGCTGACGACGTCGCTACTCAGCATGGACTGAATGGATTTCATCATATTTGTCGGTTTGCCGACTGCCAGCTTATCCGTCAGCTCAAAGTGTTCCAGGCAGGTGGTGCAGGCCAGAAGCTCCACGCCCTGTTCTTCAAGCTGTTTCAAACGGTTCAAAACCGGGGAGCCTTCACAGGCAAGACGTACTCCGGTATTCCAGAATATCATACTGCTCGGCTTGTCTTCACTTTCACCGAGCAATCGAAGAAAGTTAGCCATGAGCATGGAGCCCAGTTGCTCATCTCCCCTCCCCAGCCCCTCTGATTGGATAAGAAATACCTTATGTGTCAAAGTTAACCTCCCTGTTGTTAATTTTTATAAATAAAAAAGCGACGGTCGAGAAACTCCGCACCATCGCTTCAGGAGGCATTCTCCAAAATGCACTAAACAGCCATAAGCCTCCTGATATTACGGAAACGGAGGTTCTGAGAGCTGACTGATGCAAAACTTGCACCAAGCCACTTGGTTCAAACTCAGGTGAACTGGAGATACAGGATTTCAGTCATTGCTCTCACCTCCTTTACTTCGCCTGGCTCAGCCGTTTCTTCAGGTAGTCGATGGCCTTTACCGGCGTGGGGTCTATTTCGTTGAGCATTGCCAGGTAGTAGCTAACCCAATCGCCGAGGTAAATCAGGCCCATCATCTGGCTCAGTTCACTTTTACCCCGGCTGTCAATGGTCTGGTGGCTGATGCCGCTCTGCTTCAGTAGCTCGCCGGTAACCTGGTAGCGAATCAAGATTCGGGGATGAAGGGAAGGGCAGCGGAGCAGTGACTACATATATCTTGGAGGCCAGCTCCTGGGGGAACTGGTAGCCGACGACGGCGTTGTGGTTGAGCTCGGAGAAAGTTTCATAGAAAGCCCAGGCTTTGCTGTTCTCGTTAATCTGCGTCTTCCAGCGATGGGCGACCTCGGAGAGAATGCCGGCGCCGTAAATGACGGCTATTTTGCCATGCAGCTTGGCAGCCAGTTGCTTGGCTCGGTTTGAGCCGGTGGGCACGGTCTCCTTAAGCTCTCCCAATAGCTTCTCCAGGTCTTGAATCATCGCCTCGACCTCGGCCGTTTTGTCTTCGAGGAGGCCTAGCTTTTGCAGGAAAGCTATCAGGGGCATGAAGCTGTAGCCCAGTGCCGCCCGCGGCTGGCCTACATAGTCTATGACGAAAACCGGCACCCTGGCATCTTCAGCCAGCTCCTTTAGCCTGCCGCCGGTGGTCATGGCCAGCTTTTTGCACTTCTTCTTTAAAGCCTGGGAAAAGGCAGACAGCGTTTCCTCGGTATTTCCCGAGTAGCTCGAGGCGATAACCAGCGTCTTGTCGTCAACAAAGGCCGGCAGGTCATAATCGCGGTTGACGAAGATAATCGGTTTCTTTTTCGATGAAAACAGGCTGCGGACTAAATCGCCGCCTATGGCCGAGCCGCCCATGCCCAGAATCACCACTTTATCAATGTTCGCGTAATCTCTGGGCAACTGGAATTCTTTAGCTTTGTCCCAGGCAGCGCGGCATTGCTGGGGCAAGCCCGTGAAGGTGCTCCCGCATGTTTTCCGGGTCGAGCCGCTTATATATTTGGATGTCGTCTAAATTGACCATATCTTAAAGCCCCAACAATTTCTTGCCGCTGTCCAGCAGTTTCTGCACCTGCTTCCGTGGCTGTGACTTTCGGCGTAGATGCGGATGAGCGGCTCGGTGCCGGAGAAGCGGATGAGCAGCCAGGAATCATCGGACAGAATATAACGGAAGCCGTCCGTGGTGTCCAGTTTGGCTACCTCTGTGCCGGCTATGGACTTGATTGAGCTCTTCGCCAGCTTGTCGGTATATTTTTGACGTTCATCCTCGGCAATATGGACATCGATGCGGTCGTAGTAGTGAGGGCCGACTTTGCTGAACAAATACTCCAGCAGCTGTGACGGTGTCTTGCCCGTTTTTATCATGAAGTCGAGGAAATACAGGCCGGCGAGTATGCCGTCGCGCTCGGGGACATGGCCGCGGAAGCCGTAGCCGCCGCTCTCCTCACCGCCGATGAGTGCATTCTTCTCTATCATCAGCGGCGCTACATATTTGAAGCCTACCGGCGTCTCATAAACGGGAACGTTGAAAAGCTTTCCCAGCCGGTCAATCATCATGGTGTCGCTCAGGGTCTTGATTATGGCACCTCGCTCACCGCGGACCTCCAGGAAGTAAAGTACGAGCAGGGCGAAGACCTGCAGCTGGTTGATGAAGTTTCCTTTTTCATCGACGATGCCGATGCGGTCGGCATCGCCATCGTTGGCTATGCCCACATTTGCCTTCTGTTCCTTAATAAGGCTGGAAAGCTTGGCCAGGTTTTTGGCGATAGGCTCGGGGTTTATTCCGGGGAAGCTCGGATTGCGCTCGCCATTAATCGGCATAACTTCAATTTTGCCGCCTTTGAGAAGCTCCGTGAAATAGCCGATGCCAGCCCCGTACATGGAATCAACGATAACCTTCAGCGGGCTGCGGCGAATAGTTTCCAGGTCAATAAGTCGCTCTAGCTGCTTGAAATACACCGGGTCGGGGTCGAAGTACGTTACGAGCTTGTTCTTCAGGCCGTCAGCCAGAGGAATTCGCTTCACCTCTCCTGTGGACAGGGCTTCGTTGGCATTCTTTTCTATTTCTGCGGCGACCTCAGACGGAGCGCTGGCTCCAAGGTCATCCTTGAATTTGAAGCCGTTCCAGCGGGCCGGGTTGTGGCTGGCGGTGATGATTATGCCACCGGCTGATTTGGTAGCGGTGACAGCGTAGCTTATCACCGGCGTCGGCGCTGCTTTGGAGCACAGGTTTACTTTAATTTTATTGCCGGCGATTACCTCGGCGGCAGCGGCGGCAAAGTCTTCTGAGGCAAAACGGGTATCATAGCCGATAACCAGCCCGCGTTCAGATAACTTAGCTCGCTTTAAATAGTCAGCTACTCCCTGGGCGCAGGCACGGACGTTATCAAAGGTAAAATCTTCGGCGATAACCGCCCGCCAGCCGTCAGTGCCGAATTTAATGACCTTATCCATTGCCTTCTTTAGTCTTTTAATCCCGCCTCGGCCCTGAGTATTTTGGCTTTGTCTGTCTTCTCCCAGGGCAGGTCGAGGTCGTCTCTGCCGAAATGCCCGTAAGCGGCGGTCTGCCGGTAAATGGGGCGGCGGAGGTCAAGATATCTGATGATGGCTTCGGGACGGAAATCAAAGTGCTTATTAATCAGGTCGATATGGTTTTATCAGGTACCTTACCGGTGCCGAAGGTCTCGCAGGAGATGGATAGCGGATGGGCGACGCCGATGACATAGGCAACCTGCACTTCGATGCGGTCGGCCAGTCCGGCAGCCACCATGTTCTTGGCAATGTACCGTGTCATATAGCTGGCGGAGCGGTCGACCTTGGTCGGGTCTTTGCCCGAGAAGGCTCCACCGCCATGGCGGGCATAGCCGCCGTAGGTATCGACTAGTATTTTGCGGCCGGTAAAGCCGGTATCTGATACCGGCCCGCCGATAACGAACTGTCCAGCGCCGTTTATGTAGTAGCTGTTTTTTCATCCAGCAGCTTTGACGGGATGACGGCCTTGATAACCTTTTCTATTATGTCTTGCTCCGATTTGATCGCGGCTGATGCCGGGGTCGTGATGGGCGCCGATGACCACCGAGTCTACCCTCTTAGGCAGACCGCGGCAGTATTCTACGGTCACCTGAGATTTGCCATCGGGGCGGAGGTAGGGTATGGTCTTTTCCTTCCTGACCTTAGCCAGGCGGCGGCACAGCTTGTGTGCCAGCGAGATGGGCAGCGGCATAAGCTCAGGCGTCTCGTTACAGGCGAAACCGAACATCATCCCCTGGTCGCCGGCGCCGGTCTTATCCAGCTCGTCGACTTTCTTCTCCTCTCTGGCTTCCATTGATTTGCTTACGCCTGCGGAGATATCGGCCGATTGCTTCTTAATGGATACCAGTGTGCCGCAGGCTCTCATAATCGAAGCCGTATTCTGGCTTGATATAACCGGCGTCTCTGACTACCTTACGCACAATGTCAGGTATTTCTACATAGCACTTGGTGGTGATTTCACCCAAAACAATCACCAGCCCCACGGTCACGGCGACCTCGCAGGCAACTCTGGCAAAGGGGTCCTGCTCTAATATGGCATCAAGGACAGCATCGGAAACCTGGTCGCAGAGCTTGTCCGGATGCCCCTCGGTAACCGACTCCGAGGCAAAAAAATAGGAAGCCGTGCTCATTAAAGCTGTTCGACATTTTTTCTCCTTTGATTATGTTCCCTCCTCCCAGCTTTCCAGGTATTTCTTCTGTTCCTGGGTCAGGGAATCGATGTTTATGTTCATGGCTTTGAGCTTCAGTCGCCCCACCTCGTTATCGATTTCCTCAGGCACAGGGTAGACCTTTGGCTGAAGATTCCCCTTATTCTTAATCAGATGTTCCAGGCATAGCGCCTGGTTGGCAAAGCTCATGTCCATGACGCTGGCGGGATGCCCTTCAGCCGCCGTCAGATTTATCAACCTGCCTTCACCCAGTAGATAAAGCCGTCGCCCATCAGCCAGAGTATACTCATCAACAAAGGGGCGTATCTGCCTTTTTGCTTTGGCTAGTTTTTCCAGGGCCGGTATGTTTATCTCGACGTTGAAGTGTCCGCTGTTGGCCAGGATAGCCCCGTCCTTCATTTGGGATAAGTGGCCTTTGTCAATGGCATTGATATCGCCGGTGGCGGTGATAAATATATCTCCTATCTTAGCCGCCTCGATTAGAGGCATGACTTGGTAGCCGTCCATAGCCGCTTCGAGGGCTGAGATAGGGTTGATTTCGGTTACGATTATCCAGGCGCCCATCCCTTGAGCTCGCCGAGCTATACCCCTGCCGCACCAGCCGTAGCCGCAGACCACCACCTTTTTCCCGGCCCACAGTACATTGGTGGCTCGGGTAATGCCGTCGATGGTGCTCTGCCCCGTGCCGTAGCGGTTATCAAAGAAGTGTTTGGTTTTGGCATCGTTCACGGCGATGATGGGATACTTTAGCTTCCCCTCCTCGGCCATATTTCTCAATCTTATCACGCCGGTGGTGGTCTCCTCGGTACCGCCGATTATGTTAGCCAGAAGCTGAGTTTTTTCCCGGTGGGCGGCGCTAACGAGGTCAGCGCCGTCATCCACGGTGAGCTGAGGTTTATGATTCAGGGCAGAATTTATGTGCTGATAATAGGTCTGGTTATCTTCGCCCTTGATAGCGAAGGTGGGCAGGCCGTATTCGACAAGTGCTGCTGCCGCATCATCTTGAGTGCTCAGCGGGTTTGAAGCGCATAAAACTAGCTCGGCGCCACCCTCTTTCAGGGCTAAAGCCAGATTGGCTGTCTCTGTGGTGATATGGAGGCAGGCGGAGATGCGAACACCTTTCAAAGGCTTTTCCTTGGCAAACCTTTCTTTGATTAGCCTTAATACCGGCATCTCGCGGCCGGCCCATTCGATGCGCAGCTTGCCGGCCGAAGCCAGGGAGGTGTCTTTAACATCGTAGTTCTTTATACTCATGGACTACTCCTTATTATAATTTATCTAAAATCTGTCTGCATGAAGGAGTACTGGAACACAACATACTGCCATCACATGAACTGCTCCGCCACATAATCAGGTATATCCAGCCGTGCCCATAATAATTGGTTTCTGATGGCAATCGCTGCCGCCGGTCAAGAACAGGTCCTGACTTTTAGTGAACTCGATGTAGTGCGCAGTGGTCCTGGCATCGTTTCTCGAATGCCAGCACTCGATACCATCAATGTATTCCAGCATATATTCTTCGATAATCTTTGTCTGCGCCTCTAAATCAGATGTTACGCTGTCCAGGGATGTCCCGTGCGGGTCACTGGGGTGGGCAAGTACCAGTATGCCGCCGGCATTCCTGATTAACATTGATGCTTCAGCCAGCGAAAGCGGAAACTTGGGGACATCCAACCTGACCAGATATCTATCAAATGCTTCTTGAAGACTGCTGACAATCCCTTTTTCCACCAGATACTTGGCTATGTGGGGACGCCCGAATGAACCATCGACGCTGTCCTGTATCTTCTTGATGTCTGCCTCATCGAATCTGGCAATATTCTCCTTATCGAATTCAATATTCAGCTTCTCCAGAATTTCACGAGCTCTTATCTCTCTGCGCTGTCTTATCAATTTAAGTTTATTCTTCAGCTCCCGGTTGCCGATATCAAACTGGTATCCCAGGAAGTCCAGAGAAATGGATTTGCCGGGTTCGGGAGGATATTGGAATGTAATATTCAATTCTATCCCGGTAATATAATTTATGCCATATTTCTTAGCCAGAGACGATGGCTTTTTTCTGGCATTCTATGGAATCGTGGTCGGTTATCGACATTAAATCGATATTTCTCTTCTTGGCTTCTCGGATGACCTCGTCTACATGCAGATTACCATCCGAACATGTGGTATGTATATGTAAGTCTATTTTCATCTATTTCTTTTGCACGTTGGTGATGTACCAGTCCTCAGGCTGGTCGTTACGGGTATCGACTATGAAGTGGATAATATTAAGGTCAGGATACGAGCCCTTTAAGTCATCCAGATTTACTTCTTCGAACTTCTTTTTATTGCTTAAGTAGGCTTCTTCAGTTAGTGCGTTCGATTCATAATTTTCCTTGGTACGCTTTAATATCCGCGCGATGGCCACTTCCTGCGGGCAGTCCGTCTGCATGATGATGAAGGTCAGGTTGTGTTTGGCGGCTATGGCAGCGGCACGTCTCCTTAACGACTGCGTAACGAAGGTGGCATCCAGAATCACGCCATCGCCCTTTCTCAGAATCTTTTCAGCTCGGGCAAACATCTCGTCATAGACCAGCGTCCGTTTATCCATATTAGAGGCTACTTTTTCATCAAATATGTCCTCGTTTTTCAGCACCTCGAGTCTAATCAGGTCAGTTCGAAGCAGCGGATAACCCTTAATCCGGGACACTTCCTCAGTCGTCTCTGTTTTCCAGGTGCCGGGCAGGCCGCAAACGATAAGCAAGAAACCGGTCCCCAGCTCGTTTTCCACAAATTCAGCAAACGGCTTTCTCAATTTATTGACTCCTTATTGACATGTACAACGTTAGTCTGGTCAGGTCTAGCTGACTCCGTTCTTAATATATCATATATATGATTCGGCAAGCTCGAAATACCTCCTGGCAGCAGCCAGAACACCTGTCTTTTCCTCCGCTGAGATGTAAGGGTCATCCAGCATGAAGCTGCTCACCTTGCCTCTTACATACGCCCGATAGCACTTGTAAAAATTCAATAGTTGAAGCAGCTCTTTATCCCGGCTTAAACGGACATAGGCATTGACGAAAGCCTGTGACAGGTCGGCATGCCGGAAACGGTCTAGGTCCATAGCCAGGAAGGCGACTTCGGAGGCAACGTCACCATATCTGAACCTGTCGTTGAACTCGATGCAGTCGTAGATACAGATTCCATTGGCCAGACAAACGTGGGCAGCATGGAGGTCGCCGTGGCAGTCTCTTATTTTGCCGTCCTTGACACGCTTATCGAACAGGGACTTATTCGATTTAGCGAAGTTATCGGTGTAAGCCTTGATTTGATTGTATTTGTTGGAAGGGATGGAAACATCAATGTACTTCTCGGTCTGGGCAAAGTTCTCATCGGTGTTTATCTTAATCGCCTCCAGTTTCCCGTAGGCGCTAATCTCCGGGCTGGTTCTGGCCTTATCGTGAAATGCCGCCAGCTTCTCAGCTACCCTGACCACCATCTGCTCGGTCACCAGGTCCTGAGGTAATAGCTTATCCATCATCCGGTCTGCGGGGAGCTGTTTCATTTTCACGGCGTATTCGATTATTTCCCCTTCGCCGCCAAGACTGTATTTGACCCTGGCGGCTGACTATGGGCACGACTTCTAAATAGGCGTCCGGGCAGAGGCGCTTGTTTAGCTCTATTTCCTGCTGGCAGAAGAAGCGGCGCTTCTCCAGCGTGGTGTAGTCCAGATAGCCTAAATCAACCGGTTTCTTAACTTTGTAGACATAGTCGCCGGTGAGGAAGAGGAAGGACATCTGGGTCTGCACCAGCTCCACCTTTTGGGGATGATGGGCATAGGTTTCAGGTTTAAGTAATACCTCAACCAGAGACCGGCGGCTTTGACATGGCTTCTACTGGCCTCAGGCTTCGAGGCTGAACAGCGGTCGGGCTTCATCTCCGGCGGAGTATTTATCCCCGGGGAAAACAGCATGCCCCATCTTCACCTTTTTGCCCATTATGTCCATGGTCACCTTGTTCGGGTCGATGCCGGTCAAGTTGCCCATTATCCACGGCCCTTCATCAAGCTCCGCCAGGACTATAACGTACGGGCATTCGCCTTCGCGCCCTTCCGGAGGCACGAACACGGTGGTGAAAGTCTGGATTTTGCCCTTGCCGCTTAGTTCGACGATGTCCATATCGGTGCTGGCGCATTTGCTGCAGGCTATTCTGGGCGGCACGGTGACTGTGCCACACTGTTTACATTTCAGTCCCAGCAGCTTATTTTGTTTCAGCGCCTCATTATATTGTTTAAAATTGAGTTTATGTTCCAATTCTAACCTCCTTGTGAATTAGGCGACGGCCTAATACCAGCCCTTCTTCAGAATCACGTTACAAAGCGTGCCGCCGTCGCCACCGAGCGTATCGGTCATGCCTATCTTGGCGCCTTCGACCTGGCGCTCACCGCATTCGCCTCTCAACTGCCTGACTATCTCATACACTTGAGCCGTGCCGGTGGCGCCTATGGGATGTCCCTTGGCTTTCAGTCCGCCGGAAGGATTCACGGGCAGCTTGCCCCCAATCCTGGTCTCACCTTTCTCCACTGCCTCGCCGGACTTGCCTAGCTCGAAAAGGCCCAGGCTTTCCAGGGCGATAATGGTGGCTATGCTGAAGCAATCGTGAAGCTCGATGACATCTATATCCCTGGGGCTAAGTCCCGCCATTTTATAGGACTGCGCGGCAGCCAGCTCTCTGGACCTGAGCCGCGGCAGGTACTCCTTCTGGCTGAGCAAGTTGCCGGCTGAAGCCTGACCGACGCCGGCGACGATAAACAGGCTTATTGGTCAGCTTTTTGGCCTTGTCTTCCGAGGCTAGAACCACTGCCGAGCCGCCATCGGAGAACGGGCAGCAGTCGTAGAGCTGTAAGGGCTGGCACACCATAAAGCTGTTCAGCACATCATCAATGGTTATCTCTTTCTGGAACTGGGCTTTGGGATTGCGGGCACCGTAGTAGTGGGAATTGACCGTTACTTGAGCCATTTGTCTGCTTAAGCTTTTCCAGAGGCATGCCATATTTCTTGGCATAGAGGTGGGCAAGCAAAGCAAAGACGCCGGGGAAGGTGATTCCGGCCGGGTATTCGTAGCGGCTGTCGCTGGCCATGGCGAAGGTCCTGGTAGCCAGAGGCGTGCCCATCTTGGCGGCGGTTTCGGCACCGCCGACCAGTACTATGTCATAAAATCCTGAAGCCACCCACATGAAGGCATCCCGGAAGGCGGCGCTGGATGAGGCGCAGGCATTTTCATACCTGTTGGCCGGGATATTGTGAGGCACCGATATAGTCGGCAACAAAGGCTTGCGGCTGTGCCTGCCCCTCGGCGAAGTCGCTCAGGGCGTTGCCCATGAACAGTGCCTGGATATCCTTCGGCTTCAAGTTCGACTCGTTTATGGCGTCGATGGCGGCTTCGGCAAACAGCTCGACGGCTGTCTTGTCCTGCTTGCCGCTGAATTTCGTCATCCCGACGCCCACGGCAGCTACTTTTCTCATACGTTTATACCTCCTTTTAATTCATTATTTAAGTGTTAAACCTGTAGCCCCGAGGCATTTAGCACTCGTGAGTCCTCGACCCTAAAGGGTCGGGACTACAGTGCTTGGCACAGTCTAACTGAGATTCTTCGCTTCGCTCAGAATGACAAGGTTTCGGTTCATTTTATCAATTTCGGGCGGCATCGGCTACAAAAAGCCGCCTGTTTCCAGTCGGTATCAGCTAAACTGTTGGAAAAGTGCATGACACATTTAGCATTCGAGCAATGCTCCAGTCCGAAAGTGTGCCCCAGTTCATGAACCGCCTCCTTGGTAGCTCTGTCCAGAAAAAGCGCTTCGTCTGGAGGCAAGCCGTAATATTCCTGCCTTAAACGGGATAAAGAAATAATAGCTACGCCCGGCGGCTATATCCGCCTGGCCGAAGATGAAGTTCAACCCCGGCGCGTAGAGGTCGACATCGACTATGCCCAGAACCTTTTCATCTTTAGCCACGCCCGATTTCTTCAGCCTGGAGAGAAGCTTTGTAGCCAGGTATTGCTTTCGCTTCGAATCATAGGCTTTCTCAAGGCTGTAATCTTCGTGTACTGTCTCTACCGGGCAGCCAAAGGTTTGTTTTAACCTTTCCTTGAGCTCTTCCAGTATATTGTTATCAATATCGCCTATCGGCTTTAGAGATTATTTTCATATAAGGTTTATTTCATGCCAGTCCAATTATTTCTTTAGCACCTGGTCGTGGTTAGCCCGGGTAAGCTCGATTACTTTTACATTGGGATGGCGTTTTACGTCATCGGCGAAGGGATGCGGGTTGAGCATGATAGTGCCCAGGACTTTCTTGCCGCTGTTTATCGCCTTGAGCACTGCCTCACTGAAGCGGGGCGAAAACAGCTCCATCTTGCCGATTTCGTCGATAACTATTAAATCGCTTTCCTCTATTGCCCGATCAATGGCGGCAACACCGATGTTGTCCAGATTTGGATGTCTACGCCGTACTTGCTTACCCGGTAGCGGCTGGGGTTATCGACATGAGCCAGTATGGCGTCCTGCCCATCAAGTGTGACAATACGGAAGCCCTGCCGAATACCGCCGCTTCTTATCTCTTCGGTGTAAAAGCCGCCGGCCTTTACCTCTGAACCGGCTATAGCCTGTCTGATAACGGTAGTTTTGCCTGTACCCGGGCTGCCGGTTAAGAGATAGACGCTGGCCATTAAGTCTATGTGGTTTCGGCCTTCTTCTTTCGGGCGGGCTTTTTCGGCTCCTCTGCCGTGTTCCGCTGCCTTGGCTTTGGCCGCCTTTGCCGCAGGCTTTTCTACCTTCGCCTTAGCTGCTTTGGCTTTCGGTGCTTCTTCTGCCTTAGCCGCCTTGCCAGGCTTCAGCCTTGGCTTTAGCTGCCTTCGCCTTGGGTTTGGCAGCGACAGCTTCGGCCGGTGCTTCAGCCTTCTTCTTGGCTACCGGTTTCTTGGGTGCTTCCTCTACTGCTTTTGGTTTAGCAGCTTTTGCCTTTGGCTTGGGAGCTACCGCTTCCGCCTTCTTCTTGGCCGGTTTCTTCGGTGCCGGTGCCTCGGCGACTGCTACCTGCCGGTGCTGGCTTAGGTGCCCCAACGGCAACACCAGCCAGCGCCATCATTTTTCTTCTCTCTTCCAGCTTCTTGCGGCGTTTGCGATGCTTCAGCATGGCCATTCTTTTACGTTTGTTCATAATTTTTCACCTGATATTCCGAATTTTGCAAAGTTAGCTCGTATTATCTCTTAATTAGCTTGAGATTTCAAATTGCACATTGTCATTGTGAGGCCCGCGAGCGACGTGGCAATCTCGGATTCTCTGCTCTAGGGATGTAGCCATGACCCTTTAGGGTCATGGAGGTGAGGCTAAAGCCTCACCCTACATTGTTGCAGAGTATTTTCTTCTGACCCTGGCTGAAAGCTCGGCCAGCAGTTCCAGGGCGCGGACGGAAGCTTCAACGGACAAAGACGCCAGCGTGCAGGACGGAGTCAGCAAGCCCTGAGCCACGAGCTGCTTAAAAGGCAAGCCGTCCCGGGTAAACGGCGCCATGGCTTCGCCGAGCCGGTCGTACAGGCTGTCTAAAGATTCTCTGAGCCACAGCCTCCTCTTCGTTGGGTATGATGCCCCAGGCGATGCTGCCGCCCCGCTCCAGGAAAGCTTTCACCTCAGCCGGATAGCAGCCAAGCGAGTCGGCGTAGTTATAAGCATCGAAGCTCAGTATGTCGGTGGAGCTTTTCAGAAGTAGTGACCAATCGGTGCTGCCGCAGCAGTGCACTCCCTTAAGCCCTGTAATGCCGCTCAAGACTACTTCAAGCAAAGTTGTCACCTGTTCATTAGGTACGGCGACGAAGGCTGTGCCCAGCGAAGTCAGGTAAGGCTCGTCGACAAAGATGATGGTGTCCGGCGCAATCTGGCGTAAGAACCTCTCCTGCCACATGGCTTTCAGCCGCAGAAACTTGGCCAGAGCCTCAGCCAGCAGGTCGTCATAAAGTATGCCCCGCTGTTCCCTGTCGGTGACCATAAGCCCCCAGGTGATGGGCCCCGTTATCTGCCCCTTGACCATTCTGGGATGGCGTTCCTTTAGAGCCAGGAAGGCATGCAGTCCGGCGGCATATTCGGCGCTGATGCCGTAGTTATCCGGGTTATTCTCCGCATCCGCGTTGTAAAGCTGCTCCAACTGGCTGTCGAAATCCGCCGAACGTTCCACATAGGCTTTAGCTCCTTCCAGCACAATGCCGGGGAAGCCCTCGCTGAACTGGGCATACATATTCTCCAGATGCGAGCGCTTCGGCAGCTGCGGCCAGGCAGGCAGGTCAGGCAGATATTTAGCCACCAGAGAACAAGCCTCCTTCGGGTCAGTCTGAGGCATGCTACCTATAATCGTGGGCAGACAATTGAATTCAATTTTCGGTGCCATCAATTTCTCTACTTTATATACTTGCCGATTATGGGTGCCAGGTCTTTCTTAACCTGCTCCGGTATAAGCTCCCGGGAGGTGATTATGGCATTTTGCAGTGCGCAGGAGCAAATACAATTCCGTTTTTGAGGTAAGCAAGTTATAGCATGCCTCAAAAGCCTCTTGACATTTTCAACGCCTCGCCTTAGATTGTCTATGACCATATCCACAGTCACGACCTCGTAGGTCTCTTTCCAGCAGTCGTAGTCGGTAACCACAGCCATGGTGGCATAGCATATCTCCGCCTCTCGTGCCAGCTTAGCCTCCGGCAGACCGGTCATGTAGATGACATCGGCTCCCCAGGAGCGGTAAAGCTCGGACTCAGCCCTGGTGGAGAACTGAGGCCCTTCCATGACGACGCAGGTGCCGCCGTCATGCGCCCTTATTTCGAGCTTACGCGCTGAATCGTGGAGTATATCGCCGAGAACAGGGCAGAAGGGGTCGGCAAAGGGTACATGCCCGACTATGCCCCTGCCGAAGAAGGTATCCTGCCGGAGGAAGGTGCGGTCGATAATCTGGTCGGGTATAACTATATCCAGCGGCCTGATTTTCTCCTGGAGGCTGCCGACGGTGGCTACGGAGAATATCCATTCCACGCCGAGAGTCTTCATGGCGTAGATATTGGCTTTTGACGGCAGCTCGGTGGGGCTGATGCGATGTCCTTTACCGTGACGGGGCAGAAAGGCGACCTTCACGCCTTCCAGCTTGCCCAGCGTAATAGCGTCGCTCGGGTCGCCGAAGGGCGTCTTGATTTTTATTTCCTTTGTTTCGGTCAAGCCCTCTATCTGGTACAGCCCGCTGCCGCCGATAATGCCGACTTTCGCTTCAGCCATATTCAAACCTCCTTATTAGAAGTTATTTACCTGTCATTGCGAGTCATTCCGTCTCCGCTCTTCTGAGCCTGTCGAAGAATCCGCGTGGCAATCTCCCATTTTTTTTGTCATCTTATTCTTTAGCTTTGAACTTAATTCGTCCGCTCATTCTGAGCCTGTCGAAGAATGTACCTTTGGCATTTTGGTCTTTAACTTTTTATTTTTGACTTGCTTCACTTATCTCATCTGTTCTACCGTAATAAATCAGGTGGTCTCCAGCCTGCACAATCTCTTTAGCTTCCGGATAAAACAATACCTTATCGCCTCTTTCGATAGCCAGTACCTTGATATTGTCCTTTGCCAGGCTGGTATCGCTGATTTTGGAGCCGACCTCCGGCGCTGCCTTGCCGATAGTCAGGCGTGCCAGGCTGTAGTCGCCCGCCTGGTAAATTATCTCCGTGTTCGATAGCTCGGGCTTGAAATATCCGGTGCGTTTCAACCAGTTGACTATTTTAGTGGCCAGCTTGTCCAGGACACCTATCCAGTAAAGCACCATTAAGGCGACTGCCGGCAGAGCCGAAAGGACGAGGGTGACCGCTGATGTCGGCTTAGCTGGTTTTATGCCGACGACGATTATCACCAGCAGGATAAGCAAGAACAGGATAATGCCAACGCTGCCCAAAAACATCATCCAGCCGACTATCAGGCGGCGCCTGGGATGGCCGACGATGTTCTCCGCCTCCCGCGTGGTGAAGCCCGTGCCGGTGAGCGCCGACATCGCCTGAAAGCGGGCTCTCGACCGCTCCATGCCGGTGGCTTCCAGTGCAATGGAGCCGAACCACAGTATAAACAGCCATACCGTTATCACCACTAGCATCAATTCAGGTTGCATGTTTCCCCCTTTTTAGTGTCTCAGAAGTATTGACAAAATGCATCTCATAGTCTATGATTATGTATGGCAGATATGCGTAGGGTACACGGGAGGTCGTCGGATAGACGGCAACGCGAAAGCGCCGGAACCTCCCGCCTAGGGTCTGCCTAAATTTTTGCCATCCAGCCGTAGCAATCGTACTCCTGTTGAATTTGCTTAGCAGACCTCGGAAATAATTTCAGTCCATAGCCCCAGAGCTTGCCATCAACGCGGTGAAACTTATCTGCTAAGCTCATTAAATATGAGTCCTCCACATCACCATACTGATTTATCTGAAAAGCATCATATAATGCACCTGAACATATATCAGCTACCTGGAGCAGTTTTCGGGTTTGCTTATTCTTTGCTTCTAAGGATTTTATAGTTTCTTGGTTGATGGTTGGTTTTCTATAAGGTCCTGGATAAACTGTCATGAGTGTGAGGTAATCGCGCAAATCCCTGTAACTTATTGAGCTCCTGTTCTCAAATATCAAGTTGACTTTTGCACCCTCTCGGTCAGCATATTTGCAAACTCTTTCGACTAGAAGTTTAGCTGCATAAAAATACATTGCCCATCTGAATTTAGCTCTGTTTTCGTGCTCATAATGGGAATCGAATCTTTTCCTGTCCAGGTATTTCTTTTCCAGAGCGACGAAAAAAGGACAAAGTTACGTTTGGCTACTTCACTTATAGCAACCCGTTTCCTTTTATGGTCTAGTTTTACCCAATGCAGGGGTTGTGTTGTTTGTGTTTGCCACAGGCGGTATTTGATGTCATTAATTGCTGTGGCGACGTTCTGGTCATTATCTCGGCCAACTACGACGGAAGAGATGATGAACCATTGTGACGAACCTTCTTTGAACCCCTCGTCACCAGATTCATCAATATAAGCATTAAATTCCTTGCTACTCATTTGTTACTGCCCTGACTATCTTTCTCTCCTCTTCTGTCAGTCCATAGAGGTCGTAGACAAGGTTATCTATCTCTTTGTCGGTGCGTTCGGTTTCCCGCAGCAGTTCATCGCGCTCGTTGCACGGCGTGTTACGGATTGGTGCCAGGCGCTTATTTAGCTCCAGTATCTTTTCTACTAAGGCCACTAAATCATCATGCATCTTTTTCTCATCGGGGTTGCTAAAGTCAATGCGGCGAATTGGCAGTTTCTTCAAAAACATAGTTTTGTAAATATAAAACCCCCCAGCCTTAGGTACGGTGGTCTGTTTGTAATAGAATTCCAAGAGAGAAGAGTTTAAGAGACCCAGCAAGTATAGATATGTTCTATGGGATTTATTTTTGGGGATAATCCGCAGACTGTGTCTAAATAGAATATGGATTTGTCGCAATGGGCAAACCTGTTGCTTGAGGATAGCTCAGGGACAATTATCTTGTTAGTTGCTTGTTGACCAAAAGTACGTTCGCACCATAATTCGTACCAGGCCTTCGCTGATTTATCGAAATATTGTCGTCCCTTTAGGTTCTGCTTGCTAGAAGACAGGTAATCCCAAGTCATCGGGAAGTGATGCATCAAATCATGTTCTGAGATAACCTCCGTCTGGTTTTCCTTGCTCTGATAGGGATATATAACAACGTGTTCCGTTTGTTCGTTAAAGTACCGCTGGACTTGCTTTCCTTGCATAGCTGGCTTCAGAAGTTCTTTTTCCAGTCCCAGCTTATTAGCCAGATTGATAGGCAAGACGAAAACCTCATTTTTCCCGGTTACTATACCTTCTGAGATGCTTTCTGTTAATTCGCCTAGAGGTATATTTGCTCGTGTTCGAATACTTGTCACGATTTGTTCATACGTTTTGGCTCTAAATATCCATCCATCATCTTGTAAAGTATCTTGTTCTATTTTGAATCCGTCTCCGTCTATTCTCTCAGGGATGTAAGTTATGAAGTGCGTAGAGGTAGGCTTGAATTTCTGAATAATGAGAATACACGTGTAGTTCAAAGCTCCCTCGAAAATTTGTTGATGCTGGAAATCTACTATTTGCAGAATCTTGTAATCGGTCTTTAATAATTTCCTTAAGGCTTGACCATGTTGTCTCTTCATGAAATTAGTTGGGCATATGAATCCTAAAAACCCACCTTCCTTCAAAAGTGTCACACCTCTTTCGATAAACGGTAGATATACATCAAACCGGCCTTGAGCGGAATCGTACATGTCTTTGAGGAAGTCTTTTTGGTCTGTGAAACCGTGGAAACCAATGTATGGTGGGTTGCCTATAACTATATCAAAGCCACCTTTAGCCATAATATCGTCAAATTCCTGCTCCCAGTTGAAAGGCTTCCTCTCCCGCCACTTACGTCCAAAGTAACCTTTAAGCTCCTCCTCGGTGCCTGAGATAAGCGAATTGCCCGACGGATATTATCGGCGAGACTGGGCAGAGTCTCTCGTCTTGCCAGGCTGCGAAGTAGCAGATTAAGGCGAGCTATCTCGACTGCTTGCATGTCCAGGTCAACACCGAAGATATTGCCGGTAAGAATGGGCAGGCGTTCCCATTGGTCAAGCTCGGACACGGGCTTGCCACGCTGGTCAGGCGTGATAGTTTAGGAGTTCATCATAGGCACGAATCAGGAAGGAACCTGAGCCACAGGCTGGGTCTAAAATCTTGATGTTTATTATTTCGTTGTGGCTGCGCTCTTTGAGGAAGTGACCTACGGTCTCTTTAACTATGTAGTCGGTTACAAATCTGGGGGTATAGTAGATTCCTTGCTCTTTTCGATGTTGCTTCTTGGCGGTAAGCTCAAAGGTTGGCTCTGAAGGGAAGCCTAAATCCATCCGTGGCTTGGGCTTCTTTAGCTCGTTGTTTGACTACGGTGGCTACATGTCCTAGGTATTGCTCGTAGACTGTACCCAGCACATCGGCATCAATGAGTGAAAAGTCGTAGTTAGCAATACCGCCTCGGACTTCGTATAGTCCATCAATGATACCCTCGATGGTTACGCTATCGATGAACACCTTGTCAGTGAGATGAAGAGCGAAAAGGTCGCTATCATAGTAACCGTCAAAATCTCTGAGGATACGGCGCAATACTTCAATAAGTTCCCCCTTGCGACCGCTGCTTCGCCATTCATGGAGAGCACCGAGCAAAACCCTGTCTTCTATCCCTCTGTCTTCGCAAGTGCGAATGAAGATAAGGCGGTTGAAGAGCCGTTGGATAACTTCGTCTATCTGGTTGTAGCTTAGATTTGAATTATAGTGGTAAATCTGAGTAAATAGGGTTTCACGCCACTGGCGGAGTTGATTATAGAGTTGGCGTTCTATGCCTAATCGCGGGGGAAGCGCTCCATATTTCTCTGCTCTTTCGTTCAGAGCATTTCGTTCAAGTGATTCTTTGGATAGGAGCAACAGGTCATCAAAGCTAGTTAGGTAATTATCACAGGAAAGAGTTATGAAAGGACGTCCTGTTTGCGCATTATAAATCCTTAACCCTTCGAAATTGGTGAGGACTGCCCAGGTTATTCCCTTATTGTAAGCATAGGTAACTGCTTGCTTTATGTATTCGGACTTGGTCAGTTCAGCCCGCAGTGGTTTAGCCTCTAAATAGAACTGAGAGACTCCGTGCAGCTTAAAGACATAGTCTACTCGTCCAGCAACTGCTTTAACTTCCTCAACCACTTCCTCTCCGCCGTAGATATCCCAACCCAGGGCGCTAAATAAAGGCTCAATAAAAACCCTTCTAGTTTGAGCTTCGGTGTACTTTTTGATTGCTGTGTGCGGATAGGCTTTGATATTTCTCAACCAGCTTGGCTATTTCCTGGCGAGCCTTTTCTTTTGTGGTCCTCAGTCACGCCATTGCTCATTTCTCAATTATAACTCTTTTTCAGACTATTCGCATACGGTTTCCTGACGATGCCTTTTTCGGTGATGATGGCGGTTATGTATTTGTGGGGGGTGACGTCGAAGGCGGGGTTGGCGGCGGTGACGCCTTTCGGCGCCAGGCGCACTGCCCTTGATGCTGGTTACCTCTTCGGGGTTGCGTTCCTCGATGGGGATTTCATCGCCGGATTTCAAAGAGAGGTCGATGGTGCTGGTGGGCGCTGCCACGTAAAAGGGGATGCCGTTTTCTTTAGCCAGCACGGCTAAAGTATAGGTGCCGATTTTGTTGGCGGTGTCGCCGTTGGCGGCAATCCGGTCGGCGCCGACGATGACGCAGTTTACCTTGCCCCGGCTCAGGAAATAGCCGGCCATGGAATCGGTAATCAGAGTTACCGGTATGTTCTCCTGCATCAGCTCCCAGGCGGTGAGGCGGGCTCCCTGAAGCAGCGGGCGGGTCTCGGTGGCGATGACCTCGATTTTCTTGCCCTGCTCTGTGGCGGCTTTGATGACGCCCAAAGCCGTGCCGTAGCCGGCAGTGGCTAAGGGGCCGGTGTTGCAGTGGGTCAGTACGGTGAAGCCGTCTTTAATCAGCTCGGCGCCGAGCCGGCTGAGACGCTCGGTGGCAGCTTCCTCTTCGGCGTGAATTGCCTTCGCCTCGTCGATGAGCGCCTGCTTTATCTTGGTGACATCGCCGGCTGTTTCTGCCGCCTTTTTCATGCGGTCGATGGCTCGGAACAGGTTGACCGCCGTGGGCCGGGCGGCGGCGAAGGCCTGCAGGATTTTATCGAGCTGGCTGAGGAACTTTGCCTTATTCTCAGCCTTTATATTCCGGGCGCCGAGGGCGATGCCGTAGGCGGCGGCTACGCCGATGGCCGGCGCACCGCGCACCTTCAGCTCCTTGATGGCGGCGACGACCTCGGTATAGTCGCGGAGCTCGACAAAGGCCAGCTTGCCAGGCAGTTGTGTCTGGTCGATGATTTTAAGTTTGTTGCCCAGCCATTCAACCGGTTTCATCAGATCCTCACATTATGCCATTTTCGACTCGTACATGTAGCCTCGACCCTTCAGGGTCGAGGTCAGCGAGGCTAAAGCCTCGCGACTACATGTTTCCCCACGGGAGCGGATGCTCCCGTCTACCCCCACTGTCATTCTGAGCGTAGCGAAGAATCCCCATACCCCCGCCGAGATTCTTCGGTCGCTGCGCTCCCTCAGAATGACAAGGTGAAGGGACTCCCTCAGAATGACAGGGAAAGTGACCGAGATTGCCACGTCCTTCGGTGGAAGGACTCGCAATGACATCGAACATTACCTTAAGTTGTTTCTCCTCCATTCATTCAGCGCTTTATTCAGGTTGTCCAGAAACAGGGCGCGGTCGCTGGGGGTTATATTTACATACCAGCCCTTTTTCCTGATGATTTGCACGGTGCGCTCGTTTGAGAAGCAGGTGGGGAAGTTGATGCCGAAGGTTGCACCCTCAGGCTCTCTGGCGGTTTCTAAGTTATCGAAGGGAATATTGAAAGAGAATGGTCCTCCGAGGACTATTTTGAACTTGCTATCGAGTATGAGGTATTTTCGGGGGAATATTGCCCAGTAGATGGCAGCCATAAGCAGGGTTGTGGCAAACATGCCAATCGCTGCCTCGACTTGGGCGGTGATTAGATAATATATACCGAAAATGATGAAGAACACGGGCAGCACCATAATGGCTTTGAGATATACGTCATAGCGCGGGGTGTCTTCGTAAATTATGGAGTCCATGATATACATATTAGCTGAAAATATCTCGTAGTGCTACATGTACTATATCGACCTTAATGACCTGGTTGGTGTAAAATGGTCGGCGTGGTATTCAAAACCAGGGAGGTGTGAGATGCCTACGGCAAAAGTCGGCGATATCAATATCTACTATGAGAGCCATGGCGATGGGGAAGCACTTCTCTTAATCATGGGCTATGGTCAGTACTCTGCACACTGGGCGACCCTGATTCCTCCACTTTCTCAGGAGTACCGCGTGATTTCCTTTGATAACCGGGGTACCGGGCGGAGCGACAAGCCGGATATACCCTACACCATGAAGATGATGGCCGATGATGCCAAGGGATTGCTCGACGCCATCGGCATTGACTCGGCACATGTTTTTGGCATTTCTATGGGCGGCATGATTGCTCAGGAATTGGCACTTAATTATCCTGACAAGGTAATAAGCCTCATACTGGGCTGCACCCTCTGCGGGGGAACAAAGGCGATACTGCCCACCCCGGAAGCGCTGGCGTTCCTTCTCAGCCCGGAAATGGCAAAATTGCCAGTGGAGGAGCGAGCCAGGAGACGGTGCCCTGGTTGTGGACTCAGGAATTCATCGATAAGAACCCCGAGGCTGTTGAAATGTATGTAGCCATCACTTCGAAATATCCCACGCCGATTCATGGTTTTGCATGCCAGGCACAGGCGATAGCGACCCATGATACCTATGACCGGCTGCCCCAAATCACGGCTCCGACACTGGTTATAGCCGGCGATGCTGACAGGATTATTCCAGCCGAGAACTCGAGGATTCTAGCTTCCAGGATACCAAATGCTGAGCTGGTTATTCTGGAAAACGCAGGCCATGGCTTCTTCGGTGAGCAGCGGCAGAAGCTACCAGGATAATACTCGATTTTCTGAGGCGGCACTCGAAGGGCAAGAAAAAGACCTAGAGATTGAAGACTTTTTCAGGCATAGATTATGCGCCAACCAATGTAGCCACGACTCTTTAGGGTCGTGCCCACGAGGCTAAAGCCTCGTGGCTACTTCTTAGGCTTGGGAATGAACATGGGCACCCTTTTCTTGTATTCCAGGTATTCCTTGCCGAACTTTTTCTCCAGCTCCTTCTCTTCAATGGCTTTAAGGTAGAGGACATTAAGCACTATGAACAGCGGGGTGAAGATGAAGATGAGGGACAGCGAGCCGAACAGGACCCCCAGCCCGAGCATAAATATGAACAGACCAAGCAGCATAGGGTTTCTGACATAGGCGTAGAGTCCGTTGGTAATCAGCTTAGGTGGTGGGTTGAAGGGCACCGGCGTGCCTCTGGTGCTGAAGAAGGCTATGACCGGCCAGAACATGATGATGAAGCCAACGATGATAAGGAGCCAGGATAGCCCCAGGCTCCACCAGGTCGAGCCGAAATGGAGGCAGGTAAGCCATTTATCCAGCCAGAAGGAGGCGAAGACAAAAAGGACTACGATGCCGAAGAAGATAAGCGCCGCTACCGGCGTGGTCAGGATTTTACGTCTCTTGCCTCCGGTGGCTACGCGGTAAACAAAGTCGGCATATCTGTCCCAGATACCCACTTTTCGCTATCGCATTTTTATCTGTCATTTTGGTTTTTGACTTTTCTGGGGATTGCGCGCTTGGCTCGCAATGACAGTTAAAGGCTCAACTCTGGCTAGCGGCTTTTCCTGATTCCTTCGAGCGATGCCTTGGCATGTGGTGCCATGGCGAAGAATTTGGTCAGCTTTTCGCAGGCGTATTCATCGCAGTAGGCGCAGTTCTCAATCGCTTTCCCTGGCCGCATTTTCTCATATAGCAAATATTGCAGTAACCGATAAGCCTTTTGCCCTCGGACTTGCAGCCGTCGCAGTTGATGTCCTCCGGTTTAATGTCCATCTTGTACTGCTTGGACCAGGCCTCGGCGGTCTTTTTTCTTTTGGCGTCATCGTTTTTCTGAGTCGCCTCAAATGCCGGGCATTCGGTGCAGACTATTCCACAGTAGGCAATCATCTTGTCCATGTTTTCCCCCTTTAATATGTAGGGACAGGTCTTTAGAGGTTCTGCTCGAAAGTGGTTGCTTTCATCTTTTTATTTATTTCCCTTCTGTATTTTTCCTTTATGCAGACCTTGTGGAAACTTATTGCGAAGGCACTCTGAACAAGCACAAGTTACTGGGTGGTCATGCCACTTATCCTTTAATCTCCATTGTGCACAGTCAACGCATGTACAATAAGGTGGATGCTGTTCAATTGATGCTGGTTTCTTTGGTGTAATTTCCATTATAATTCACCTACATAATTATTTGTGTGTTGATTATGAAATGGGAAAACTTACTCTTAATACCTATAGTCGTCCTAATAGACATCGTTATTGGGTTATTAATAAATAGTGTAGTTTTGCTATTCAAAAGTGAGATTCCTATTTGGTATTTAATCATCATCATAGCCATCATTGACATTGCTGGACTTATTGGTTTATGGAATAAGATTCAATCAATCTTTCACTCCATATTTGGTGATTAACCTTTTAAGTTTTCTTATTTTTATACCTGCGAAAACTAGGAATATCAAAGCAATCACAATACCACTAAAACACAACATAATATAGAACATAATAAATGCCCTATCTGCCACTGATAACGAACTTGTTTGCAATATATGTAAAATTATAAAAAACATTCTAACCGATTCTTTTTATCCTCCGTATATGTCGTGAGACTACTATCTGCTTTGGGGCAGGTTTGGCTTTGGCTCTAGCCCGATATAGTTTTGCCCTAATCTTGCGTTTCTTTAGTCTCTCTTTTTGACGAGCGATTTGCTCTCTGGTCAATGGCAACGTTCCAAAGGGTATTGGAGCAAAAGCTGCGGTTCTAACCTCTGGTTCTCTGACGTATTTAATCATCCCCAGCCAGTCTTCGCAGGGCAAATCCACTCTTGCCTTCTCTGCTGGCGTAACGTACCTGTCGGCTTTTGTTTCTAGCGACTGGTGCGGTCTGATAAAGTTGTAGTGGACTATGAAGCCTTCCATAATCAGTTTAGCGGTCTCATGGCTCTTTAAGCCACGCATAACCTTTGTCCTGCCTTTGACAGTGCCTTGCAGTCTTTCAATGATATTGTTATTCGGCTTCACCGTGAATTTCTTTACCCGAAGATGCCTTGTCTGATTTCCGAATGATAGCGATATACCGTCTAGGTAAGCGTTAAGGCTGTCGGTCATTATCACTTTGGGGTATTTGCCAGCCCGCCTATTGGCTTTGTGCATCAGGATAATTACATCGTCAACCGTTCTTTTGAGCGAGATGTGCGAAGCTACAAGAAATCTCGTCTTAATGTCTATGATGTCCCAAAGCCAGTGTTTTTCTCCGTTGATGTCGATTACGGTTTCATCACATAGCCAAACCTCACCTAAATGCGGCTTGAGGTCTTTGGTCTTGTCTATGGCTTCTCTGGTGAATCGTGTCACCCAACTGTAGATTGTGGAATCGGAAGGATAAACGCCATAGGCTTGCTTTAGATTCCTGCGGATGGCGTTTAGCGACAAGCCATCGTAATACAGACTAACAGCTAAAGCCACTTGCTCTACTGGCGTTTGCATATAAGGCAGGGCTGTGTTCGGCACGAACTTGCGGTTGCAGTCGTTACAGTAGTAACGCTGTATGCCATTGAAAGTGCCAAACTTTTTGACATTTATGGAATTGCAATATTTACAATTCATCATCTCACTCACACCATATATTTTCTACCCACACCATATCTATTTTCCCCCCTATTCTTTTAACCATGAAGGTTCTTATCCATTCGGCAATCTTGTCGCTACCATTATAAGATTCAATAACTATTATGTATTTCCCATCATCCAAGGGTTCGTCTCTTGTACCGTATTGTATTGGTTTAATATCAAAATTGTCCCCTTTATAATCACAAACTGGTAATCGTATAAAATTCTCATGTATTTCCCCACTCGCTACAATAAACCTACTATCCTCCTCTTTACCTATCAAATAAGCTATACCAAAATCCTCGATTGCCTTTCTCTTCCCGAATAAAATATTTAGTAGCTTATTCTTCCTCGGCATATTGAAGATTTCACATTCTAAAATCCCATTCCTCGTACTTGTACGTAATTCCAAAACTGGCTTCATTAGTTTCCCTATAAATCGGAATATCCCAAAGATGATGCTAAGAAATGTAGCGAGGGCAAGTATCCATTGTATAGGTTCGGGTATTTCCGAAGAAAGCCAATTGAGCCAATCCATGATATAATGCTACCACAATGGGATTGTAGTAGCAACCACTTTCGAGTAGAACCTCTAAAGACCTGTCCCTACGTTCAGGTTGGCATTGCTGGGCTTTTTATCCTTCTTTTAGAGGTCTGCCTTTAGCATCCTTTGTTATGGATGTGCCGACTAAAATCAGAATCCCTTCAATAAATCCCCATAGGGCACCAGCCCCGAATGTGATAAGCGTAACAAAAATCTGGGCAATGCCTATGCCAATATAGCCGAGATAAAAGCGATGGACTCCGAATCCACCGACGACTATGCCCAGTATTCCGGCAACTATTTTGGACTTTGCTCCCTCTGCAGCCAGGGGGACGCCACACTTGACGCATACTTCTGCAGTAGGGTCAGTTGGCTTACCACAGTTCTGACAGAAATTTCTGCCACTGGATGGTGCACAGCCACACGAGACGCATAAAACAGCTTGTTTGTGCCACCTCTTTGCCGCAGTTCCTACAAAACATCTTTACCTCCTCTCGTTGATTTGGTTAACGATTATTATGCAAAATTGTTTCGTATACGCTGTGCAAAATATAGTCATATTCTGGCACCTTGTCAATAGTCCGTGCCGCTATCATAGTGAATGTAGATTTCAAGGGGTATCATGGTGGATTTTGCCTTCAGCCAGTCCAGGGCGGTGGTTATGGCTTTTTCTTCCAGGCGCAGCCTGTGTCCCGCGTCTGGGATTATGACCAGTTCCTTAGGCTCTCTGGCCTGTTTGTAGAGCCTGTGGGCGTGTTCTACGGGCACCAGGTCGTCTTTATCGCCGTGAATCAGGAGGAGGGGACGGGGAGAGATTCTGCCTATCCAGTGAAGCGGCGAAACTGTGTTGAAGCCGTCAAGCCATTCGTCTATCGAAGGCGGAAAGTCCTTATCTCTTATCACCCCGATGCTGCGGAAGTGGTCTATGGTAGCCCTGGCGCGCTGTTTGTCGGTCAGAAAACCGAATTCAGCCGGGCAGGCGAAGGTTACCAGAGAAGACACCCTGGGGTCATTGGCGGCGACATAAACGCTGACGGCAGCACCTGCGCTGGAGCCGAGAAGGCAGAGGCGCGATTTATCGACTTCTTCCATGCTGGCTAGATAGTCGATGGCAGCCTCTAAATCTCGCGTCCAGCCCATCATGTCCAGGTTGCCCTGAGCCAGGCCGGCTCCGCGGAAGTTGAAAATCAGGGTGACAAAGCCGGCGGCACAGAACCTTTCAGCTAGTCCCGGATAGCCTCTGTCATCGCTTGAGCCGGGCTGTCCGGAAGGGATGCCGTGGCACAGGCACAGTGCCGGGCAAGGTCTTTTAGAGGTCTCTGGAAGATAGACCTCGCCGGGAAGCCGAAGGTTATCGACTGTGAGGGTAAAGTTTCTTTTCATATCATGAGAGTATTCATTGATAATTTATGTCCAATGTAGTGGCGACCCTTTAGGGTCGCCTGTAGCGAGGCTAAAGCCTCGCTACTACATCAGCGAATAATCTCTTATGATTTCCTTTAGCTCGGGTTTAATAGTATCAAGAATTCCTTATTGCCCTCGGCACCAAGTATAGGCGAGGCAGCCAGCCCGCGCAGTCTTAAGTCATGCTCGGTTGCCCAGACGATGAAGCGGCCGAGAACCCGGGCGTGAACCTGCGGGTCTTTGATTACGCCGCCTTTAGGCACCTCTTTTCTTTTTGCCTCGAATTGCGGCTTAAGCAATATTATTATGTAACCAGGTTGTGTAAGATGGCCTATGACATTGGGGATTACCTTGGTCACGGAGATGAAGGACAAGTCTATAGTGGCTATATTCACCTTTTCCGGTAATGAGAAAGGGTGGTGGGCGTTTACCCTTTCCATGACAACTACCCTGGGGTCCTGCCTCAGCTTGTAGTCGAGCTGACCGTAGCCGACGTCTATGGCGTAGACACGCCTGGCACCATGCTGCAAGAGGCAGTCAGTGA
>CAVSBU010000019.1:0-51290 GCA_963726215.1 uncultured Chloroflexia bacterium
CCCAATGGGTCTTGGTCCGCAAGACAGCCATGTCTCTGGCATAATCGTAATTACGCGTACCGCTGGGTAAATCCATTACTTATATCCTCTCTATCCGCGTCTCGCCAAAAAGCCCGTAAGGCTTAATAATCATAACGATTATTATGATAATGAACGGTATGATGTCTTTAATCCCGGGCCCAATCAGCGGCGTGAGATAGCCGCCGCCAAGGTTCTCGCACAGCCCTATTATCGGCCCGGCCACCATGCAGCCGATAAATGAATCCAGGCCGCCGAGTATCACCACCGAGAACGATTTCAGCCCGGTCTCAACCAGCCCAAAGGTAACGCCGCCGATGCTGGAGACAAGAACGCCACCGATAGCAGCCACTATACAGGCAAAAATCCATGACATGGAGAAGACACTGGTCACCGGAATAGCACAGGCCTGAACCGCCATCTGGTCATCGGCAGTGGCCCTCATGGCAATGCCCATCTTGTGATATTTGAAGAACAAGGACAACAGACCGAAGAGAACCAGCGATATGACCGCCGCCCAGAGATATTCCTGAGAAACTACCGCCGGGCCGATATGAATGGGCTGCTTGGGGAAAAGGCGGGGCAAAGCAGCCACACTCATGGGCCAGACGAAAGTCACCACGCCTTCAAGAAAGTAGGCCACACCCAGCGTTACCGTTATCAGCGCCAGTATCGGTTGGGCAATCAGCGGACGCAGAGTGAATCGCTCAATCACCCAGCCCAGGAATATGGCAAAGAGAATAGTCAGCGGCAATCCAATCCAGTAAGGAAACTTGGCCTGCACCAGCATCCCGTAGGTAAACCAGGAGGAAATCAACACCAGCTGCCCCAGTGCCAGATTAGCCACGCTGCTGGACTTCCAGATTAAGGCAAAACCCAGGGCAATAAGCGCATAAACCATGCCCACGGCTAAGCCGGTAATCGTATATTGAAGCAGTTCAGCCATTTAATTCACCTGCCTGACGTTGATAGCCGTGCTCACCACACCCTTTCTACCGTCCCTGTATGTCACGGGTGCCTCAACAGTCACGTTCTTTTTATCGCCGTACATGGCATCAATCAAGTCTTTATACCGCTGCTCCACAAAGTCTCGTCGCAGCTTTCTGGTCCGGGTAAGCTCGGCTTCATCCGCGTCGAACTCCTTATGCAGCAGGACGAATTTCCTGACCCTGGAACCCTCCGGCAAATAGCTGTTCACCCGGATCAAGTCCTTCTGCACCAAATCGGCAACTTCTTTTTTCTGAGACAGGTCAACGAAAGTGGTATAGGGGATGCCGTTGCGCTCAGCCCATTTGCCCACCATGGCGAAATCCATATTGACTATGGCGCCGACGAAGTCTCTGTCCTTGCCGCCCACAACCATGGCATCCTTGATATAGGGACTGAACCTGAGCCTGCCCTCGATATACTGAGGCGCATACTTGGTGCCGGAAGCCAGCTCTCCCATGTGCTCCACCCGGTCCATGAATATCAGATGTCCCTGGTCATTGATGTTGACCGCATCACCGGTACGGCACCAGCCGTTTACCACCACAGCCGCCGTCTTCTCCGGGTCTTTATAGTATTCTTTGAAAAGACAATCGCTTCTAACCAGCAGTTCCCCTTCATCAGTCACCCTGACTTCCACGCCGGTCGCCGGCCTGCCCACGCTCTGGAAGTCAATCTCCCCCTTGCCATGAGACGAGATAAAGCCGGCTTCGGTGCTGGCATAGTTCTGCCTCAGTTCAATGCCTATGGCATGTATTAAGCGGAAGGTATCCAGGCTCAGCACCGAGCTGCCGGTAACAGCCAACCTGGCTTTAACCAACCCCAGCTTATCCTTGAGCGGTCGAAAAAGAAATGCGTAAGCTATGCCGTGCAGCGCCCGCCAGAACAAGTCCGGTTTCTTGCCCTCAAAGTTCAGATCGGCAATCTTATAGCCTACGGGCATAAACAGGTTATAAAAGAAGCGCTTTATGGGATTGGCATCGGTTATTTTCACCTGGATTTCGCTGACCAGGCTCTCCCACTGACGCGGGCCATATATGACGAAGTCGGGGCCGACCTCCCGCGTATCTTCAGCGATGGTCTCCGGCTCCTCGGGAAAGTTAAGCCTGGCTCCGGTCAGCAGATGGGGAACGGTGGCAAAAAAGCTGTCGCCCACCCAGGCCGGCGGAAAGTTGGAGACCAAATCATCGTTACCTGTAAACGGAAAACGGCCGACAAATCCCCGAGCGGTATTTATCAGCGCCTTGTGGGTAATCACAGCTCCTTTGGGCAAACCGGTGGTACCCGAGGTATAGTAAATAAAGGCAATGTCATCCCCCTTCCCCTTCTTCACATTCTGCTCGAATAATTTCGGATGCTTTTTCTCGTATTCTTTGCCCAGCTTTATCACTTCGGCGAAGCTGATAAGATGGGGTCATCGTAGTTTTTCAGGCCTTTCGGGTCCCAGTAAATCACCTTCTTCAGTGAAGGCAACTCATCTTTAATCTCCAGGAACTTGTCGGTCTGCTCCTGGTCATTGACTATAGCAAATTTGGCGCCGGAGTGAGCGGCAACATATTTCACCTCAGAAGGTATAGCATCGACGAAAATGCCGGTGGCGATACCGCCGGCAGCCTGAGCCGCGAACTCTCCCCAGAACCATTCCGGCTCATTATCGCCGATGATGCAGACCACGTCCCCGGGCTTAAAGCCCAGGCTTATCAGTCCCAGCGAGAAGTATTTCACATTTTCGTAGTATTCTTTCCAGCTATACCGCTGCCAGATGCCGCGGTGCTTCATGGACATGGCGGTCCTCTGGCCCCAGTTTTCGTAGTTGCTCTTGATGAGCTGCGGTATTGTCTCTCTATCTGCCATAGCGTAATGCCTTAATCTGCTCCCTTAACAAAAAAGCCTCCCGCCTGGGAGGCTTTTGCTTTCTGTTTTATGTTGTTCCTGCTCTCTAGTTTAGTTCAATGTGCTCCCAGGCTCACCGGCAGGCAGGCTAAAGAAAAAGAAGAAAAAGAAATTAAAGTAGCGAGCCTGAGTCTGCATTTTGAACTTCACGAAACGAGATAGTATCACAACAGATTCAGCCTGTCAATAGATTGCTATAACTAATTTTTACCCCTCCCCTTCTCCCTCTCCCTTGATGGGAGAGGGTGGGGTGAGGATGAAAACCTATTATAGCCTTACTCCGCCTTCGGTGGTGCCGGATTTACCAGTCCGGCTGCCAGCGTGCTGGGCATGAAGTCGAACAGCTCATCTATCGTCCAGCCGCCGATTTTAACCAGCGCCTTTTCCTGAACCGGCTCTGAAAACAGCGCCACCGTTCCCGTCTGGACATAGAATGTGCGACCGTTTACATTGGCGGCGGCGTCGGATGCCAGCCAGACGACCAGCGGCGCGATGTCGTTGGGGTCCATCTTCTCCATCATGGCGATGGCAGCCTCTCTGCCCGCTTTTTTCCAGGCGGCTTTCAGCTCATCGCTCAACGTCATCCTGGTGCCGGCATTGGGCCGTGATGGCATTGCAGGTCACGCCGTACCTGCCCATGTCCCTGGATACCTGCCGGGTGAAGCCGACAATGCCCTCTTTGGCGGCGCCGTAATTCGCCTGCCCGAAGGTCATACCCAGTCCGGCCAGAGAGGATGTATTTATGATGCGCCCGCTCTTCTGCTCCCGGAAGAGACCACAGGCGAACTTGGTGGTGAAAAAGTGGCCGTAGAGATGCACCTTCATCACCAGGTCCCAGTCTTCCTCGGTCATGTTGTATATCATCTTGTCGCGGAGAATGCCGGCGTTGTTGACCAGTATGTCCAGCTTGCCGAATTTATCGACGGCGGTCTTGATAATGTTCTCACCGCCGGCCAGCGTGGTCACCGAGTCGTAGTTGGCTACGGCTTCACCGCCCATCTTCTTGATTTCGTCTACCACCTTATCCGCTGCCGACGAGGAAGAGCCGGTACCGGCAACGGTGCCGCCGAGGTCATTGACCACCACTTTGGCGCCCTCGGATGCCAGCGCCAGAGATTCACCCCGGCCGATGCCGCCGCCGGCGCCGGTGACCACAGCTACTTTGCCCTTAAGTCTATCGCCCATTTTTTAAACTCCTTTTTGTTTTATTTTACGCAAAGATAATCTTGTTTAAGGTTTAACAACAAGTATCGAGATGAGAACTTCGAGATAAATCATCACTCCTACTACCATCCAAATTATGCGCAATGACTTGCACATCTCGTGCTTTTTGTTTCTTCTTATCTTCCGGTGCTCGAAAATATCTTCCTACATAAAAGAGGGGTAGTCCAATTCCTATCATTACTACTCCCATTGTCCATAAAATCAATCTCGTAAAATCCATTCTTTACCCCCTTGGAATCTTTAAGCTGAATTAATTCGCCGAAAAACTAACTCTTGCTGGGCAGTATGACGGTAGCCGTACCCGGAGTCGTCACCTCGCCCTTGCCGTTCTCAATCCAGATATCGCAGTCCACGCAGTGCTGACCGCCCTCGACATATTTCTTGGTGACTTTCCCCTTGCACTGCCAGGTCTCACCTTCCTCGGGCGTCATCGGCGTTGCCATTTTGCGCGGCCAGTCCATGGCCCGGTAGCTGCAGGAGAATTTCTTCAGCGTTCCCTGCTCACCCATCCAGTCGGTCATCAACTGGACCAGCCACTGTCGCTTCAAGGCGCCGTGGACAATCGGGCTGCCCACTCCCTGAATAGCAGCAAAGGCAGCATCATAGTGAAGCGGATTGAAGTCTCCCGAGGCGCCCGCCCACTTAACCAGCATCCGGGTGGTAGCTACTTTTGATAAAGGCGTTACCTCACCGCCTACCTCAACATTTTCCCAATAAAGTTGTTTAGCCATCTGTTTCCTCCTCGAAGCTGAGTTAGCGATAAATGGCAGTGGCACGCGCTTTAGCCACCAGCTCATCTTTCTGATTATGATAAGCTGTCTCGATAATTACGAAAGCCATCTTGCCGGTTTTGCCTTCCCGCTCAATGATGTCTTTAATCATCGATTTGGCTGACAAAATATCACCGGCGCGGACAGGCTGGAAAAACTCGTACTCTATGCCGCCGTCGACGACACGGCCAAAACCGGCTTTGGCCAGTGCCGCTCTCATATTTTCTGTGACTTCAGGAGGGTCGCTGATATCGGTGGGTCGCTGGAAGGTCATGCCTCTGGGCAGATTGACCGGCCAGCCGAAGAAGCCGGGAGGCGCAATAATCGAACCGTATCTCGATTTCCCGGCGTATTTTTCGTCCCAGTAAAGTGGATTCGGGTCGTCCACGGCATCGGCAAAACGCTTGATAGACCCCTTCTCCACTTCGCAGGCGACAACACCGATGCTTTTCCCGATGAATTTGCTTATCTCTTCCGGCAGCATGATTACACCTCCCGATAGAAAATGGAAGCAGCAGCCATTGTATATTTGTGGTTGTTTGTTGTCAAAGGTGTTCCTATGTATGGAATTGTATACTTGATACGTATGCGCATGGTGGGCATGCGACGTGCAAGGAGTATCATCAGCTAGGTGTCGGGTAGTAATGATCTAACTTAGCAAATGTGATAAAATCCTAGCTCTAATGTCAAATAGATTCTTATTTCTCTGGTATATTACTTTGGTCTTAGAATGAGGAAACAATGATGGATGTGAGATCGCTGTACAATTGGTTTAATTACTTTCCCATTGCAGTTTCTAGTGAATATAGGTGATTTTCAAGCGGAGAATAGGCTAAAGCAATTGGTGAACATATCCTCATTTCTATCATAATGTCTAAAGACCATAAGATATACCAGGTATAGATTATCAAAATTCAGCGGTAAGCTGGCAGTGAAATTGAGCAACGCATTATATGAGACTTTATCGCCTGGCTTCAATAGCTATATTGACAAGATTACTAACTCAATATACTAAGTAAAGAGTCGATAAGACTTTCAGGCAAGTGGAGATTATTGTATAGGCATTGAAAAGAGACCATACTTTCTCTTGTGTCTAATGGGTTCGCAAGTTATCTGTAAATCGAAGGTCATAACAATGATTAACCCATCTCGATCCTCTACAACATATCAAGCCATAAATTATTATTGCAACTCGTAAGCTACATATACCTCCCCACTGCCTCGGCAATTAACTTAAGCTCGGTCATCAACCGGGCGAAGTCCGACGGGGTAAGCGATTGAAGGCCGTCCACCAGGGCTTCCTTGGGGTTGGGATGGGCTTCGATGAGCAGGCCGTCGGCACCGGCGGCTATGGCTGCTTTGGCCAGCGCCGGCACCAGAGAATAATGTCCGGCAGCATGGCTGGGGTCGACAACTAAAGGCAGGTGGCTGGATTTCTTAATCACCGGAATCGAGCCGATATCCAGAGAAAAACGAGTGCTGTCCTCGAAGGTCCTGATGCCCCTCTCGCACAAAATAACCTGCTCATTGCCACCGGCTAACAGATAGTCGGCGGCGGTAAGCCATTCGGTAACCGTAGCCGATAAGCCTCGCTTCAGCAGAACAGGACACCGGCTCTTGCCGATTTCGGTCAGCAGCGCATAGTTCTGCATATTCCTGGCTCCGACCTGGAGTATATCAGCATATTCCGATACTCTGGCGACATCATGAGGTGCCACCACCTCGGTGACCACAGGCATGCCGAATTGCTTCTTGGTCTGCTGTAACATCTTCAGACCGACCTCCTCCAGACCCTGAAAGGCAAACGGTGAGGTGCGCGGTTTATAGGCGCCGCCTCGCAGAATGCAGGCTCCAGCCTCCTTTACCATCATGGCTGCCGCCATGAGCTGTTTCTCGCCTTCGACGGCACAGGGGCCAGCCATGACCACGATGCGCTTACCGCCGATTTGAACCCCGTTAACGGAAACTACGGTGTTCTCCGGTTTGAACTCCCGGGCAGCGAGCTTGTACGGCTTCATAATCCTGGTCACGCGCTCCACGCCGGGGAGAACGGCAAAGATGTCAATAGGCAGCTGGCCGGTATTGGGCCCCAGCAGGGCGACGACCACCTTGTTGGTGCCCAGATTCAACTGTACGCCCAGCCCCAGCTCCTTAGCCCGCTGCACTACGTCGTCTACCTCTACCTGAGGAGCGCCGGTTCTCATTTCAACTATCATGGTTGTTTACCCCCTTTATATAATTTATTCACCCTCACCCTGACCCTCTCCCGTCGAGGGAGAGGGAAGAGGTTTTCTAAAGGGGCTGCGCTCCTCTTATAACTCTGCCCTATATTTATGCAAACGAGCAGGGAATAAAAGAAAGCCTCCCGCGGGCGGGAGGCTCTTCTTGCCTTGGATATTCTATTGCTGTTTTTTAGGTCGATGCCATCCCAGACCCGCGCCGAGGCGTGCTAAACCAAAAGCCAAAGAAAAACCAGCTATAGCTGCGAGTCAGGTTATGCATTTCGACCATGATGTTTAAAATGATAGCAGTTAACGCAAAAGTTTGTCAACTCAATCAAAAGCCGTCTACCAAATAAAGGTTGTAATAAGCCTGTATTTTACTCGTTCATTGAATCTGGTAATCGGTATTCGTAAACCCCTGAAATTGATGC
Source organism: uncultured Chloroflexia bacterium (assembly GCA_963726215.1). Classification (GTDB taxonomy): domain Bacteria; phylum Chloroflexota; class Dehalococcoidia; order GIF9; family UBA5629; genus 9FT-COMBO-48-23. Next base: position 7,546 of record CAVSBU010000019.1, read on the forward strand.
TGGGGTAAAAATTCCTTGACAACATTCTTTCAATTCACGACTCAGACTATCCTGGCTACGAAGAAAATAAATACAATAACGGTACCACAATCCTATAACACCATATTTAGAACCGAGTAGTAAAGGTCAGTATCCGATTGAAAAGCAATACTGCCTCACAAGAGACATGGGATGCAATCTTACAAATCCATAAAGCTCCTAAGTGGAAACTACCCGTTGATTTCGCTCCGTCTGTAATATCTGACTAAAGGTGATACGAAGGTATTATCGACATACGACCTGTAAAAGAGAAAAGAAGATAGTAATAATCCAATTCCTCCGATAATTTTTATCCACAATGTAAACGTTCGCACTCCATCCAATACCTTTTGCATCAAGCGGCATTATCGACAATCCAGAGTATAAATCCCAAGGGCGACCATACACAACATATTTATCCTATCCTTTTTGATTCGCAGGTTCCTGGTCGTCTATATGCTTTCGGCAAGTAGATGCGGGGTCATTACGATACAAGTAGATTTGAATATGACGCGTGGCACACAATGCAATGCAAATCCAGATATTAAAAATCTAGCCATTCAAACCAGAGCCAATTCCTGAGAGAAACAGAATAATATCGGGAATATCAGAATGTCGATAGCTGTAAGACATCATTCCTACTGCCGATCAATTTGTTTTCTTAAGTTTCCATCATGAGAATCTCTCCTATTTACCGAAGAGTACAGGCGGAGTTAATCTTTATGTTAAGCATTATCACCCGTTAGATTGACTGCGCAATGAGAGATAGTAAGAGAGCTCCTTAGACCAGGGGGATGGTGGTGCCGGTGGCTTTGGCGATGAGCTTGCCGTCCTGGTTGGTCACCGTCATCTCGGAGATGCAGACCCGCTTGCCGGCTCTGACCACCCGGCATTCGGCAATAAGCTCATCTTTGACATCGGCGCTGGCAACGAAATGTATGTTGAACTGAGAGGCAACGTTAGGGGTGATTACCGAGTTGGTGCCGTAGGCGAAAGCCTGGTCGGCCACCGCCATGACAATGCCGCCGAAGACCAGGTTGTTGAAGTTAAGATATTCGGGCTTAAGCTTCGCCGACACTCTGGCATAGCCCTCGGATAACTCCAACAATTTCATGTCCAGGAACTTGGCGATAGGCTCTCGCCCGGCTTTTGCCTTCAACACCGCCACATTGTCGGAGGCACTGCCTCCCGGAGGCAGCTGCTTGGGTTTTGGTTTTTCAATTTTCTTATCGTCATCCAATGTAGCCTCCCTTTGCATAGATTGGAGCAGCTGCTCCAATCTACCCCGCCGTACTGCTAACCTAACGCAGATTGAATTTTTTAGCTGCTTTTTTGAAGCCAGCCAGCGAACCTTTCAAGGTCTTGTCATCAACGCAGTACGAGATGCGAAAATAGCCCGGCGTGCCGAAGCCTCGGCCGGGCACCACCAGCACATTCCACTGCCGCAGCTCATTGACAAAGGCAACATCGTCCGCCACCGGGGACTTGGGAAACATATAGAAAGCTCCATGCGGCTTTACCACCGAGTAGCCCAGGTCAACAAGATTGCTGTATAAAAAATCCCTCTTCTTTTGATAGTCGGCTATGGAGACGGTGACATGCTGCAGGGTTTTTACCAGGTGCTGCATCAACGCCGGCGCATTGACAAATCCCAAAATCCGGTTGCAGAAAATAAAGCCATTGACCAGCTCATCATGCTGGCTGCAATCCGGATGTATGGCGATATAGCCGATGCGCTCACCGGGTAGCGCCAGGTCTTTGGAATGGGAATGAACAACTATGCTGTGACGGTGGTGATGAAAAACGGGCGGGTATGGTAATCCGTCATATATGATTTTGCGATATGCCTCGTCGCTTATAAGGTAAATCTGCGTCCCGTACTGCGCCTCTTTCCGGCGCAGCAGTTCACCTAATTGCATCACGAGGTCCCGACTATAGACAGCGCCGGTTGGGTTATTGGGAGAATTGATAATGACGGCTTTTGTTTTAGTCGTAATAGCAGCTTCAAGAGCATCCAGCTTCGGTACAAATTGCTCATTTGTGGGCAAAACCTTGATAACCCCACCGTGATTATCTATATAGTTGCCGAATTCCATGAAGTAAGGAGCGAATACAATCACCTCGTCCCCTGGATTCAGTATCGTCTTCAATACCACATTCAAGCCGCCGGCAGCACCGCAGGTCATGACGATATCGTTGCCGCAGAATTTGATGCCGGTCTCGTGCGAGAGCTGTACGGCAACGGCAGCCCTGGTATCCGCATAACCGGCATTCTCCATATATCTATGCATACCCGGTACGGGCTTTTTCATCAGCTTCTTCAATTCCTGATTAAACTCAGGCGGCGGCTCCATAACCGGATTCCCCAGAGACAGGTCGAAAACATCCTTCTCGCCGTAGCGCTTTTTAAGATTAGCCCCCTCTTCGAACATCCTCCGTATCCACGACCCCTCCATCATGCGTTTGCTGACATTATCTGACACCGGCACGAGACATCTCCTCCCTACCTTTATCAAAGGCAACCATGTTCATTTTCAGTATATTCGGTGATAGCCGTTGAGAAATGCAGTCTTTCCAGATTTTGACATCAATGGGCAGAAGGAAGATACACAGCCCAGCATAAGCATATTCAGCGTCCTGATATCGCCCAGCTCTTTGGCCTTGCTGGTTCCGTCAATAAAATAAAAACGTTCGGCCCACTGCCTCAAGATGTCCTCTATCTCCTTATCGCCGGGGTACTGCTGAGTCCCCAGGCTTACCGACAATGGCGGCGTTGTCTGATTATTGACAATGGCGACACTGCCCTCGCGCAGGTAGTAGCTCCACCTGGCTGCCTCCAATTTCTCAAAAGCCACCAGTATATCAACCTCACCTTCTTTAATCAAAGGCGACCACACCTTATCAGCTATGCGCACATGACTGACGACACTGCCGCCTCGCTGTGCCATGCCCAGCGTATCTGTTTTCTTAACATCATATCCGGCAGCCAGAGCCACCTCACCCAGTATATCGCTGGCCAGAACGATACCCTGCCCGCCTACGCCCACCATAAGCAAATCTTGCTTTTTCACTTCGACTCCCCGATAGCAGTCAATGGGCCTATCGCCTTCTTGGGGCAAAGCTGCTCGCAGATAGTGCAGGCATCTCCGGCACACAGCGTGGCATCGATATAAATCTGCTCATCCAGCTTCTGTATTGCCGGACAGCCGATTCTCAGACAGGTCTCGCAGTCGTCGCATTTTTCTATATCAACAGCTCTGTGGCCGGAGCGTTTCCGCAGCCGCACCGAGCAAGCTCCGCGGACTATAATGACCGAAAGCTCAGGGCTTATCCAGCGAACTTCTCACCGCCGCTCTAAGAGCTTTCATATCAAAGGCGTCAACCACCTTGACATCCTCAACTCCAATGCCTCGAACCAGCCGCTCCAGCTCAACCATCTGGGTCTTTTTGCCCTTGGCTGAAATGCCTGTGCCCGGATGGTCCTGATGTCCGGTCATAGCCGTGGTGCCGTTATCCAGTATTATAATCGTCACCCCCGCCTTGTTGTACACGGCATCCACCACGCCGGTAATGCCGGAATGGAGGAATGTGGAGTCGCCGATAACAGCCACCACCTTGCCCTCAACGCCAGCCTTCTCCATTCCCAGAGCCTGACCGATGCCCGCCCCCATGCAGGCGGTGGTATCCATGGCACGGAGCGGCGGATAGGTAGCCAGCGTGTAGCAGCCGATATCGCCGGTGATAATCAATTTCCCTTGCTTTTCTGACTTGCCTCTGGCATCCAGCAACTTGGACCGCTGCCCGATGGTGTTAAGCACAAAGAATATGCCGGCATGCGGACAGCCGCCGCACAGGACCGGCGGCCGTCCCGGTAATCCCTGCGGCAGTGCTACTTTCCGGTGCGAAGGCTCGGCTAACAATCCAGCACGATAACCGGCTTCCTCGACAATGCCCGTGATTCAGCTCGCCGATTCTGGGTATGAATTCCTTACCCGATAACCTTTATCCCCATGGCCTGGATATTTTCCTCAAGGAACGGGTCGAGCTCTTCGATAACGATTAGCCTGTCTACCTGTGCGGCGAACTGGCGGAGCAAATTCTGCGGCAGCGGATAGGTCATGCCCAGCTTAAGGAAAGAAGCCTTGGGAAAGGCCTCTCTGGCATACTGATAGGCAACGCCGCTGCTGACCACGCCAAGATGGCGTTCTCCCTGGATTATCTGATTGCCGGGAAAGGTATCGGCATAGGCAGTCAGCTTGACCAGTCGCTCCTCTACCACCGGCCGCCGGAGCCGGACATGTACCGGCAGCATGACATACTTTTCTACATCATGTTTGAAGCTGGCTGGCTTTGCCGGCGCAGCCCGGCTCCGGTTCGTCTCCACCACCGACTTGGAATGAGAAATGCGGGTGCTGGAGCGCACCAGCACCGGCGTATCGAACTGCTCGCTGATTTCAAAGGCAACTGCCATCAGGTCATAGGCTTCCTGGCTGTCGCTGGGCTCAAGCATGGGCACCTTAGCCAGTTTGGCATAGTGGCGCGTATCCTGCTCGTTCTGGGTGCTGAATACACCGGGGTCATCGGCCACAATCACCACCAGCCCGCCATTAATGCCGGTTATCGATGCCGCCATGAAAGGGTCACTGGCTACATTCAGCCCCACCTGTTTCATAGATACCAGAGCTCGAACCCCGGCATAGGCGGCTCCCATGCCCAGCTCCATAGCCACCTTCTCATTCGTCGACCACTCGGCATAGACCTCATCAAAGCGAGCTATCGATTCAAGTATCTCGGTGCTGGGTGTACCGGGATAGGCTGCCGCCACCATGACACCGGCATGATAGGCGCCGAGGGCAAAGGCTTCGTTTCCGGAGAGCAGTTTCTTCATCGATTTACCTGCTTAATTGGGAAGCAATGAACCAAGTTAGCATTATGCCACGTAGCTAATCTAAATAGCAACCCGTGTTTTGTGGGAGTATATAGCAGCTAATATTTCCTCGTTTCCAACCCTTCCACTATCCCTTGATATTTCTCGTGTATGAGCATTCTATCAAACTCCCAAAACTCCTCCAGCATATCATCCTGTTCTTTCTTGCTTAAATACTCAAGAACCGGATAGAAGAAGTGTTTGTCTTCCTTTTCAATATGTGCTTTATAAAAACTAACCAGCTCTCTTACGTATGTGATTATATCTTTTAGAGATTCCGGATTGCCATCGTTATAATTGTTCTTGGCATTGGCCAATGCAGAAACCGTCTTTCGAGCAGAAACATGCTCTGCCACCAGCTCGTTCATGATTCTTTCGTGCTCTTTAGAAAGACGTTTCTTCGCCAGCTCTCTAAAAAGAATATCCTCTTCTTTTCCATGATGCGTCCTGTCGGCATAGGTCCTAAAGAAGTCGACGGCAACCGTCAGCAATTCAACATTAGCTTTATTTTTCTCGTTCATTTGTTTTAGCTCTTTATTCAATGAAGCAACCATACGCTCGATAAGTCGGTGTTCTCTCATCAAGGGCCCGATTGGTTTCATCTAGTCCTCCTCGTATCTTTCTCATAATAATACTAAAATAATTATGATACCACTACTTGCCGATTGAATATATTTGTCTCGTTTGCCTGCAGTTAATCCACTCGCACTATAATTTTTTGTTCGATATCAATTATTGGTGCTACAATTATATAGCATGGGCAAATATACAAGTTAGACGAAGAGGAGCAAACAAAGAATGAAAACAAAAACAATTCACCAGACAGTGACGTTTAAAGCGACTCCACATGACATATACGAGACGCTTATGGATTCGAAAAAACACGCGCGAGCTTGTCGGTGCCGAAGCCAAAATAAGTAAAAAAGTGGGCGCCAAATTCAGTATCTACGAGGGCGAAATCGAAGGTGTAAATCTGGAACTGGTGCCCGACCGCAAGATTGTTCAATCCTGGCGGTACAGCGATTGGCCGGAAGGCCACTATTCAAAGGCTACTTTCTTGCTTGAAGAAAGTAAGGGCGCCACGAAACTCACTTTTACCCAGACCGAAGTCCCGGAGGAACTTTACGAGGATGTGGCGCAGGGATGGCGTGACTACTACTGGCAGCCGATGAAGGAGATGCTGGAGAAGCCCAAGAAATAGCGACCGCTGGATACCACATGGGTATAAACACTGCGATGAAGATTAGCCGCCCCTGGCAGCAACTACAAGGGTTCCCGGTCCGCCGTGCACGCCCAAACCGGCTCCTACTCTGAACATCTGAATTTGTTTCTCATCGATGACAGAGGCCAGGCGCTGCTTAAGTGCCTCAGCCTCATCGAAAACTGTGGTATGGGATATACCCACTTCTTGCAGATTTGGATAATTTTTTACGAACTCGAATAGCTGGTCTATACCCTTGGCATAGGAACGGGCCATAGCTGCCTGAACAAGTTCACCATCGCGCATTTTCAGTATGGGCTTTACATTGAGCAGTGCGCCTACCAGCGCCCTGGTCTTGGTGATACGCCCGCCCTTGAGCAGATATTGCAGGGTGTCCAGCAGCGCCCGCATTTGAGTCTTGACCGACTGCCTTCCTGGTCTCCTCCAAAACCTCTGCCAACTTGCCGCCGCTATTGGCTACACGAGCCGCCGCTAAAACTATGAGCCCCAGACCTACTGATACCGACAAACTATCAACCACATGTACTTCGCACTTGGGTTTGGCTATCTCCAGCCCCTGGAGCGCTGCGTTATAGGTGCCGCTAACCTTAGTCGGTAGATGTATGGAAACAATAGCATCGGCATCTTTGGCAAGAGCGGTATAGGTCTCGGCGAAGTCAGCGGGCATCGGCTGCGTGGTGGTGGGATAAATCGGACCTTCCACCAATCTCTTGTACAGCTCATCCGGTCCTATGTCCACTCCGTCTTTGTAGGCCTTATCACCAAAATAGATATATACCGGGACGATAGTGATGCCCAGCTTCTTAGCCAGCTCAAGCGGTATATCCGAGCCGCTGTCAGTGACAATCTTTACCGTCAAAACTCACCTCCCAATACTTCCGATAGTAAAAGTCACAAAATTGTACCTGCGGTCAAGGGTAAATGCAATACCTTGCTATGCTATGGTATCGATCGGATGCAAGAGCTAGAGAAGCGCTCTATTCGTGGCGCAGAGATTCAATGGGGTCGAGCCGGGCAGCCCTGAAGGCGGGGTAGGTGCCGGATATCACGCCAATCCCAATGGATACAGCCAGCGCCAGGATGACAACGCCCGCTGAAATCTGAGCCCCAACGGTTAACTCTCCCAGAGGAACATTGCGCAGGAACAGCGACCCGATTAAAGCCAGGGCTAAGCCAATCAAACCACCGGAGAGACTCAGTGCCGCCGCTTCAATGAGGAACTGAACCAAAATATCACGCCTTTTGGCACCGATAGCTTTGCGTATGCCGATTTCCCGCGTGCGTTCGGATACTGAAACCAGCATGATGTTCATAATTCCGATGCCGCCCACAATAAGCGAGATGGCGCCGACACTGCTCAGGAAAAACGAAAAGGTGGCCAGTTGCTGACTGCAATTGATTAAGTACCTCGCGCATGTCCCTGATTTGAAAATCATCTGAAGCCCCCGACGCGATAAAATGCCGCGCCCTCATTATGGAGGTTATTTCGGCAATAGCCGCATCTACCTGGTCGGGACTGACTGCCTTTACCGCAATCTGCTGGATATTGTTGCCGCCTGATATTTTCGATTGCATGGTCGTAAGCGGCATCAGTATAAAGCTGTCTCCCGTAAAACCACCCATCTTCTCTATAGTCCCGACAACCTGGTATCTACCGCCGGCGACACGTATGGTCTGGCCCACCGCAGATTGGCTGCCGAATAGGTCCTGGGTCGTCTGCCAGCCAAGTACCACCACATTGTCCCTGGTTGCCACATCCTGGTCGGTTATGAACCTGCCACCCGAGAGCGTATATTTTTTTATCTCGCCTATTACCGGCGTGATTCCGGTGGCCTGCACGTTTACGTTATTATTGCCGTAAGATGCACTAACTCCCTTGTTGAGGGTCGGTGCAACTAAAGCTATCGCCGGAGCTAATGATTTATCTGCCAGCGCCTGCGCATCATCAAACGTCAACGGACGAATAATAGTAACTGTTTTATCTGTTGTGCCGGACACATAAAGAGCGCTGGCTCCCAGATTTTCAAAAGTTGCTGCATACTCTTCTGGAACCCATTGCCCAGAGCCACCAGCAGTACCACGGCGCTGACGCCAATGATAATTCCCAGCATGGTGAGCGAAGACCGCAATTTATTGGCAAATATGGATTTCCAGGCGGTCCTGATGCTCTCCAGTATATTCATCGCTTTTTTTCCTCGATTATCTTCCCATCCCTGAGATAGATTGTCCTCTCGGTAAAAGACGCAATATCTTCTTCATGGGTAACGATGATGATAGTGATACCTTTTTTACGCTGCTCCAGCAGAACATCCATGATATTGTGGCTCGATTGAGTATCCAGGTTACCCGTTGGCTCATCGGCAAGTATTATCCGCGGGTTATTTACCAGGGCACGGGCAATTGCCACTCTCTGCTGCTCGCCGCCCGACATTTCGGTCGGGTGATGGTGCGCCCTGTTGCCGATGCCGACCGATTCCAGAGCCTCCAGAGCACGCTGCTCGCCTGTGACCTTGACCGGCATATACCATCGGCAATTCCACATTCTCCAGCGCCGTCATTTTAGGCAAAAGGTTGTAAGACTGGAAAACAAAACCCAGTTTCCTATTTCTTATCACCGCCAGCTCATTATCATTGAGGCTGGAGACATCCTGCCCTTCCAGGCAGTAACTTCCACTGGTCGGCCGGTCCAGGCAGCCGATTATATTCATCAGCGTAGACTTGCCGGAGCCGGATGGCCCCATGATGGAAACCGCCTCACCCTTCTTGCAGCGAAAAGAGATATCGTCTAAGGCAGTCACCTTCACCTCACCTATGTCATATATCTTGGTTATATTGTTCAGTTCAATCATGCCGTCTGATTCAATCATGTCGTAACACCAAATCTACAAAGATTATACAATATAGAAGGTCGGTCTATTAACGTATCGGGATACCTACACCTCGCGTCCCCTGGCCGACTGGTACCGTTACCCGTTGTCGGCGGAGTTGCTGATACCGTGACTTTGTCTCCCTCTTTTAATCCCGATAACACCTCAGCGTACTGAAAGGTTTGCTGGCCCAAAGTAACCGGCCTTGTATTCGGGTTGTCCCGTCGTTGGGTTGATGACCGCCACCACGGGACCCTCAGGCGTGTTTACAATTACCGATACGGGCACCAGCAATACGTTTTTAGCGCTGTATATACTTATATCGGCAGTAGCGCTTAAGCCACCTCTGAGCTCGACATCAGTCGGGTCCAGCTTAATGATAACAGCAAATTTAATGACATTGCCGGACTGTGTACCAAAGGGAGAGATAAATTTAACCGTCCCGGTAAATACCTTGTTCGGTATGGCATCCACAGTGATACTTACCTTTTGCCCGGGTTGCACTTTCATAATGTCGATTTCGTCAACCAGTCCTTCGAACCTTATGGAGCTGGTATCAACCAGCTTGATGGCCGTCGTCGATGAATAGTTCTGTGCCGAAAGGACGGAAGATTTCTTGAGGTTCACGCTGACTACGGTGCCGTCGGAAGGGGCTATGATGGCCGTATTCATGATAGCCTGCTTCGCCTTGTATAGAGCTATTTGGGCGCTTTGCAAGGCTGAGGTTGTACTGCTGCAATGTCTGCCAGTTGATGCCTTTTCCGACCACAAAGAGTGACGTCTGATTTTCCAGTACGTCCTGGCCAACGAGCAGGTTAAGCTGGGTAATATACAACTTCTTGGCGGCTTCAATCGGCTCGGCATCATCCTGTGCCAGATAGTCCTCCAGGTCCTGCAAAGCAGCGAATAGATGACTGCAGGAAATCAACGCTGGTAGCGGTATCGGGATATTCGAACATCTCGCTGCCCTTGAGATATACCGTGCTTTCAGCCAGCTGGTAAGCCGTAAACATTTCCTGCTGGGCGGCATCTAATCCAGACGCCACTTTATCATAAGCTCCCGACTTTCATGTCATTGCTTATATCCAGTAGCTTCTGCTGGTAGTTCTGCAGATAATCGACCACCGTCGCATCAGTGGGCAGTCGGAGATTTGGAAGCCGCCTTCGTAAAGGTCAGGGTAGTAAGTCGAGTTTATCTTGGCTCCGGCCAATTCGGCGGCATCGGGCTTGGACTTAATCAGGTCCTCGCCTACTTCGACGTCGAAATAGGTCATTATTAAATCATGGCCGGCGTCTTTGTAATCCCCCTGCTTGAACTCGTTAACCGCAGTATCCAAATCTTTTCGTGCCTGGTCAAATATGCGGGGCACGCTCAAATCCGGATAAGTATAAGGAAGATGGTCGCAGCCCGCCGCAGCGCTGTCGGTTTTTGACTGCACCGTAATGTTATTTTGCGCCGTCTGTACATTTAACAGGGCGGTTTTAATGGCGTTCCTCTGCGACGTATCATCGAGCATAGCCAGCAGTGCGCCCTGCTTTACCTTATCGCCTTCTTCAACAAATATTTGTTGCACCTGCCCGTTGGTACCAAAGCGCAGATCGTACTCATCGGGCATGGTCAGGTTGACCATCGGAAGATACATTGATATTAAGGTCTCCCTTTTTTACTTCGAAAACCTGCCCGGGGGCAGCAGTGGTAACTGTGCTCTTGCTGCAGCCACCTAACAACAGGGAAAGCAGAACTATGCTTATTATCAGTACGGTTATCAGACTTTTTTTCATCTTATTATCTACCCGCGGCGGCGGTCCCCCGCCACGCCCGCTGGGAACCCGGTTACTATCGGTGCGCCGGTTACTTTCTCCTCAATTACGACTTTATCGCCTGCCTTCAAGCCGGACAATACCTCGGCAAACTGCAGGTTTTGACTGCCCAGCGTGACCTGCCTTTTCTCCTGCTTGCCGGTAGCTTCATCGACGACCGTTACAAAAGAGCCCGGCAGAGGTGGTGGTAACTGCCGACAGAGGCACCAGCAGTGCATTTTCAACAGCTGGATATAGCGATATCAGCCGTGGCGGTAAGCCCGCCCTTGAGCGCCACATCGGTAGGGTCAAGCAGGATGGTTACCGGAAATTTAACGACGTTGTTGGTGTCCGGCGTGCCGAAGGGTGAAATGAAGGACACCGTGCCGGTAAATATTTTATTCGGTACGGCATCCACGGAAATCGTCGCCTTTTGACCCGTCTTTATTTTCAGAATATCTATCTCGTCAACCTGCCCCTGAAACTTAATCTGGCTGGTATCGACAAGTTGAACGGCCGTCTTGGAAGCATAGTCGATGGCGGAGAGGACGTCATTTTTCTTGACGCCCACGCTGACCACCGTGCCATCGAACGGCGCCAGTATCACCGTCTTGAGGAAATCGTCCTGCGAGTTGCCCAGGCCGACTAAAGCGTTTTGCAGGTCGACGTGGTACTGCTGCTCATTCTTTCAGAGACAGGCCATGCTGCAATACATAATCGTTGCTGCCCAGTATGCTGTTGCAGATTTGCATATAATGCTGCGCGATTCGCAGGTTATCATTTAATTCGGGTGCAGTTTAGTCCGCCGGTCTCTATGCCTTTCAGCGCGGCATTCAGCTTGTCGGCGGCGGCTCCATAAAAATACAGGCTTATATCTTTGCCGTAAACGGTGGAATAGTTATGTGAGCTTTATCACATTTATATTGTTGGATAACTGCCTTGCCTATGTTGCTAACCTGCTTTAAAAGCGGGGCAAACATGGGGCTGGCTTCGTCGTATTTGCCCTGGGCCATCAATCCCCGGACGGTCTCGATATCCGCCTGGCCCTGCTTTATTGAGTCAACCACCTTGCGCAGCTCCACGATATAGGAGACTGGCCCATGACTGGTCCGTTTGTATCTCCAGCGACATTATGTCGGTTTCGTTATCGGGGACGAACGGCGCCATGTTGCCCAGGCCTGATTTCGGGTTGTTTATGGTGTCCTCCAGTATCTGTATGCAGGCTTCCAGGTCGGAGAGGGCTACATACAGTTCCGATGCCGCCGCAGTATAGTTATCGCTCTGGTACAGCTGCTGTGCGCTGTTGACCTCGTCCTGCGCCCAGCTATAGGCTGACAAAGCGTGGCGTTAGGATAATAGTATGGCATAGGACGTACGTGAATCTAGTTGTCCCATAATTTGCCGTAATTTGGATTGGAATAGTATCGGTTGATGGATCTAAATATGATTTCGGTCAATAGTTGCACGTCGGAAACTGGGGCAGCAGCGGCACGTTTTCATACAGCTTGCTTAAAACTGTCTGCACATTGTTGTTGGAGGATTCGACGCCCAATTTCTGCGCTGGTATTATCCAGCGTGGCCAGTACCGTCCCTTCCTTGACGAAATCCCCCTCTTGCACGAACACATCCTGTGACATCTCCCGGCGCGCCGAAGAGCAAATTGTACGCCTGCGGCATTACCAGGTTGCCATCAACCGAGGTGGAAACTGTCAGATTGCCTGACCGCACGGTAGCCACCTGCGTGGCTGCTGCCGGCGTCGCTGTTTTTTTGGCGCAGCCAATACCGGAAATAAGCAAAACAGATATGGCGATAAAGATAACTAAACTGTTCAAGTATTTTGGTCACGCTCGTATTTTGTTTGGCTGTTTTCAATGGAATTTACTCTAACAGGGAAATATTAAGATATTATTAAGATAGCAATTATTTTGGCAATAATAAAATGAAACGACTTTCTGTAACCTTATTTTACGCAAGTTATTATTATACTTCTCAACTATTTATTTAGCAATTGTTAGACCAATCCCTACTCAGACCTACACCCTGTATTCATAACCTCGTTAAATCGCTTAATCACTCGATGTCAAAAAGAAGAGGGGAAGAATTCCCCCTCTTCTACGACTGATTCTGGCTGCATATTATGTTTCTAATATGTCGTTGGACTGGCCCCTGTTTGCGGGTTTTGAGTTCCTTGAAATCTATGCCACAGCCGTCCACCCTGTTGCCCGGGTGCATTAGTCAGGCAGTAGAGGGTTTGCCGCCAGCCACGCCTTGTAAGCGTCATACTGCCTGAGTTATTTTGCCGTCCTTTAATAGTGGTCCATGTTTCTAGGATTACAGCGATATCCAATCCAGCCATGCCTTTATCGCCTGGTCTTGTGTCAATTTCCGTTGTTACCAGGTTCTGGCGCGTGTTTGCCCACCCATCCCAGTCCTGACGGCAGCGGAACATCCGGTTTGCCGCCAGCCACGCCTGTAAGCATCATACTGCGCCTGAGTTATTTTACCGTCTTCAATAGTGGTCCAGTGTTGGGACGACTCCGGGATATCGGTCTGGAGTCAAGCCAGGCCTTCAATTTATCGGCCTGGTCTTGTGTCAACTTCCCGCTGGTTACCAGGTTCTGAAGCCCGGTATTCTGCCTTTCCGTACGCATTTCTGTCACGGCTTGCTTGAACGCATCCGTTAACTTTTGCACGTCGATGTTCAATATCTGGGCAACCCTGGCTAAAAGTCCGTTTGACTTTCCCTGGGTGTTTTGCCCATCATCGGCAAGTGCTACACCCGCAGTACCGACTACCATGGTAACCGCCAATACGCTCGACAACAGAAATTTCGTAATTCTTCCCATGTTTTCTTAGCCTCCTTTATATGAAAAGTATAATCAGATTATAAGAGTGGATTGTTTCCTGAATATTGGGTTTTTGTAAAATCTATGTAAAATTTTATGACGAGCTGAATATTCGGAGGAGCTAGTCCCGCTCCTACTCACCGTCTTCGCTGGTAGACGTACTTGCCGCCCCGGAGCCAGGAGGCGCCGCCGGCAATCAGGCACATCACTATGGAGAAGACTAAAACCTCGGCAAGCCCATGATGGAAAGCACCGGATATAAGCTGAGGGAAGAATGTCCTGGAGGTAATGGTCGCTGCCTGGGCTGGTGGCAAAGCATGAAGCACTTGTGGGGGAATCAGCGTCCCCAGTGGATTGTAGCCGAGGAATGCGGCGAATAAATACGTTATCGCCGGTGCATCAGCTAATCGCTGCGCAATCGGCGCCGGCATGCCCTGCTGTGTCAGTCCGCCGTACATGGCTGCCGGCACCGAGGCATTCATGCCGAGTATCATGAGAGAGAAGAAAATGCCTATCGATAAGGGCATTCCGGCATTAATCAGCGTGGCTCGCATTCCGGAACTTACCCCGCGATGTCGTGCCGGGACACTGTTCATAATCGCCGCCGTATTGGGTGCGGCAAACATACCCATAGCCAGACCGTTAAGCAGAATTAATACAGCGAACAGAGGATAAGGGAAATCTACCGGCAGGACTATCATCAGTCCGAAGCTGATGGCTGCCAGCAGCATGCCGCCGGTGGCGAAATAGCGCGCACCGTACCTGTCAGACAAGCGACCGAAAAGCGGTCCGGCCACCAGAAAGCCGATGCTCATGGGCACCATATAAATCCCAGCCCACAGAGGCGTTACCTCAAAGTCGTAGCCGCGCATAGGCAGCCAGATACCCTGCAGCCAGATAATCAGCATAAACATCAGCCCGCCTCGCGCCACCGAAGCCAGGAAACCGGCCACATTGCCGGCGGCGAAAGCCCGGATGCGGAATAAGTTAAGCCGGAACATCGGCACCCGGACGCGCCGCTCAATGAAAACAAATCCTATCAAGAGAACAATCCCTCCGATGAGCATGCCCATGACGAAAGGCGTCGTCCAGCTCATAAGAGAGGTGCCGCTCGGATTGATACCGTAGGTAATGCCGGTCAACACCATGGTCAGACCGGCGGCAAAGGTGATGTTGCCCAGCCAGTCAATCGGCTCACTTTTCCTGATACCTATTTCCTTAAGAGACAGGTATGCCCAAACGGTGCCGATAATGCCTATGGGCACATTTATCAGGAATACCCATCGCCATCCTATCTCAGCCAGAAGCCCACCCACCAGTATGCCTAACAAGGTGCCGGCGATGCCGGCTACCTGGTTTAGTCCCAGAGCCATGCCGCGTTGTTCCACGGGAAAGGCGTCGGTGAGTATGGCTGCCGAATTAGCAAACAGGAAGGCGCTGCCGATGCCCTGCACTACACGAAAGATAATCAACTCGACAGCTCCGGCAGGCCCCGTGCTCCAGGTGACGGCACATAAAAGGGAGCCCACGGTGAAGATGGCGAACCCAAGGTTATACATTCGGGTTCGGCCGAAAAGGTCGCCCAGGCGGCCGAAGGTGACCACGAGAACTGCCAGTACCAGCATGTAACCTACCAGCAGCCAGAGTAAGTAGGTGAAGCTGCCCGGGTCCAGAGGATTAATGCCGATGCCCCTGAAGATGACCGGAAGTGCCAGGATTAAGCTGGATGAGTTGAGGAAAGCCAGCAATACACCTAATGTCGTATTCGACAGGGCAATCCACTTATAAGGGCCGCTAGCCGGAGATTGGGTCGAGTTCAGTTCCATTTGAAAGAAAAAGCTATACTTTCTAGAGGTCAAGCCAAGCGAAATATTATTATCTATTTCACTTGCCCTGTCAACGGACTTTTGCTGGTTCCCGGGTTATAAAGAAATAGCTCAGTCTGGGCAGCGTTTATTTCTTTGTAATGCTTTTGATAGCAAGGGATTACGTACGGAATTATTTACTGGCTATTTAAGCCAAGCTGGTTTCTGAACCAGGCGGCTATTACCGACAGCATAAGGCTGAATGCACCGAAGCCAAAAGCGGCAGTCATCCTCGAGCCGCCGCCGGAACATGGCCAATCCGACGAAGCCCATCAGCAATCCCAGGCAGCCCACCACAAACAGTATCCACACAGATATGGTCACCAGCGCCAACAACATTTTCGGCATTGCTTTTCTACCTCCTTTTCTAACAGCGAATTATTAGCTTGCAGCAACTGACCCAGACTGAGCTATTTCCACCAATGGACAGTGCGTGTATTTACACTATATTACTCACCATTAGTAACCTTTGCAATATCTCTAATACACGACTTTTCCACTTCAATGCCGGCATATCAATGAATAAAATGGACAAATGTTTCAATTAATACACTTGACAATCTATTTCCTTAGGTGATTGCAGAGTGACCAGTTCATTCTCTCTTGTTGGTGGCGATACAGTTTCCTCCTTTAATTGTTTTCGCAAATTTATTGCTTCGCTCCAATCCAATTTAGCTAGTTCATCAATATATTCCTGAATTCGCTGATCACCGGAAAGGGCGTAGGTGGTAAGGCCATTACTATCGTGCTGGTCTATAAGAATGCCTTTTTCGACCAAGGCTGTCATTGCATCCCTTAAGTTAATCCTTGCAGTATCCAACGCCCTGGCGACGGTGTAAAGACTCAATCTTGACTTGGGATGTCGTCCCCAGAAGCAGAGTAACCTGAATTGTATACCACTGCAACCGATATCTTTGAGAAATAATAGTAGATCATGACTTCACTATTCGGTTTATTTTGTAGTCAGTTACCATGTCTGTTTTCTCCTTTTCCACTATTTTCATCTGTACTTCGTCGGCACATTGATATGTTAATGGTAACAAGACAATATTAATTTCTCATTAAGATTTTGAACTAAGAACTGTACACTCTGGCTCGCAATTAGCTGCTATGCCTGTCGCACGCTACTTACTATCAGCGGAAGTCTCATATTGCCGTCGATTACTATTTAGGTAACCTAGTCTTAAGGGACACATCACATAATAATTAACAGTTTTTTAACATTTGAGCGGTACAATTAAAGTGTGAAGATTACACTTTTGACTGTACATCATTTGAACAAAGTTATGAACTGGTATTTGTAAAAAGAGGATAACACTTATGCGGCAGATTTATTTCTGTCCAAATTGTAGGGCACCAATTGGTTACGGTGATAGGTTTTGCGGTAACTGCGGTATTAACTTGAAATGGGAGATACGACAAATCCCGCCGCAGTCATTACCCTTATGGTACGATTGTCAGTATCCCGGCGAGCAACAAACGTGGAGTCGTCAACAACTACAGTATAATCAGCTACCTTATATCAGGCATCAGTATCGGGAAATGCGAATCAAAACCAGCAGCAATATGTGCATGGTAATCGTGGCACTACCTCGTCTGGGAAGCGCTCATCAGTTGATGGCACCGCAAAACCTATAAGTAATGAGATTTCGAAGCTGCTGGCAGACTTCTTCGACAAGCGCGCTAAATGCACCTGAGAATAAGTGCCCGGTACCCAACAAAATCTTAATAAGATTTTAATATCAGGATGCTATGCTTAAATCATCTATATAAAGAAAGGAGGTGACACAGAAATGTGGCTGAACAAAAAATTGATTATTATCGCGGTATCAGTGGCTGTGCTGCTGGTCGGGAGCATTGCTGGAGTAGTACTTGCTGCCGGCAACGGTAATAACAATCAGTCTAAGGCTCAAGGCGAGGACCTGTTGGCAAAGGTCTGTACCATCTACCAGCAGAAGACAGGCGTCACCATTGATCAAGCAGCGCTCAAAGACGCTTTCACTCAGGCTGGAAAAGAGATGCAGACTGGAGCGGGAGCAAGCCCGCCTTAAGGACCTGGTAACGCAGGGCAAGATAACCCAGGATCAGGCTGACCAGTATCTAAAGTGGTGGCAGTCGAGGCCCAATGTACCGGGTGGATTTGGCTTCCGCGGAGGTGGCGGTTTCCCCGGTCAGGGTGCACCGTGTGCCCCACCTGCATCGGCTCCTAGCACGACACAATAGCTGACCAAACTCTGGGACCTGTTCTGACTATATCTAAGAGGGAGAGAAATATTCTCTCCCTCTCTAATTATTATACATGGTGCTTAAAAATAAACTTAACAATTTCTTAACATTTATGTTATAACATTAAAGCAGCTTGAATATTCAAGAGAGCAGACATGGCCGGTAAAACAGTTCTGGTAGTTGATGATGACGTAAAGACAGTAGAACTGGTCAAACTCTATCTGAACAGGGATGGCTACAGGGTTCTGTCCGCCTACGATGGCGCGGGGGCTCTGCGTTTGGCTCGTGAGAGTCGCCCTGACCTTATCGTTCTGGACTTAATGTTACCCGGTGTGGATGGTCTTGAGGTCTGCCGTAGTCTTAGAAGTGAATCCGACGTACCAATAATTATGCTCACTGCCAGAACTACGGACGAAGACAAGCTAACCGGTCTGGGTTTAGGGGCTGATGATTATGTGTCCAAGCCCTTTAGCCCGAGGGAGCTGGCAGCCAGAGTCCGGACAGTTCTCAGGCGCCTGCCTGGTGAACGTGGTCCTGCAGAGATTAAGCGGGGCGAACTTGTCCTGAACTTTCTCAAGCAGGAGGTATCTGTTGCTGGCAGGCCGCTAAATCTTACTCCGGTTGAATTCAAGTTGCTGGGAGTTCTCATTAAAGAAGCTGGTAGAGTTTTCAGCCGGGCAGAACTTGTTGAAAAAGCCCTGGGCTACGATTATAAGGGCTTTGATCGCACCATTGATGTGCATATCCTGAACCTGCGCCGGAAACTGGAGCCCGACCCCGTACACCCCAAGTACATAAAGACAGCATATGGTGCCGGTTACAGGTTCTCAGAGGTCTAAAGTGATACATAGTTTGCGATTTCGCCTCCTGATGGCTTTCACCCTCGTAATACTGGTTGCTGTTGGTGCCATATACTTATTTGTCAGCCATACCAGCTGTGGTTGAAATCGGCCGGTTTGGCGAGAGAAACGAGCAAGCACGCTTCGGAAGAGTGGAATTCGAGCTAACTCGCTATTACCACGAACATGGAGATTGAGAGGGAATTCAACCCTATGTGGAGCAGTGGGGCAGCCTCTACGGACGACGGATTATATTTACAGACTCCAGCGGGGTAGTAGTTGCAGATTCCCAAGGAGAATTGTTGGGGCAGCAATACGTTCCTGATGCACCGGGTATGCCAGTGCCACCACCGTGGGAAGGAGACAGCGTGGGGACTTTATACATCAGCCCCGAAACATCGGCGGTTTTTCCTTCACCACTGAGTCTCTCTCAGGCAATAAGTCATTTTCTCCTTTGGGGTGCACTACTGGCGGTTGCCGTTGCCTTCTTAATAACTTATTTCCTGTCGCGTCGAATTTCAGCACCGGTCAAGGCTCTTACTATTGCTGCTAGGCAGATGGGCCAGGGAGATTTGTCTCAGAGGGTACAGTCCAAAGAGAAGGGTGAACTAGGAGAGCTGGCCCAAGCCTTTAACACCATGGCGGAAAACTTAGAGCGAGGTGAACAACTTCGCCGCAATATGATAGCCGACATTGCCCACGAGTTGAGAACGCCCCTATCCAATCTCAGAGGTTATCTGGAGGCAATAACTGATGGTGTGATAAAGCCAGGTTCAGGCGCCATCCGCTCCCTTGACGAAGAAGCAAACCTCTTGTCGCGAATGGTTGACGACCTGCAAGAGTTGAGCTTGGCTGAGGCAGGTGAGCTAAAACTGGACCGTCAGACACAGGATATTAGAAAGTTATTGAAAAAGACGGTAGCTCTGCGGCAAACTCAGGCGGCGGCAAAAGGAGTATTGGTATCCGCTGACCTGCCTAAAAAGCTGCCACGGGTGAACATTGACACCCATCGGATTAACCAGGTCTTACTCAATCTTATAGATAACGCTATAACTCACACGCCAAAAGGCGGCATCATAACCATAACCGCCAGGAATCTTGATAAATGGCTGGAGATAGCTGTGGATGATACCGGCGAGGGTATCCCTGCTGAGGACTTGCCGAATGTCTTTGAGCGTTTCTATAGGGTGGACAAGTCTAGAGCCAGGGCAACCGGAGGTGCGGGCCTGGGGCTTGCTATTGCCAAGAGCCTGGTGGAGGCACATGGAGGCAAGATTGAAGTACAGAGCGAAGAAGGTAAAGGTAGCCGCTTCTCCTTCACACTACCCGTCGTACAGTAGACAGCCGCTTATAGAATTTTTGCTTCTGACGTCTTAGTTGGCCCAGACATCGCCATCGGCACCATACTCGTGACCCGTACTCTCTTCCTGATTTTCAATACTGGTTTGAGCTTAACCTTGTCCTCCTCCAGGAGATAAGGAAAAGCTTAAAAAATCATAACATTTGCCAATATATTCTAAATTAGGCCGAAAGGGTATTGACAAGGTCTATTTGATATGTTATTATATGGTATACGGCAACCGCTTGCCGTATACCATATAAAGAAGGAAAATATGATGAAGAGAGTCTATGTACAAGAGGAAGTCTGCATGGGCTGCGGCCTTTGCCGGGTTTATTGCCAGACAGAGCACTCCAGAACTAAAGATATAATCAAGGCATTTAAGAAAGAGACCCCCCGTTCTGTGCCCCGCATCCGTGTGGAAAGAAAAGGTGAGATTTCCTTCTCCCTTCAGTGCCGGCATTGCGACGAGCCGTGGTGTGTTTACTCCTGTCTTACAGGTGCCATGCAAAAGGACCCGACAACAGGTATAGTTACCGTTGATACTGAAAAGTGTATGGGCTGCTGGACATGCATACTAGCTTGCCCTAGCGGAGCATTGACCAGAGACAATGGTAAAAAAGTTGTCGCCAAGTGTGACCTGTGCCCCGGGCGTGATGTGCCGGCTTGCGTGGCAAATTGCCCGAATGAAGCACTGGTATTTGAGAGATAGCATAGGCAAGGAGCTCGCAGGAGTTGAGAGTTGAAAATATAGAGAGGTAAACAAGCAAAATGATTGCCATAGTTGACTACGGTGCCGGAAACTTGGGCAGCGTGGCTAATGCGATTGTCAAACTCGGTTATGAGCCAAAGGTTACCGATAAGCCGTCTGATGTGCTCAGCGCCGCAGCAGTTATACTGCCCGGCGTTGGTGCTGCAGGCGATGCCATGGAGAATCTAAAGGCAATAGGTATGGCTGATGTGATTCGCCAGCTGATTGATGCCAAACGACCTCTGTTCGCTGTCTGTGTCGGACTGCAACTCCTTTTTTCCGGCACTGAGGAGGGTGGCTGGCATGAATGTTTAAACATCATTCCCGGTACCGTGAAGAGATTACCTGCGGGCCTCAAGATTCCGCACATGGGTTGGAACCAAGTCAAACAGAGGGTTAAGCATCAGGTTTTCGATGCTATACCGGATGAAGCTAATTTCTATTTCGTTCACAGCTACTATGTTGACCCGGAGGATAAGTCAGTTATAGCCGGCACGACAGATTACGGCATATCTATGTGCAGCGTGATTATCAAGGACAATCTGGTGGCGACCCAGTTTCACCCGGAGAAAAGCGGCAACTGGGGTTTAAGGATGTACTCTAACTTTTTGAAAATGGCACTTAGCAAGGAAGGGTGACATGGCAACTAAAAAAGCGATCAGAACTGAATATTTAATCGTAGGCAACTCAGCCGGCGGCATCGGAGCTGCTGAAGCCATACGTGAGGTTGATAAGAAGAATTCCATAACAATAGTCTCCGATGAGCCATACCCGGCATATTCCCGTCCGCTTATCTCGGAATATCTGGCTTGCGAGCGGACTGTTGAGGAGATGCTTTTCCGTCCCGCTGATTTCTACAGCCAAAACAACATCGACCTTATGCTGGGCAAGACAGTAAAAAGTCTGGACTTGCCCCAACGGCTTGCTGAGCTTGAACAGTGGCGAAAAAATCACCTGGAAGAAGCTATTACTTGCCACTGGCGGGATACCCATAGTTCCCAAGATGGAAGGAGTAAATAAGAAAGGCGTATTCACGTTTCTAACGCTCGACGATGCCAAGGCAATTGATAAGTTCTTGAAGGATTATAGCCGAGCTGTGGTAATAGGCGGTGGACTTATCGGCGTCAGCGTCAGCGAAGCTTTAACCAAACGAGGTGTCACGAGTCACCATCGTAGAAATGAAGGACAGGGTGCTAAATACAATACTTGATGAACGGGCATCTTCAATAGCTGAAGAAATGCTTATGGAAGCTGGCATCAGGGTCATCGTCAATAACACGGTAGTCTGAAGTCATTGGGGAAACAGCTGTGGAGGGCGTTGTCCTGGATAGCGGCGAGACAATCCCCTGTGACCTGGTAGTCATAGCTATAGGTGTGTTGCCCGGACTGAACTTGTGCGGGGTACTGAGATAAAGGTGAATCGCGGCATAGTAGTAGACCGATACATGGCCACAAGCTATCCAGGATGTTTATTCCTGCGGCGATGTAGCTGAAGCTTATGATTTCGTTTATGGCGCAAACCGGCTTACACCTATATGGCCAAATGCTTATATCGGGGGCAGAGTTGCTGGCTATAACATGGCCGGTGTCAAAACGGAATATCTCGGCGGCACGGCTATGAATTCAGTCAATTATTTCGGCCTCGATATAACCACAGCCGGAATTGTAAATCCCCTTGACGGCAGCAACTATGAAGTCATAACCAGAGATAAGGATGGTATCTATCAGAAGGTGATGTTAAACGATGGGCTTATAGTGGGGATGGTCTTCGTTAAGGATATTGAGAAGTCGGGTATGATTTTCGGCTTGATGAGGGACAAGGTCAATGTCAGCGACTTTAAGCAGGCACTTCTGGCCGACGACTTTGGGCTGGCATATCTGCCCCGAAGAGCTATGGCGGGAGCGTTTGGGAAATGTGTCTCTGCTGGTAGGTAAACATTAAATCCTGGAGTATTGAGATGAAAGATATTACACAGATTAATAATCCCTACTTCGACGACAAGGTAATCGACGCCTGCTCTATCTTTGGGATGATGGACACCACAGGCAAATGTTTTTCGGGAAAGGACATAATAAAGGCCATCGCCAATATGCATGTCCGCGGCAATGGGCTTGGTGGCGGTTTTGCCGTTTACGGATTGTACCCGGAATATGCTGACCTGTATGCTTTCCACATAATGTATTTGAGCCGCGAAGGGAAAGACAGAAACAGAGGACTTTCTGAAGCAGAAGTTTCAAATAGTTCGCGACGGCGTAGTGCCGACCCGACCGACAGCCGCCATAACGAATCCGCCTCTGGTCTGGCGTTATTTCCTGGAAGTGAATCGCCGTGAATCTAAGGGGCAGTCGGACGATGATTATGTTGTAGCCAGGGTCATGGATATCAATACTGGATATCAAAGACACCTTTGTCTTCTCCAGCGGTAAAAATATGGGTGTATTCAAAGGTGTAGGTTATCCCGAGGAGATTGGCGAATATTTCTGCCTGGAAGACTATCAAGGATATTTGTGGACGGCACATGGCAGGTTCCCGACCAATACCCCCGGTTGGTGGGGTGGCGCACATCCGTTTAACATCCTGGACTGGACAGTGGTGCATAACGGCGAGATATCATCATATGGGATAAACCGCCGATATTTGGAGCAATTCGGCTACCATTGCACACTTCAGACCGATACCGAGGTGGTAGCCTATGCTGTCGACCTGCTGGTGCGAAAGCACGGTCTTCCCATGGAGGTGGTAGCCAAGATATTAGCGCCTCCCTTCTGGAATGATATAGAGCGCCGGCCTGCGGAGGAGCAGGAACTTCTCCGAGCCTTGCGTCAGGTATATGGCAGCCTTCTCTTGAACGGGCCTTTCACCATAATCATTGCTCATCAGGGTGAAATGATTGGGCTTACCGATAGGATAAGGCTGCGCCCGCTGACCGCTGGCATAAAAGACCAGATGCTTTATCTATCTTCGGAGGAATCGGCAATTCGTCTGATTTGCCCTGACTTAGATGAGGCATGGATTCCGGTGGGCGGTGAACCGATAATAGGTAGCCTGGAAAAACCACTTCAGCGCCGGAGGACTTTAGTGGCAGAAAAGATGGCCGGAGCTAAATAGAATTTGTTAAAAACGGATTTAAGCTGATGTTGACTAAGAGGATTATCCCCTGTCTCGATGTAACTCAAGGGCGAGTGGTCAAGGGCACGAGTTTTACCGACCTTCGTGATGCCGGTGACCCTGTTGAGCTGGCTGCGTTTTACTATCAGGAAGGTGCCGATGAGTTGGTCTTTCTGGATATCGGAGCTACACCTGAGGGACGCGATACCATGGTGGATATAGTTGAACGTGTCTCAAAGCAGGTCTTCATTCCGCTGACTGTCGGTGGCGGACTGCGAAGCATTGAGGATATGAGGCGTATGCTCAAGGCAGGTGCTGACAAAATAAGCATAAATACCGCTGCTGTTCTTAATCCCGAGCTTATTAAAGAGGGTGCACGCAGGTTTGGCTCTCAATGTATCGTGTATAGCTATTGACGCCAAGCGGAGCAATGGGACCGGTGAACTTAAATGGGAGATTTGTACTCATGGCGGCCGGAGACCGACAGGTATTGATGCTATTGCCTGGGCGAAGAAAGCCGCCGGGCTTGGGGCCGGCGAGGTACTACTTACCAGCTGGGATGCCGATGGTCACCGGGCAGGTTACGATTTGGAGTTGACTCGTGCTATCAGTGAGACAGTGACGATACCGATTATCGCCAGCGGTGGTGCCGGAAATCTGGAGCATCTGTATGAGGCACTTGTAGCTGGGCAAGGCTGATGCTGTTCTTGCTGCCAGCATCTTTCACTATCGGACTTATTCCATACGCCAGGCAAAGGCTTATCTCGGGAGAAAGAGGTATCCCGGTAAGAACAGAACAATAAAAAGGGAGAATTCAAGTGAAGACTTATTTACCGCCAAAGTTTTTCATAGAAAGGGACCAGGCCCGGTGTATCCAGTGCCAGGTTTGTGTCAATCAATGCAGCTTCGATGTGCATTATTATGATGCCGAAGACGACGAGGTAAGAAGCCATGAGGAAAACTGCGTTGGCTGCCATCGCTGCGCCATATTCTGCCCGACTAATGCCGTAAATATACGAAGAAACCCTCTCGATTACAGAGAAAACTATAACTGGCGTCCTGAGGTAATTGAAGACATTATCAAACAGGCTGAGACCGGCGGCGTGTTACTTACCGGCATGGGCAATGACAAAAGCCAGCGCATCTACTGGGACCATCTGGTTTTGAACGCCAGCCAGGTGACAAATCCTTCCATCGACCCGCTCCGCGAGCCTATGGAGCTAACCACTTACCTGGGTCGTAAACCGGATATCGTTGAGATAGACATGAGTTCGATGCACTTGAAGACAAAACTGGCGCCTCAAGTGAAGCTGGATGTCCCGGTGATGTTCACTGCTATGTCCTATGGTGCGGTAAGCATCAATGTTCAGGAGTCCCTGGCTCGAGCGGCTACCGAGGCTGGTACTTTGTGGAATACCGGTGAAGGCGGCCTTCATCCTAAGCTATATAAGTATGGTAATAACACTATAGTCCAGGTAGCTTCGGGAAGGTTCGGAGTGCATCCTGAATATCTGGATGCTGCCAGAGTAGTTGAAATTAAGATCGGGCAAGGGGCTAAGCCCGGCATCGGCGGACATCTCCCCGGAGAGAAAGTCAGCGCTGATGTATCCAAGACCAGAATGATTCCCCAGGGGACGGACGCACTGTCACCGGCACCGCAGCATGACATCTACTCCATAGAAGACCTGGCTCAGCTAGTCTATGCCTTGAAGGAAGCTACCAACTATACCAAGCCGGTATCGGTGAAAATAGCTGCCGTCCATAATTCCGCAGCTATCGCCAGCGGTATGGTCAGGGCAGGAGCCGACATTATAGTTCTCGATGGACTTCGAGGTTCTACCGGTGCTGCCCCTAAAATCATCCGCGACAATGTCGGCATTCCCATCGAGATGGCTCTGGCCTCACTGGATACACGATTAAGGCAAGAAGGAATTCGAAATCAAGCATCAGTGGTGATTGCCGGTGGCATCAGGAATAGTGGTGATGTGGCTAAAGCAATAGCCCTTGGCGCCGACGCTGTATACATCGGCACGGCTGCTCTAATGGCCCTGGGCTGTACCTGTTGCCAGCAGTGCCATACCGGCAAATGCGCCTGGGGCATTTGCACCAGCGACCTGGCGCTGACCAAGAGAATCAATCCCGATATCGGTGCTCAACGTCTGGCAAACCTTCTTCGTGGCTGGAGCATAGAGCTGAAGGACATACTCGGCGGCATGGGCATCAATGCTATAGAAAGCTTACGGGGTAACAGGCTGGCGTTAAGAGGCATTGGGCTCACCGATACCGAGCTGGATATCTTAGGAGTAAGGATGGCAGGAGGCTAAGATGGTACAAACTAATGCCAGAAGAAAGAGCAACTCGGTCGTACAAATCGACGCTCATGGCCTGCTGACTCGTGAGCTCAACATACGACTGAGGGAAGCGACATCTAACGGAGCTCAGCGAATTGAGCTTCGCAATGTCTACGGGCAAAGGTATATCGGCACCGATTTGAACAAGCCAGTGGAAATCGAGATATTTGGCACTCCGGGCAACGACCTGGGAGCATTCATGGATGGACCCAAGATTATCGTTCGTGGCAATGCCCAAGACGGCTGCGGAAACACCATGAATAACGGCGAAATAATAGTCCACGGTCATGCCGGAGATATTATTGGCTTATCGGCTCGTGGAGGTAAGATATTTGTCAAAGAGGGCGTAGGCTACCGCGCCGGTATACACATGAAGGAATACGGAGATAAAAAGCCGGTCCTGGTTATAGGTGACACAGCCCAGGACTTCCTCGGCGAATATATGGCCGGGGGCATTCTAATATTGCTCGGCTTAAATTTGAAGCCGGGTGAGAATCACCGCGCCAATTATATAGGGACGGGTATGCATGGCGGTGTCATATATCTCAGGGGAACTGTCAGCGACTTCCAGTTGGGCAAGGAAATAGGCGTAGCTGAACTCGATGAGAAGGATAATCTAAATCTTAGAAAAATACGTTGGTGAGTTTGCTTCTCACTTTGGCTACGACACTCAAGATATATTAAAACATAAGTTCATGAAGCTATTTCCCCTTTATCTCAGACCTTATGGCAGGCTCTACGCCTACTAGAGGGAGGCTTGAAGATGATAGGACAAGAAACTCGTGACGTAGAGAGAAAGATAACAGCCATTCTGAAAGTTCTTAGCGATTCGGCAGACCCACTAGGCGGCAGGGTTATATCCCGTCGCCTTAAGGAGCAAGGCGTGGACCTCAACGAGAGAACAGTACGGTATCATCTTAAAATGATGGACGAGCGAGGTCTTACCCGCTCAATCGGGCAGAGGGACGGCAGGAGCAATCACCGAGCCGGGACTTGAGGAGTTGAAGAGTGCTTTGGTCTGTGACAAGGTAGGTTTTGTAACCAGCAGGATTGAGCTGCTGGCTTATCTAACGACGTTTGATGTGGAAGAATTTACCGGGGACATTCCCATTGACGTATCTTTATTCCCCAAAGAGCAGTTTGCTCGAGCCTGGGAGATAATGAAAGATGTCTTCGCCTCAGGGTTCTGCACCAGCAATTTGGTTGCCATCGCTTCCGGAGGCGAGAGGTTGGGGGACACAATTATACCGCCAAGACAAAATAGGTTTCGCCACAGTATGCAGCGCCGCTATCAGCGGTGCCTTGCTCAAGGCCGGCATCCCCATAGATTCCAGATTTGGCGGTATACTCCAAATACGAAATCACGAGCCGGCGCGTTTTGTCGAGCTGATAGAATATAATGGTTGCACTGTCGACCCCTTCCAGATTTTCATTGCCGGCAGAATGACCAATGTTGTTGAAGCGGCAAAAAGAGGCGAGGGGAAGGTGCTTGCCAGCTTCCACGAAGTTCCAATGCCTTCAAGGTCAGCTACTGAAGCTGTTCTTAATAAGCTGAAGGCACTCAATCTTTGCCATCTAGTCGTAATGGGCAAGGCAAGCGAGTCAATATGTGAAGTCCCTACAAGGTTAAATAAAATTGGATTGGCGCTTCCCAGCGGGCTTAATGCTGTAGCCGCTGCCGCAGAAAAAGGAATCGATGTGACCTGCAAGGCAATGAGCGGCGTCATAGATATCGGCAAACTGAGAAGTTTCTGGACCTTGTAATTGACTGCCAAGTTGTAAGAGGTCTGGTCTTGAAGAGAATATTGATAGTCGCTAGCAATGATGTAGGAGCCAGGGAGTTGGATTCAGGGCTTACGCAGATGGGTTTTGCCTGCTCAACTACGAACAGCGCCGATACCGCAGTCGAGACGGTAAAGAGGGAAGCCCTGATATAGTGCTCGTGGACGCAGATGGTTTATCAGCCTCATCCTGGTCCAGTCTAAAATCGGAACAGCTCCCAAAAATCAAGTCGGCCGTTCATCTACCTGTTATTGTGCTTATGCCCCGGGGAATTCTCGATGGCGTTGATTCTAACTTTGAGATAGACGATTTCGTCGTCAGACCATTTAACCTGTCTGAGTTAGTAGCCAGAATAGGGCGAATCCTCAACCGGACAAATAATGCCGGCAATCAAGATTCCATCAGACGTGGCGATTTAGTGATAGATTTAGCCAAATGTGAGGTATCGGTTAACGGCAGGTTGATTGTCTTGACTTTCAAGGAATATGAGCTATTAAAGTTTCTGATGCGCCACAAAGGTAAGGTTTTTACTCGAGAGGCTCTGCTCAATGAGGTCTGGGGCTATGATTATTACGGTGGCGATAGGACGGTGGATGTGCATATAAGAAGGCTGAGAAGCAAGATAGAGGACGCCAATCATACTTTTATTGAGACAGTCAGAAACATAGGCTACAAGTTCAGTGATTAACTCCACCTGAGCGATTAAAACCACCATGCCCAAATCCACCGAGAGATTCACAAAATCTTCTGAAATTACTGGCCTAGAGCACCTACAAATTTTGTAACACGATTTTAACATCGTTGTAATACCTCCGAAACATTTGGCTGGTATCCTTGTACATAGAGGTGAGTATGCACAAGGACCTGGCCCAAATTTCTAAAGCCCAGGGTATTTATCGAACTCTGGCTCTCTTGGCTATTCTTTCGCACAAGCTAGTTGGGAACGAAACCAGTAAATATTCACCGAAAAAGGACAGCCATACGACAGATGAACAGGTTAATGTTGGCGATGTTGGTGTGAAGGATAAGTGCATAGCTTCACCCAGATAGGAGGGATTCAAATGTCGGTTAATTCTGGCGACACTGCCTGGTTGTTGATATCGACAGCGCTAGTTATTCTGATGACACCTGCCCTGGCTTTTTTCTACGGCGGTATGGTGAGAAGGAAGAATATCCTTTCAACCATAATGATGAGCTTCGGCATACTTGCCCTGGTTTCCGTCCTCTGGATTATTTATGGCTATAGCATAAGCTTTGGCCCTGACAGAGGCGGCATTATCGGAGCACTCGACTGGATTGGCCTTACAGGTGTCGGCCAAGCACCATCATCAGTATATGCCACGACCGTGCCCCATCTGGCGTTTATGATTTTCCAGGCTGCATTCGCCATTATCACCGTAGCTCTCTGGACCGGCGCTGTAGTAGAGCGCATTAAATTCGGCGCATTGCTAGTTCTTGGTACCTTATGGCTCACCGTAGTCTATTGCCCGATTGCCCACTGGGTATGGGGCAGCGGCGGCTGGCTGGCCAGATTAGGTGCTCTCGATTTTGCCGGCGGCGGTGTGGTCCACGTGAATGCCGGAATATCTGCCTTAGCCTTGGCTCTGGTACTCGGCCCGCGTCTGGGATTTAAAGAGAAGGAGACAATGGAGCCAAACAACATACCTTATGTTGTGCTCGGTGCTGCTCTACTCTGGTTTGGCTGGTTCGGCTTCAACGCCGGAAGCGCAGTTACTGCCGGCGGGTTAGCATCCAGCGCATTTGTGGCTACCAACACAGCAGGTGCCTCGGCTGCTCTTACCTGGATGATGCTTGGTTGGATTAATCGCAGACCCTCCGTACTTGGCGCAGCTACCGGTGCTATTGTCGGTCTGGCAGCGATTACACCGGCTGCTGGCTTTGTCCAGCCCTGGGCTGGCATACCCATAGGCGCTATAGCTGCAGTACTCTCTTACTATGTCATGATTTGGCGCAATAAGGCGAACAAGATAGATGAATCGCTCGATGTCTTCGCCTGCCACGGTGTCGGTGGGGCATGGGGGCTTTTAGCCACCGGCATTTTCGCCACGGCTGCCGTCAATTCGGCTGGTTCTGGCTTAATAGATGGAAATGGCAAACAAGTTCTCATTCAGTTAGTTGCCATTGCTGCCATCGTGGTCTATGCCTTTGGGATTTCCTGGGTGCTGGCCACAATCCTGAAGGCTACTATGGGGCTTCGCGTGAAGGAAGAGGAGGAGGTAGTTGGACTTGACATATCCCAGCACGGAGAACGAGCTTACGGAGGTGTATCCTGATGAAAAAGATAGAGGCGATTATAAGGCCAGAGAAGCTGGAAGATGTAAAAGCGGCGCTGGAGGCCAGGGGTATCCTGGGCATGACTGTTACCCAGGTGAGCGGTCGAGGGCGTCAAAAGGGTATAGCTTTGCAATGGCGTGCCGGTGAATATCGAGTAGAGTTCCTACCCAAAATAAAACTGGAGATTGTGCTGAGCGATGATGAATGCAAAACTGCTGTCGACGTTATCTGTAAATCAGCCAGAACAGGAAAGGTAGGTGATGGCATGATATTTGTCTTGCCCGTAGACAGCGCTATGCGGGTAAGAACTAGCGATATCAGCGAAACACTCGTCAAAACGAAATAAAAAGCATTAAAGGAGGTATTATGAAACCGGAAGAAATAGCCAGTTTTATCAAGAAAAACTATATTGAATTCGTAGACCTTAAATTTAATGACCTGCCCGGATTATGGCAGCACTTCACCATACCCGTTAGTGAACTTACTGAAATCGATGACCCCACTCGAGGCATTTGGGTGGATGGCATAGGTTTCGATGGCTCAAGTATTCGCGGCTTTCAGGCAATACAGGAAAGCGATATGATACTTCTCCCCGACCCCGATTCGGCTGTTATCGACCCTATATGTGAGGTTCCGACACTGAGCATAATCTGCGATATTCATGACCCGCTGACAAAAAAGCCTTATACCCGAGACCCGAGATATATCGCCAAGAAAGCGGAGAAATATTTGAAGTCCACAGGCATAGCCGATATCAGCTATTGGGGTCCGGAAATGGAATTCTTCATTTTCGACGATATCCGCTTTCGTCAAAATCAGCACTGCGGCTTTTATTACATCGATTCTGTTGAGGCAGACTGGAATACTGGAAAGGAAGAAAATCCCAACCTGGGATACAAGCCCCGGTACAAGGAAGGCTATTTCCCCGTGCCGCCTCACGATTCGTTGCAGGATTTAAGGTCGAAGATCGTTCAGACTTTGATTAAAACTGGCATTCGTATAGAGGTACACCATCATGAGGTGGCTACCGCCGGGCAGTGCGAAATCGATATGAAGTTTCAGTCTCTTACCCGGATGGGCGACCAGATGATGTGGTATAAGTATATCGTCAAGAATATGTGTAAGAAACATAATAAAGTAGCCACATTTATGCCTAAGCCTATCTTCGAAGATAATGGCTCCGGCATGCATGTCCACCAGAGCTTATTTAAGGGTAAAGAAAATGTATTCTTTGACCCCAAGGGCTACGCTCTAATTAGCCAGATTGCCAAGTACTATGCCGGCGGTTTGCTCAAACACGCGGCTTCCCTGTCAGCCATAGTGGCTCCTACCACCAATTCCTATCGACGGCTTGTTCCCGGATTCGAAGCTCCGGTGAATTTGGTATACTCTGCTCGGAATCGCAGCGCTTGCGTCCGCATTCCGGTTTATACCGACAATCCCAGAACAAAAAGACTCGAGTACAGACCTCCTGACAATTCCTGCAACGGCTATTTAGCTATGGCGGCAATGCTGATGGCCGGACTTGACGGCATTCAAAATAAGATAGACCCCGGCGAGCCTATGGACAAGGATTCTTACCATTTGAGTCCAAGAGATGCCGCTAAAATAAAGACGGTGCCGTCATCTTTAGAGGAAGCCCTTAACGCCCTGGAAAAAGACCATGATTATCTTCTTAAAGGCGATGTCTTTACTCCCGATGTAATTGAAGTCTGGCTTGAGTACAAGAGAACCAGGGAGGTTGATGCATTGAGGCTTAGGCCTCATCCCTATGAGTTCTACATGTATTTCGATATTTAACATTTGTGCCAGAGGATTCGGGGGTGAGACTTGTGGCTGTAAAAAGTCGAACTGAGGGGCGGGACTATGTGCTTAAGATAGCCAGAGAGCAAGATGTTAAGTTTATCAGGCTCTGGTTTGCCGATATCTTGGGCTTCCTCAAGAGCTTCGCTATCACATTCGAGGAACTGGAGGCTGCCCTGGAGGATGGCGTAGGCTTTGATGGTTCTTCAATCGAGGGATTTGCTCGTATCGATGAGAGCGATATGCTGGCCCTGCCCGACCCCGATACCTTCCAGTTGCTGCCCTGGAGGCCGAAAGAACATGCCGTAGCCAGGATGTTTTGCGACATTGTCAGACCCGGTGGCGAGCCTTTCGAAGGAGACCCCAGATACGTCCTGAGACAGAACTTGAAGCGGGCAGCAGACATGGGCTACACATTTTATGTTGGGCCGGAGCTCGAATATTTCTATTTCCGTGATTCGAATGGCACCAACATCTTGGACGAAGGCGGCTATTTCGACATGACCCCTCTGGATGCGGCCACTGACCTGAGGAGAGACACGGTTCTTACTCTCGAAGAGATGGGTATAGGTGTGGAGTTCTCCCACCATGAGGTTGCGTCCAGCCAGCATGAAATAGATATGCGATATACGGATGCCATGACTATGGCGGATAACGTAATGACCTATCGGCTGGTAGTCAAAGAGGTGGCTATTAAGCATGGCGTCTACGCCACTTTTATGCCCAAGCCTGTTTTCGGGATAAATGGCAGCGGCATGCACGTCAATCAATCTCTGTTTAAGGGCGATAAAAACGCCTTCTTTGATAAGAACGATGAATATCATCTTTCTGATGTCGCCAGGTGTTATATAGCTGGACTACTAAGGCATGCTCCCGAAATTACTGCCATTACCAACCAGTGGGTCAATTCCTATAAACGGCTGGTTCCCGGCTATGAGGCGCCGGTATACATCTCCTGGGCCCGACGCAATAGAGCTGATTTGATAAGAGTGCCCGAGTATAAGCCAGGGCGGGAGAACGCGACCAGGATTGAGTTTCGTTCTCCTGACCCGGCCTGCAACCCTTATCTCGCCTTCAGTGTAATGCTGGCTGCCGGACTCGAAGGTATCGAGAAGGGATATGAACTGCCGCCTCCTGTCCAGGAGAATGTACACGAGATGAGCGACGAGGAAAGGAAGAAAAGAGGTATAGGGACTCTGCCCGCCGACCTTCTTGAGGCGGTACATCTGACGGCAAAGAGTAAGCTGGTTCGTAAGGCTCTGGGTGAACATACCTTTAATGCTTTCATTAAAAATAAACTAATCGAATGGGACCAGTACCGGAGTCAGGTGACCCAATATGAACTTGAACGATATTTGCCCGTATTATGATGAATAAAGATAAGCTAGTAAGCCAGAATAAGAAATAAAGAAAGGAGGTTGTAATGTCATACAATTGGGGGCCGCACTACATTGTTCCCACGGATGTTCTGAAAAGCTATTCTGGAACGGTTGTATTGCGCGAGGAGTTTGATGAAGACCTGCTGCATAAGGAACTGCAGGCGCTGGGCATCTCCGGTCCTATCGAAACCATCACCAATCCCTGGTATTATCGTAAAAAGAATACAGATACCTGGGTCAAGATTGGAGAGTCAAGCAACGAACAGCAGAACTTCCCTACCCGGTGGGACACAACCAGCCTGGAAAACGGACAGTATGAGGTAATGGGGCTGATGCATGTCTTTGCCAAGAAAGGTACTGCGGAAGTAGCCATCGCCCGGCAGAATGTAGTGGAAATTACTGTTAAGAATTAGGCTTCAATCAACTGTGTGTCCGCACTTTCATCATCTTCACTTATAATGTTAATAGCGAGTACCGGTAAAGGACTCGGTTGACCGAATGTCAACTTGAGTTATTCTTGTTGGTTCTCTAAAATTACTGTTGGTCTGGTTTTACAGGAGAAGCTAATATGCGCAAGCTGCGTATCGGCATGTCTCAAATCAATACCACTGTAGGCGATTTTGCTGGCAACACCCGAAAGATTCTAGAAGCCATCGCCGCAGCCCGTCCTTTGGGAGTTGACCTTATTACCTTCCCTGAGCTGGCTATCTGCGGCTATCCGCCAGAAGACCTTTTGTTCAAGCCACAGTTCATCGAAGAGAATCTGAAATCCCTGGAGAAAGTCATCAAGCAAACATCCGGGCTGGCTGTCATAGTCGGTTTCGTCGATGCTAAGAGCGATATCTATAACGCAGCGGCAATCATAAATGATGGCAAACTTGTCAGCATTTATCACAAGATATACCTGCCAAACTACGGCGTCTTCGACGAAAATCGCTATTTTCAAGCCGGCAGGGAATGCCCGGTATATACCATGTTTGGAGTCGGTATCGGCGTCAATATCTGCGAAGATATCTGGTACGAGGCGGGGCCGGCCACGGCTCAGGCTTATGCCGGGGCAGAGGTTATAGTGAATATAAGTGCCTCTCCCTATCACTTTGGCAAGGAAAACGACAGAGAAAGAATGCTGTCAACTCGCGCCTCGGATAATGTAGCCATTATCGTCTATGACAACCTGGTAGGTGGCCAGGATGAGCTGGTTTTCGATGGAAATAGTATGGTGCTGAATGAGAAAGGACAACTGATAGCCAGGGGCAAACAGTTTGAAGAAGACCTGATAGTTGTTGACCTCGACGTGGAAGCCGTTTTCCGTACTCGTCTGCATGACCCCAGATGGAGGAAGGAGACACTGCTGCTAGAAGACGAACCGGAACATGCGGTCAAAATAATGGTCTCCGAGCTGTCTCCAGCAGCTCCAAAGCCGGCACTACCGCCAAGGCAGATTAAAGCGCACAGCTTTCCGGGTGATGTCTATGATGCTTTGGTGCTGGGGACACGCGACTATATAACTAAGAATGGTTTTAAGAAAGTACTCATAGGACTTTCCGGCGGAATCGATTCCAGCCTGGTAGCAGCTATAGCCGCCGATGCCCTGGGCCCATCCAATGTGATAGGAGTATTGATGCCGTCGAGGTATTCATCGTCGGGGAGTATATCCGATGCTGAACTTCTAGGTCGGAATTTGGGTATCAAATATATTACCATTCCTATCGAGAAGGTATACCAGGCCTATATTGAAACACTGGCAGAACAATTTCGTGATGCCAAACCAGATGCCACCGAGGAGAACATCCAGGCGCGTATCAGGGGAAACCTGCTTATGGCCTTATCGAACAAGTTTGGCTGGCTGGTTCTGACTACCGGTAATAAGAGCGAGATTGCCACCGGCTACACCACTTTGTACGGAGACATGGCTGGTGGATTTGCCGTGATAAAGGATGTGCCTAAGACATTGGTGTATGAGCTTGCCAAATACCGAAACTCGATAGCCAACGATGAGGTCATACCGCCCAGCATCATTTCTAAAGCACCTTCGGCGGAGCTGAGGCCGGAGCAGAAAGACACAGACAGCTTGCCGCCATATGACCTGCTCGACCCCGTCCTGACCGCTTATGTTGAAGAAGACAAGAGCGTTGAACAAATCATTGGCTCGGGTTTTGAAGAAAGTGTGGTGAAACGGGCGGCTCGGCTGGTTGACACCAGCGAATACAAACGACGCCAGGCACCGCCGGGCATTAAGATAACGCCCAGGGCTTTCGGTCGAGATAGGAGATTGCCAATTACCAACAGGTTCAAGGGATGTTAGACTACTGTTAAGAAAGATTTGGCACCAAGG
This sequence comes from uncultured Chloroflexia bacterium, assembly GCA_963726215.1. Classification (GTDB taxonomy): domain Bacteria; phylum Chloroflexota; class Dehalococcoidia; order GIF9; family UBA5629; genus 9FT-COMBO-48-23. The sequence continues at coordinate 43,301 of CAVSBU010000019.1, forward strand.
GATAGCAAAGCTTCGAAGGAAATAATGAGCAAGCGTGCCTTTCTAGCTTTGGAGGATGGCTCCATCTACGAAGGCTATTCCTTTGGAGCTGAAGATACCACCTTTGGCGAAGTTGTCTTCAACACCAGCATGTCCGGCTACCAGGAGATGCTAACCGACCCTTCTTACGCCGGGCAGATTGTAGTTCCCACATATCCTCTCATCGGCAACTACGGCATCAACCAATTCGACTTCGAATCGAAGCAAATTCAGGTAAGAGGCTTCGTCGTCAGAGAATATTGCTCGACCCCCAGCCACTGGCAGAGTACCAGCAGCCTACATGAATTTCTGCAAAGCAACGGTATACCCGGTCTAAGCGGCATAGATACTCGAGCTTTAACCCGCCGCCTCCGCTCAGCCGGGGTTATGATGGGCATTCTGTCCTCCGAGATGACACCTGAAGAGGCTCTGAAAGAGCTGAAAAGCCTGCCCGGTTATGGTTCAATTGATTTCGTCAAAGAAGTTGCTACCGATAAACCATATCAATGGGAATTGCCGCCTGGTATCACTCAACCTCAGCGCCACATCGTAATCGTTGACATGGGACTTAAATACAACATCGCCCGCATATTGGCACGACTCGGCTGCTCGGTGACTGTTGTCCCCTGTACAATGCCTGCGCCGGATATTTTGAAACTAAAACCCGATGGCATCGTTTTATCTCCCGGCCCCGGTGACCCGGCACTTCTCGACTATTTGACAAAAACGGTCAAAGAGCTTGTTTACCAAAAGCCAGTCATGGGCATCTGTTTGGGACATCAACTGATTGGTCGAGCCTTTGGCGCTGGAACATTCAAGCTTAAGTTTGGTCACCGCGGCGGCAACCATCCCGTTTGTGATTTGGCAACGGGCAGAGTCAACATTACCACTCAAAACCATGGCTATGCCGTGGACGATGATAGTTTGAAGGGCGGGCTTGAGGTCAGCCAGATAAACTTGAACGACGGTACGGTTGAGGGCTTTCGTCACAAGGAACTTCCACTCCTGTCCATCCAGTACCACTCCGAAGGCTCCCCCGGCCCTCAGGATAATGTCTACTTGTTCCAGCGGTTCCTGGAGATGGTGAGGTAAATGGGGAAGTCAAAAATCTCGAAGGTCCTGGTCATCGGCTCGGGGCCGATAATCATCGGTCAGGCTGCCGAGTTCGATTATGCCGGCACACAGGCTTGTAAATCGCTACGCGAGGAAGGCATAACCACAGTGCTGGTGAACTCAAATCCGGCGACCATTATGACCGATGAGGGCATCGCTGACATCGTTTACATCGAGCCGCTTAACTGTGGAAGTCGTAGCCCGTATAATCGAGCGGGAACGTCCTGAAGGTCTGCTGCCTACCCTCGGTGGACAAACAGGGCTTAACCTGGCTGTAGAGCTTGCCGATGCCGGCGTGCTTGATAAGTATGGTGTCCGGCTCCTGGGCACACCGCTGGAAACAATCAAGAAGGCCGAGGAGAGGTCTCTATTCAAACAACTGATAGTTGACATCGGTGAGCCGGTGCCGGATAGCGCCACGGTGAATTCCGTAGCTCAGGCAAAAGAGCTGGCCAGAGCAATCGGCTTACCTCTGATAGTTCGCCCCTCATATACCCTGGGCGGAACCGGCGGCGGCATCGCTCATACTATGGAAGAACTGGAGACCACTGTAGTCCGGTGGTTTAGCCTCAAGCCTGACCCACGAGGTCCTGGTGGAAAAGTGCCTTCTTGGCTGGAAAGAAATCGAATACGAGGTGATGCGGGATGCCGCCGATAACTGTATAACTGTATGCAATATGGAGAACATCGACCCGATGGGAGTGCACACCGGCGATAGCATCGTTGTGGCTCCCAGCCAGACCTTAACCGACAAAGAATATCAAATGTTAAGGTCGGCCAGCCTGAAAATCATCAGGGCTCTGGGTATCGAAGGCGGCTGCAACATCCAGTTCGCTTTAACCCCCAGCCCGGTGGTAGCTCAAAAATGGGCACCGGACCAGTTAAATGTCGCAACAAGCCAGTACTATATTATTGAAGTCAATCCTCGCGTCAGTCGCAGCTCAGCCCTGGCCAGTAAAGCCACCGGTTATCCTATCGCCCGAGTGGCGGCTAAGATAGCCATAGGCAAGAGGCTGGATGAAATTCTCAACCAGGTAACAGGCAAGACAAAGGCAGCCTTTGAACCAGCCTTAGATTACTGCGTGGTGAAAATTCCTCGCTGGCCTTTCGACAAGTTCGCCCTGGGAGACCGCAAGCTAGGCAGCCAGATGAAAGCTACCGGCGAAGTCATGGCAATTGACCGTTGTTTCGAAGCCGCTCTCCAAAAAGCAGTACGCTCGCTTGAATTCGGCAAGAAATCACTTCTCTGGGAAGACAGGAGCTGGGGCAAAGGTAAAAATCTCGACTCTTACCCGCTCCACCCGAACGACCTGAGGCTGTGGGCAATTATGGCAGCACTAAGACGCGGATTAGCCTATGAACAGGTAGCGCAACATACCGGCATCGACCCGTGGTTCATAAGCAAATTGCTCAACATCGTAGACATGGAGAAAAGGCTTCTTGCCGAACCATTGACGCCTGAACTTCTGTGGCAGGCAAAGCGTCTTGGCTTCTCCGATGAGCAAATCGGCACTTTAGCTGATAGATTGCCGGAGCGAGTACGGCAACTGCGGCATAACTGGCGAATAAACCCGGTCTACAAGATGGTAGATACCTGCGCCGCTGAATTCGATGCCGAAACGCCTTATTTTTACAGCGCCTATGAAAAAGAAAACGAAGCTGAGCCGATACATGACAAAAAAGCTGTAGTCATCGGCAGCGGTCCTATTCGCATAGGTCAGGGCATAGAGTTCGACTACTGCTCCGTTCATTCCGCCTGGGCGCTTCAAGAGACAGGCATCAAGAGCATAATGGTGAATTCCAACCCTGAAACAGTATCCACGGACTTCGATACCAGCGACCGACTTTATTTCGAAGCCTTAGATGAGGAAAGCCTGCGTGACATACTTGAAAATGAAGGTGCCGCTAGCCAAAAATAACCTCATTCCGCCCTCAATTGTTCAGTTCGGCGGTCAAACTGCCATCAACTTAGCTGAATCCCTGGCCCGCAGTAATATGCCCATAATCGGCTCCACTGCAGAAACCATCGATATAGCTGAAAACCGCCGCCGCTTTGAAGATTTCCTCAATAGTTTAGGCATACCTCAGCCGCCGGGAGCCGGTGTGACTTCTTTACAAGAAGGTATTAAGACGGCTAAATCCCTTAGTTATCCGGTGCTGGTTCGGCCGAGTTATGTTCTCGGCGGCAGGGCTATGGAAATCGTACACAACGAGGAGGAACTGATTCGTTACATGTCGCTAGCCCTGGAAATGGACAGCCAACACCCTACATTAATTGATAAGTATTTCGAAGGCAAAGAGGTAGAAGTGGATGCCGTCAGCGATGGCGAGGATGTCCTCATCCCGGGAATAATGGAACACATCGAGCGTGCCGGAGTACATAGCGGCGATTCTATAGCTGTTTATCCGGCGCAAAACCTTACCAAAGACGAGGTAAACACCATCGTTGATTACACCATAAGAATCGGGCAGGCACTCCAGGTAAAGGGTTTAATGAACATACAGCTCGTCATCATGCGGGGTGAGCAAAATGGTTCACCCTCAGTCTATGTACTGGAAGTAAATCCGCGTGCCAGCCGGACTATACCATTCATTTCTAAGGTTACCGGCGTGCCCATGGTTCGAATCGCCACCAAGGTAATGCTCGGCATTAGCTTGAAAAAGCAGGGTTATACGACAGGCTTGTGGAAAAAGCAGAAACTTGTTGGCATAAAAGCTCCGGTTTTCTCCATGTCCAAACTGATGGGCGTAGATACCTACCTTGGCCCCGAGATGAAGTCAACCGGCGAGGTTATGGGAATTGACTAGCAATTTTGAAGCGGCTCTGACCAAGGCACTTATCGCCGCCGGCCTCATGCTGGCACCGCAAGGTAATCTATTATTCAGCATTGCCAACCAAAATAAAGCTGAAGCTTTACCTATAATCGAAGGCTTTTATTCTCTTGGCTACCATCTTTACGCCACGGAAGGCACGGCGGCTATGATTGAAAAATCAGGTATGAAAGTAAAGAAGATTGGCAAGAAGTTAGGCGAGGGCCATCCCAATGTGGTTGATATTATCAATGACGGCTCTGTAGCTGGAGTAGTCAATACGGCTACGGGCGGTCGTGTTCCGCTGCAAGACGGTTTTCATATCCGGCGGGCTGCTACCGAAATGCGTATCCCCTGTTTCACATCACTCGATACCGCTCGCATAGCTTTAAAGGCACTATCCAGCGGCAGCCGGAACTTCAACGTGAAGCCGTTAAAAGAGTATTTGTCAGGACCGAGTTAATCTCAAGTCAAACAAATTTCAGAAGCACACAGCTTCTAAATTCCTGGCTCCCATTTATTAACGTTTAATTTGTTCTTTTTACTTTTGGTCTTTAACTTTTAACTTTCGTTGGGGCATTCTGTTTTTGCCGTGGAGATAGTATAATACATATAATTTGCTATTGAGGCTATTAACACTATGATATCTAGCTGCCGGCGCCGATACCGAAAAAAAGGTCATGATGATTCTCAAGGTCTTGAGAGAATCTTATGAACCATTGGGGTCAATAGCCATCGCTCGGAAACTTGAAGAACGTGGACTGTCGCTGAATGAGCGAACAGTTAGATATCACCTGAAAATCACAGATGAGAGAGGCTATACCCAGCCGCTGGGTCGAGATGGCCGAATGATTACTCCGCGTGGGCTTGAAGAGCTGCGAGCAGCTCTGGCGCCGGACCAACTCGGCTTCATCCTGGAAAAACTCGAGCTCTTAGCCTTCAATACTACATTTGACCCAAAGACACGAACCGGTCTATTTCCCATCAATACCTCGCTCTTTGATAAAGAGGTTTTCCCCAAAGCCGTCAAAGCTATGAAAGGCGCCTTCAAAGCCGGGCTGTGTGTCAGTCAATTAGTTGCCATAGCCACTGAAGGTCAGAAGCTTGGTGATGTGGTTATCCCCGATGGCAAAGTAGGTCTGGCCACGGTCTGCAGCGTTATCGTAAACGGTGTATTACTGAAACACGGCGTTCCTGTAGATTCCAGATTTGGCGGAGTGCTCGAAATTAAAGACTCAAAACCAAAACGCTTTGTGGCTATTATCAACTACGGCGGCACATCGCTGGACCCATCCGAGCAATATATTCGTGCCAAGATGACGAGTGTGAGCGAGGTTGCTAAAACCGGTAACGGGAAGATACTGGCTAATTTCCGCGAGTTGCCGGCACCGGCAAGGCCAATTGTGGAACAGGTTATCGCAGAACTGAAGGAAGCCGGTATGAATGGCGTTTATGCTCTGGGCAACACGAGCGAGCCCGTTTGCCAGATTTCAGTGGGTACTAACCGGATGGGAATGGCACTACTGGGTGGGCTGAATCCGGTAGCTGCAGCCGTGGAAGCGGGAATTGAAGTCGATAATGTAGCTGAAAGCGGCATGATTAGTTATCAGCAGCTAGTTAGCTTTTCGGACCTACCTCACAAATCTTGAGCCCGGTCATATTTGCTCAAATAATATTATCCTGCGCTGTCGACAATCTCTTATTGTCCCCCCATTTATCTCTGCACTATTTTTCAACTACGAGCGCCGGTAAATAAACCAATGACTCCGCCGATAGCTGCGGCTAGCCCCAGCACCATCCAAGCCGCGCCGAACCACCAGAACTGCCGGGCAAAAGTCTCCTGTTTTTTGGGTTTCAGAATAATCTGGGCTTGAAAATAAAGTGTCATCCCGATGCCAAAAATAGCCACACCCAAAGCAATGATTATATAAGCCATTTTCACCTCCTGCAGCTCAAGGACGCCTTAGACCTTCCCCGTCTATATCAATCACAGCCAGTTGATGAAAACCTGGCGATTAAAGGAGCTTGTTAAATTTCAATCGCTATGTTACTAATAACGGCAGTCCAGGCTAAAACCAACCGAAATAGTGGCCGATAGCAATAACCCCCTGGATAATGAAGGCGATACCTATCAGTATGTTAATTATAGCCGGGAATATCATTATGATAATGCCGAAGACCAGAATGATAATGCCGGTGATAAGCGATATCATGGGCAAAACCCGATGCCGAAAGATAGTAATCAGCCCGACTATGATCAGGTAAACGCCCACAAGGTAGTTGAGAATCCTGGGGAAAATCATTACCACGATGCCGAAGATGAGAGACAGGATGCCTATCAACAGCTGCCGCCCAAAATACTGAATATACCGAACAGGATAAGGGCGATGCCCACCAGATAGTTGAGTATGCGGGGGAAAATCAAAATGAGGATACCAAAGATTAGGGCTATTATCCCCCCAATCAGGCCGCTGACTCAGGCTGAAGCTGGGTAGACTAATGGCGAACATGTGATTACACCTCCTTTATTTTTTATATCAAATGTCCATCAACAGGACAAAAATAATCATAGACCCAACAATATTAAAAACTCATAAAATTGAAAGCGAAAGAATTAAATAGTCGTAACATTTAAAAATTAGAGTCTCATATTATATTAAAGGACGGCGCTCGGTCTTACCAGTGGAGTTCAACACCGGTATACCACTAAATACAATTACCGTTATGTCCCCCCACACCATAATTATAACATGCAATGATGGCTTTCGGGGATAGGATTGATGAATAAATTACAGAAGCTGTTGAAGCAAATGACTGGAGCCAGCGGTCAGAGTCGAACTGACGACCGGCGGTTTACGAAACCGCTGCTCTACCACTGAGCTACGCTGGCATGCCCCAATTATATATGATGGGCTAAATTCAGAGCAACGGCCTGTCATCCTGAGCCTTTCGCCCTGTCATCTGAGACTTTTACCTTGTCATCCTGACCCTGAACGCAGTGAAGGGAAGATCTACATGAGATTTTTCGGTCGCCTTGCTCCCTCAGAATGGCAGAAATGGAAGCCCCGCTATAATAAACGCTTTCCACTGTAATTGCGAGAGGCGATAGTGACGCGGCAATCTCAGATAAAGTTAAAAGTAGGGACACGCATTCATACCTGTTCGCTTCTAAAAAACTAAAAGAACAGAAATATTTTTGCATTTTTATCTGTTATTTTGATTTTTAACTTTTGGTCTTTGATTTTTTGTGGCGAACTGGTGTACTTCGACAGTGGTTAATTCACGCATAGCGCCTTCCTTCAGGTTTCCCAGGTTAATGATTCCTATCCTGATGCGTGCAGATTGCAGCCTTGCCATAGACGATGGCAGAATATCAAAATAGGCAAAGAGAGCACCATGCCAAAGGCCACGTCGAAAAAGGATTTGGGCAACCTTCTGGTTCTTCCTGGTTTGATAGATGCTCACGTGCATCTCAGAGATGAAGGGAAGGCATACAAAGAAGATTTCTGCAGTGGCACGGCTGCTGCTGCCGCCGGTGGATTTACGACAGTTCTTGATATGCCGAATAACGATCCTGCGACTATGAGTGCCGAGACCCTGAGGGGCAGGATGGCAATTGCTGAAAGCACGATTCTAGTCAATGTGGGTTTCTATTCGGAATTTCCAAACTGCTTGAGCGAAATGAAAAAAATAGTGGAAGAAGCGCAATTGCGTTCAAGCTGTACATGACTGAGCAAGTTGGCGGTCTAGACATCGACGATGATGCAGCCCTGTTGAAAGCGTTTGAGGCTGTCAAGAAATTAAGGACTCTAGCAGCCGTACACGCTGAAGACAAGGAATGCTTGGACCGTGCAACAGATGAGCTCAAACGAGTCGGCCGCAACGACATTGACGCTTATCTAGAAGCACACTCAGAAAACGTTGAAGCGCGGGCGGTCAAACATGTATTGAACATCGCCAAAACAACCAGCGCGCATGTGCACTTTTGCCATGTAAGCACGGAAAAAGGTCTCAGAGCGATATGCGAAGAGAAAAAGTCCGGAGCCTT
>CAVSBU010000020.1:0-26207 GCA_963726215.1 uncultured Chloroflexia bacterium
CAACCACCTCGAGGACTTCACCGGCTGGACACCAGCCCTGTCCACCAACTGAACGAAATTCTTGCCCCTGCCCTGGCAAAGCTTATCGGCATTATCTAGAGCCACCCCTCCCCCGGAAACTATACTGCTCACACGTAAGAAGTGATACAATAGCTTGGGGCAGGTCAGTCGGAGGCTAATGCAATGAGTGTGCGGCATCAAAGTCAAAAGTTACTACAGAGCCGGTTTGATATTGTCTGGCAACGCCTGGATGATGCCGGCGAACAGCAGATGGTAACGCCAGACGGTCACAAGTTTATCGCACTGGCTTCCCGGCGTAAAAGGACTCTAGAAGACCAGGACCCGAGGTTCATTGCAGTTAAACAGCGCGGGCAGGAGTTTGCCCGTATTTACCCCTGCTGTTGGGGCCACACGACCAATTGCCATGGCACGCGAATAGGTGGCTATAGTGATGGGCTGGATGCCTGGGCTAAAGGCTTGATGATAAGCAAGGAGAGTCTGACTTTAAAACCTAATGATGAGGTCATTCACCTGCTCGGCAAGTTGCTCAACTCAGAGGAGTTAGACTATGACCGGGCTTGCCTACATCTTCCCCCAAAACCGGGAGTCTATCTGGTCTACGATAGAAAGCAAAAGAAATACATCTATGCCGGTAAAGCTCTGGATATACAGAAAAGAATCCGGCAGCATGCCCAACATCAAAATAGGCTGTTTGGATTTAGCAGTCAACCGATTCAGAAAGGGCTAATTGATAAAAAGCTTTGTGCCGACTCAAGTGAAGCCCAAAAATACTTATCCGCTAACTGCACTGTAAGGCACCTGGTCGTACCCGATGAAAAACAAAGAAAGCAGCCCTGGAAGAAGCGCTCGCTTTTAGAACATTACGCTATTTGCGTTATCGAACCTGAATACAATATTTCTGGCGAATTCGAGCATTAGCCAAGCCAATACTCCAATAATCATAGTATAAGTTAAGGTATAATGATTGTTAAATAGATTGGGGGCTGTGATGGAACAATGGTATAGGTGTCCACATTGTGATCAAAATATCCTGTATGGAACCAATCCATGTCCTTTTTGTAAATATTCTTTAGATTGGCAACAGCAACCAATGATGGCTCACCCCCCGGGACAGACTATGCAACAACCACCGGATAAACCAACCACCCTCTATATTCACGATCAACACCAATGTACAAAATACCCTCCGCTGAAGAGCCTTCACTGGCTGATCGCAGTAAATTGCACAAGGATGCTATTAAAGCACTTGATCAGAATCTTGGGGCTAATGAAGTGGTTCGAGTCATTATAATTGGTTTATGGGATTCAGCAATTATAGGAACTGACTATCGTGCTTTCATTTTTAAAAAGGGAATGATGGGTGGAGTAATGTTTGGATCCAAACTCTCTATCTTGGGATTATCTTAATATAACTGGCGTAACACTCGAAACAGGACCTGCAACTGGATTTTTCTGCATTGCAAGTACCCGGAATTATATCTACTGATATGAGCTACTGGAACACTGGTTCGAATGGTCCAGCGATGAGCCCACATGCGATTGCTCTTAATCGCGAAATTTATGCGCAAGCCCGCGAAGGAGTGGCTCTTTTACGCGACTTGATCAGGAAAGCACAAAGTCCTGGGAGTCGGGAAAATAACTACTTTAGATATACCAGGCCCAAATACATAAATTAGCTTCTTTGCGTGATCAGGGCATCCTCACACAAGAGGAATTTGAAACAAAGAAAAAAGATTTGCTAGAGCGAATGTAAAATTCTTAATCAATCATATTCTAACATGTTTAGCACGTTAAATAGCTGTGCAAAACTAATTAACCCAACGGCGGTAGATAAATCTTGATACTATAATAGAATTACGGTGTCAAATAGTAGAGTATAACTGAAACTATCTTGAAGATACTGTTGTCAAGAATATGCAGCCCACCGCCTGACAATACCTGTTAGTCATCACCAGCGCAGTATGCCCACCAGCTACTGACTCTGTTATACCGGTAGCTCAATGGGAGGGCAGTTGTCTGATACACAATTGGTTGAGGGTTTGAGCCCCTTCGCCAGGCCGTGACTAAGGGTGAGAAGTAATGGCAAAAATTGTGATTATACCTTTAGAAGGACCATAATACCAGAAGACTCTATAGGCTGCGGGTGTACTCTGCTCTGCATATGCCTCAAAAACCTTCTCCCCGTTGGGCCTTTCAAACTCATATATTCATGGGTCTGGAGGCTATTATGCCGAGGATTCATTGCCAGGAACTTGATGGTCTTTTTGACAGCTTTGTAACGTTTCCTTTGGGAGGCAGTACTTTTAAGCAGATTGTAGGCCTTACTTGCCTCCGCTGTCCATTGTAATTCAAACAAAAGCGCTTGACCTTATAGGGCGTCAAGGTCAACTTTTGACACCCTGCCCTGTGCAGCATCGGAAAGCCCCCGCCTGACTGATGCCAGGGCCTTTGGGTTATTGAATAGCCATATTTCTGAAGCAGGGATGGTTACCTGCGGGTCTAGTAAAATTTGCCCAATGCTGTTGCTGTATATATGATAGCTGACGCCTTCCTGTATTTGAACCTTTTGCAGAACTACTCGCTTTTTAGCGTCCGGTTTTACGCTATCAGCTATCTTTTCGAAGTCTGTATCCCTTATTATTGTAGCCATCGCAGCGATATTGTACCATGAGTGGGATTATCTGTCAAGTGGGATATTCCCACCATGGGTCTATTCCCAATATGCATCAGCTCTCTACTATAATCGGTAGCTCTAATTCAGGAAGTGATATAATTCCTAACCGTGCTTCTATTCAACTATTCGACCATCATCGACCCGATACTGAAAGACGTCAGGACTTGTGTCGCTGAGCTTTCCGGCATAAAAGCGGGCGACAGGGTGCTGGATGTCGGCTGCGGGACGGGCGACCAGGTGTTCCACTACGAGCAAAAGGGCGCCATTGCCACCGGCATAGACCAGAACCCCAATATGATTGAGCTGGCGGAAAGGAACAGGAAAAGACAGGGATTCAACATAGCACCTTCCGTATAGCCAGCGCTACCGAGCTGCCGTTCCCGGACGGTTACTTCGATGGCGCTTCCATATCACTTGCCTTGCACGAGATGGAAAGAGACGAGCGAAATAAAGCCGTTTCCGAGATGAAAAGGGTGGTGAAAAAGAAAGGCATTTTGATGTTCATCGATTTCCAGGTCCCGTTACCCAAAAACTCCATCGGTTATCTCATCAGGGCTATGGAATTCATTGCCGGAAGAGATAATCATAAATGTTTCAGAGACTACCTGGCTCAGGGTGGATTAAAACAGATATTGAAGGAAAACCAGCTTACCCCGCAAAAGGAAGCTCTGCTTAAGCGCGGAAACCTGCAAGTAATAAAAGCAAGCAACCCCTGACCTGCCCAGTTTATAAGATTACGGAGATTATTTCCGAATATTTTGATTACGGAGATTGTTTAAGATTTCAGAGATAGTGTTCAGACATAAATGACAGGATTTCATGCTGGACGAACGAGCCAGGCAATTATAAGCCGGAAGTGGTACAATAATCCGGCGCAAATAATCGGTTAAACTAATACAGGAGACAACTCCAAAAGGAGGCTGAAATGGCTACCGTTTATGAGAAGCTTCGTGAGAGACTGGATATGTTCCCACAGGGGTTCGCCAAGACCGAAAGCGGCGTGGAGCTGGAAATACTGAAGCGCCTGTTTACTCCGGAAGAAGCAGAGATTATGCTGAACCTGCGGCCCATGCCGGAAAAGCTATCGGCTATCGCACAGAGGATGGGTAAGGATGAAACCGAGCTGGGAAAAACCCTGTACGATATGTCGAAACGGGGACTGATAATGCGCTGGCGGGCGCCCAATAAAGAAATGTACTACTTCCTGATGCCGTGGGCAATCGGTATTTTCGAGTTCCAGTTGAATAACCTGACCAAGGAAAACATCGAGTTGTTCGAGAAATACTACGAGGAAGGAATGGTACCTTCGTGGAAAAACAGAAAAACAGGTATGGTCCGCGTTATTCCCGTTCAGAAAGAGATAGAGGGGAAAACCGAGATTCAGCCCTACGAAAAGGTGTCGCAGATTATCGAATCGCATACCAGGTTTGCCGTGGCCGACTGCATCTGCCGGAAAGATAGGCAAAATGCAGGGAAAGGGATGCGACAAGCTTCTGGAAGCCTGCATGAGCTTCGGGCCGGCGGCGGATTTCTACATCGAGAACGGCATCGGACGGGAGATTACCAAGGAGGAGGCAAAGCAGATACTTGAGAAAGCCGAAGAGGAGCGGCTTGATTCACTGCTCCTACAAACCAGGCGGGCAACAAGACATTTATATGAAACTGCTGCGGCGACTGCTGCGGGGTCCTGCGGCTCATCACCAAATACGATAATCCGGGAATGGTAACAACTTCAAACTACTATGCCGAAAAAGACGACGATACCTGTAACTCCTGCTTTACCTGCGTCGACCGGTGTAACGTGCATGCCATAAAAATCGACAATGAACGCACCGTCATAAGCAGGGAGAAATGCATCGGCTGCGGGCTGTGCGCCTCTACCTGTCCCACAGGGTCAATTACCATGGTTCAGCAAATCACCTGCCGAAGCTCCCGCCATTTTCTCACGCGAAATGGAGATGCTGCAGGCAATGGGGAAGGAAAGGGGAAAGAAATTCCCGTTCGAGTAGAACTAAAATCAAAGATCAAAAGTTAAAAATCAAAATGACAGATAAAAATGCAAAAATTAACTTACGGGGATTTTTTGGTTCATTGGGATTTGGATATTTGAATTTATTTAGGATTTAGAAATTCGGATTTGGGATTTCAGGGAGGAAAAAGGAGAGTACAGATTATTGCTCAGACCATGCCATATAGTATAATGGTAATTACGTGGGGTGATTCAAAGGTAAAGGAGAAATTATGCGTATCTTATTGATTATCGGCCTTATACTTCTGGCATTATGGCTGCTGGGTTTGCTGGTTATCCCTGGTTTGGGCTGGCTGCTGCATATAGCGCTTATCATTGCCGTTATTCTGCTTATTATCTGGCTGCTGCGAAGGGTATTTAAACTCTTTTAGCCAGCCTGGAATCCTTAACCGAGCCCGGCAAAATAGATAAGCCGGCAAATCAGCTAGTGGCTCCGTTTTTTCCTCTTGTACTTTCCGTACAATTCAATAAACATGATATTCAACGAAATCGATAAAACGAGAGGTATAAGTAGCAGCCACAAGTGCTGGTATACATCGATGCCGAAATACTGGCAGGCAAAAACCAGAATAAAGGCGAATACTATGCCTAACGCCGCGCAGCCTACCGCAAAATAGATAAGCTCCAGTATAAAACTATCTCGTCCGCTCATTACACCACGGGAGACCTGCTTCGCATTTCCAGGTTTACATGCATTACCTTGGCAATGAAAAGGAAGACCAGCGCCGATAGATAAGTCCACATCAGAAAAGCGATAAGAGCGCCTATGGAACCGTAGACCAGATTATACGGGTTGAAAATCCTGAGATAAACTAAAAATATTATCTTGGTAATTTCAAAGGAAATAGCAGCTGCCAGAGCGCCCAGCCATATATCTTTCCATTTTGGCCGTCTACTGGGTATGAACTTGTAAAGCAGGAGAAATACCAGGAAAGCAAGGCCAGTAGCTAAAACGTTGGCCAGTATACGCTCAATCAAGCTGCTGCGTCACCAGTTCGGCTCCCGGCACCTGTATGCCTTGCTCGGAGACGGTGCTGAGAAAGACCGTTATCAAGACTGATAAAAACAGAAGAATGGCGGCGCCAATCATCATTATCAGGTTAATTAGCTGGCCCTTCAGAATGGGTTGAGGTTTGCGTATGCCCCAGGCTGTGTTCAACGAGGCTCTTATGGAATTGAAAAAAGATGATGCCGCCCCAAATCAGTCCGATAAAAGCCACCACGCCGATGGCACCCCGGGCGGCGGCAACACTGGTTACGGTGCTGGCAATCAACTGTCGGGATACAGGCAGCAGATAGCCGATGCCTCGAATGATTTCATCCTGCGTGTACGGCGAACCGGCAAAAGAGCCCGCGATATATACTACCGCCAGAGCCAGCGGAAATAGCGATAAAAGCAAATTGAATGAAACGGAAGCTGCCAGGAGAGTGCCGTTATCAGTGCCGAACTCCTTTAGTGACTCCTTTAACAGCGGTATTATTCTGCTTTTCATGGACTCACCCCGGGATTATTATAACACCCCACGCTCATAGATCGTCATTTAGAAAGTATTTACAAATACTTAACATGTGTGTAACAATCAAAAGCAATAAAGTCAAAGGGGGGGCATATATCATGATAGAAGTTGGCAGCCGGGCTCCTGAATTCACACTAAAGGACCAGAATGGCAAAACAGTGAGGCTTTCTTCTCTTAAAGGTAAGAGGGTTTTACTCTCATTTAGACCGCTGGCCTGGACGCCAGTCTGAAGCGACCAGATGGTGTCTCTGGAAGAGCACTTCGACCAATTCGAACAAATTGAATACTGTAGCCCTGGGCATCGGCGTTGATTCAGTGCCCTCGAACAAGGCGTGGGCAAAATCACTGAACATCGAGAGAACCAGATTACTGGCTGATTTCTGGCCTCAAGGAGAGGTGGCAAGGCTCTATGGTGTATTCCGTGACAAGGACGGTTTTTCCGAGCGGGCAAACATATTAATCGACGAGAACCAGGTAGTAGTATTTGCCAAGTTATATCCTATCTCTCAGTTACCGGATATTGAGGAGATAATAAAGTTTTTGGAAGCCTGACCACTAGCTACTTCCCGAGAAATGGCGTCCCAAAACGGAACTGTCTCAGTCTTATAGACTGTTCGCTGTTTTTCAACCTGGTAAGGCACCTGATACGGTACTTGCCTTTCCCCGGTAACTGTCTTTGGTCCTATTACTTCATCTGTCCAAACCAGTTTAACGCTTCTTATGGCATAAGCATCCCAGGTGGTGGCGAATATACCAAATTCCCTTATCTCATTAGCGTCAAATACAATCTGGTTGCTCACTCCAGAACCCAGTTGCACCTGACCCAGCAAGCGTGCCGTGCTGAGCACCGCATTAAGATTGCTTAACCAGTCTATCTCTGACGGCTCGTAGTAGAATTTCTTGAACGGCGTTGGCCGAGGCGGAATCGGGCCTGTGCTGGAAAGGTCGTAGACTCTCACCACTCCGCTTTGCTCCTGTGCACCTTGTGACAGATTAATTTGTACCTGGTTTTTGGAATGCGATGATTCAATTATATAGTCATAGTAATAGGTGCCGCCTGAGCCTTCGAATCCGGGTATAAGCACATCGGTGTACCATTTCGTCTGCAGATTCAGATAGGTGGCACCCTGCTTGGAGCTTATTACGGTATTCACCGTCTCAGTATATGGCTCAGTCCGGTACTCAGTTTTGTATTCAGTTTCGTAATAAGTTTCGACCACCGGGACCTGTCTGGTCACACACGACGTCACCAACAGAAGCGAAATCACAATAAGTATGCAAAACAATATTCCTAACTTTCTCATCTATCTGCTCCTCGACAAGCGTCTACTTTTTAGGATACGTCGATTGCAGACGAGTTGTCAAACGGAAAATAGTAATTGGCTGAAAAGATGGCTAAGGTGGTGTGTTGCCTATGCTGATGACCACCTGGGGGATATGTGATGACGGTATGCTTGTGGCGTTTTGAATGGCTTCTTGCTCGCCAGAGGTTAATTTGGTCTTGAAGTAACATCCTAAGTCGATTGCCGATGCTTGAATAAGCATATTGCCGGCCACGAAACCTGCTTCCAACTGGGCGAACTCCTGCCCCACATCGGAAGACTCAAGGCAAAGTATGACATAGCACGGCGCCTGACTTAGACCACTGACAGCAGACCGCAGGCTATCTCTGACATCATCAGGATTTATCCGTTCCAGCCTGTGGTCTCGAGTGGTCAGGTCTGTGTCGGGATTTCTATTGTGATAACGATAAACCCCATTTTCATTTACTAAATAGATGGTTCCGGTTAAATAATATCTGGCCATGGCTGAAGGAACTGTTAAGCCCATCCTGCCATTCGAGCTTACGTGGGGGGTGCAGCCATATCCTGCCCATAGAATCTGCGAGATTTGCTGCTTGGTTAAATTTGTTTGATTAAAATTGCTGGTGTATTTTAGATTAGCCAGCACTGTTTCAAGTGCGTCGTCACCTGTAGTTTTGGGGTCCGGGAGCCAACCGTCCTCACCCTCCGGTACCGAAGAATGTGCTACCAGTTCAGAGGTTAATCCTCTAACGTCCTGTACTCCAAAATATAGCTTCGACCTCATGGGGCAGCTGGAAACTGACGATTCAGTGCTGCCCCATAGAGAAACAGAGGCCAGTATTGCCGGCATATACGATAGGCCGGCGTCAAAATCAAGCTCTCTCTCATAACTCATTACGAAAGCACCCCTGTCCGCGACATCCTTTGAATACCAGCTAAGTGAGTTATGGCTCGGGTCATACAAATATGTCGCAGTCGATGTAGCCACATAAATGTCCCTAAAAGCCCCGGTGACTGGAGCCTTTCCGGCAGCCCATAAAATATTGCTTAGCTGCTGGTCGCTGGCGGTACCAGTGGGATTATGCTCTGAATATCTACTATTTAAGCAGAGCTCCACAGATTTATCGGTGAAGATTGGCTCGGGGAGAGAAATTTTAGATTCCACGCCCGGTGTAGAAGGCGTTGGTGCTGGCTCGGTTTGACCTGGAGCCGAGGGTGTAAGACAACCACTAAGCAGAATCACAATGATAACTGGAACCGAGACCAATAGCGCTTTTTTCATTTAAGCCTACCCGACCGATTAAAGTATCAGTATAACAAGATTCCAATTGCGGTATCAATGAACCCATAAGATATATACCTTGCTTGCTAATTAAAAAAGTGTGGGGCATAATGACATCATGGATAAAAATAATTCGCGATTATGGACTAAAGGGTTTTTGGGCTTCTTAGGACTGTTAGGATTTATGGCCTTCACAATTCATAATCCGTGGCAATTGTTTTTCTTTGCCTTCTTTGGCTTCTTCGCTTACTTCAGGTATTTGAAGAATGGGCTTAAATATCTTGGCATATTGGGAGCGATAGGAGTTATCGTAGGCATACTTGGTGTGTTGGGCGTGATTTCAGTTTAATCCTCCGGTCGAAAGAAAAAGAAAAGGTAAACGGAGCCTCTTTAATTCTCCGAGATTGCCATGCCTTCGGCTCGCAATGACAGAAAAACGAGGGCTCCAGTGACAGAGGTGAGAACTGGTGGCAGCGACTGGATTTGAACCAGTGACCAAGGGCTTATGAGTCCCCTGCTCTACCACTGAGCTACGCTGCCACGGTCTAAAAGTTAGCACAGCCGGCTTGGAGTGTCAAACCTTGAAATCTCTGCTGTTTCATTCTGAGGGCTAGGACCGAAGAATGACTCAAGACAGATTCTCAAAGAGTCTGCGAGATCCTTGCTCGCTCAGGATGACAGGGAAGGCTCAGAATGATAGGGGTGGGAATTCTAAACCGTGTCAAACCTTTTTAGGCTGCCTTGACCTCTTTACCTGAGCCGGACCTGAAATGCTGGCACAGAGCTGCCTGGGCGCGGTAGTCTTCAACCTGCCGTCGCTGTTCAGCCTGGCTCCACTTCAGAAGACGCCCCATCTCCTGCGCCACCGTCTCCACAGCGTCCAGACCCTGGCACGACATCAGCCCTGCATTACTGCGGCGGAGCAGGAAATCAGCCACGGTAAGAGCGCTTTCTTCCTTTACACTGTGCTCCACCTGCGCCAGTATATCCGGACTGTGGGGACAGAGTCGCTGCCCGCCTCGTTTGTTACGCTCCACCAACTCCAGAACCTGCGAAAAGCGGGAACCGTAAAGGGCGGCAAGATGCCTTACCGTATTTAAAGGCAGACTGCTTTCCCGAGCTGCATGAGCCATCTTCTCCTGCGACACCGCAGGTGCCCCGGGCAGAGGCACTTCGGCTGTAGTACAGGCTGCTTTCACTCCGAGCTTGCGGCAAACAGTATCCACCGCGTCCTT
This sequence comes from uncultured Chloroflexia bacterium, assembly GCA_963726215.1. Taxonomy (GTDB): domain Bacteria; phylum Chloroflexota; class Dehalococcoidia; order GIF9; family UBA5629; genus 9FT-COMBO-48-23. The sequence goes on from CAVSBU010000020.1 coordinate 10,063, forward strand.
GGCCACGGCGCGGTAGGCGGTTATCTTGCCTCCCAGCACTGAGACCAGGCCTTCTATACCATCCCTCAATTTGTGGTCAAGCACCTTATGCTCACGCGTAATATCCGATGGCCTTTCACCGCCGCTGTGAGCCAGCGAACGCAATCCAGCCATGGTGTAAAATATATCTTCTTCGCGCAACTTAGGGAAGACCTGGCGGATGCTAGCCAGCATGTAGTCTACATCAGCTTTATCAGCGCAAACAGCATCAAGGTCCCCCTGATAGTCGGTATCGGTGGTGCCTATCAGAGTGTAATCCAGCCACGGCATGACGAAGAAAAGACGCCCGTCAACGGGAGAAAATAAAACCAGCGCCTTCTGTGTCAGCCTTGGAGTCAGCAAATGTATGCCCTTGGTCCGGCGTACCGTGCTGGCCGGGCCGCCGCGGAGCAGGTCCCTGACGCAGTCGACCCAATGTCCGGCGGCGTTGACCACCAGCCGCGCCTTAACCTTATAGGTTTCTCCTGACAGGCAGTCCAGCATTTCTATGCCGCGCACGTCATTGCCATCTCTGAGAAATCCGGTAAGCTGAGCATGGTTTATGATGGTGGCACCGTTTTCGGCGGCGCTAAGCACATTCTCTATGCCCAGACGCTCCGTATACGGCGCCTGGCAATCGTAGTAGAGTAAAGCACCTCTCAGACCTTTCAGCCCCTCAAGTTCCGGCTCTATTTCCAGAACCTCACGTCGCGAAAGATGCTGGTGGGATGGCATGGACTTGCCCGAAGCCATCACATCATACATGCGCACGCCTATGCTCAGAGCTACCTCGTAATAAAGATTGGTTATGGGTATGATGAAGGGAAAGGCATGCACCAGGTGAGGCGCAATTTTCAACAGAACTTCTCTCTCCAGCAGGTCCTGGCGCACCAGGTGAAACTCAAGCATTCGCAGATAGCGCAGTCCACCGTGAATCAAGCGCGAGGAACGAGAAGTGGTGCCATAGCCGAAGTCTTCCTTCTCGATGAGCAAAGTCTTTATGCCGCGGAGAGAGGCATCCCGGGCAATACCGGTGCCGATAATGCCGCCGCCCACCACAATCAGGTCGAATTTTTCCCTGGCAATGGCATCAATATCTCTTTTCATGCTTCGACTCCTCCTAATTGAGATTGGTGTCATCGCCTCACCTTATCCCTCATCAAGGGAGCGTTATCCTCTTCCTTATGGAGCGATGTAGGGGTACTTAGCTTTCGACCCAGCCGCGGGCACGTTCCACGGCGCGTTTCCAGCCGGCATAAAGTGCCTCACGCTGGTCAGCAGACATCTTCGGTTCATAGGTTTCGGCTGCACTGCCACATTCGGGCAAGCTGGGCCGTATCTCGCCACAGGCCGACTGCCAGGCCCGCCAGGTAGGCAGCGCCCAGAGACGTGGTCTCGGCTATGGCTGCCAGTTGAATGGGTATACCCAGTATATCGGCCTGAAACTGCATCAGGAGTGAATTGGCAGTGCCGCCGCCATCCACCCGGAGCAGCGGTACTTTAAGGCCGGCTTCAGCACCCATAGCGTCTGCTACATCCCGTACTTGATAGGCGATAGCTTCCAGCGTAGCCCTTGCCAGATGCCCGCTGGTGGTACCTCGAGTAAGTCCAACGATGGCGCCCCGGGCATACATATCCCAGTAAGGAGCACCCAGTCCCACGAAGGCAGGAACAAAGTAAACCCCGCCATTATCAGGTACGGAGCGGGCAAGCGGCTCGCTCTCAGCAGCGGTTTTTATCAGGCGTAAGCCGTCACGTAACCACTGGACGGCAGCGCCGGTGATAAAGATGCTACCTTCCATAGCATAAATGACCTTGCCCCCCAGACCCCAGGCCACGGTTGTAATCAGCCCTTTCTCAGACGGGATCGGCTTGTCACCGGTGTTGAGCAGAATGAATGAACCTGTACCGTAGGTGTTCTTGGCCATGCCTGCCTCGTAACACGCCTGGCCGAACAGGGCTGCCTGCTGGTCGCCGGCTATACCGGCTACAGGCACCCGGGCATCACCCAGCAGTCCGGCGGCAGTCTCACCATAAACCTGGCTGGAAGGCATGGCCTTGGGTAGGACTGCCTCCGGTATGTCCAATTGAGCCAGTAGTTCCTTGTCCCATTGCAGGGTATGGATATTGAACAACATAGTGCGGGAGGCATTGCTGTAGTCGGTAATATGGACGGCGCCACCGGTGAGATTCCAGACGAGCCAGCTATCTATCGTTCCGAATAAGAAGTCGCCCTGCTGGGCACGACGTTGACCATCGGGTATATTATCCAGAATCCAGCGTAGCTTGGTAGCGGAGAAGTAGGCATCAACGAGCAGTCCGGTCTTGTCCCTGATAGGCTCGGCCCATGCCTTTTTGCTTAAGTTCTTCGCATATCGGGGCGGTGCGACGGCACTGCCAGACTACGGCGTTGCTCACCGGCTTTCCGGTGCGGCGGTCCCAGACCACGGTCGTCTCCCGCTGGTTGGTGATGCCCAATCCTTTTACCTGGGAGGCAGTCACCCCCGCCTGTTGCAGTGCCTCTTTAGCCACGGCCAGCGAGGTTTGGAAAATCTCTACCGGGTCATGCTCCACCCAGCCGGGCTGCGGATAAATCTGACGTATCTCACGGTCGGCGCTGGAGACTACCTGTCCCGACTCATCAAAGAGTAAAGCAGCGCTTCCCGTGGTTCCCTGGTCGATAACTAGAATATAGCTTTTACCGGGCATTGAGAATGCTCAGTCGCCTGGGCGCAAATCATGCCTAGTATAGCATAAAAGAGAGCTAAGGCTAAGTACTATGTCCCTAGTCTGGCTTTATTTTTCCTCTAAGGCTTCGATGGCTATGCAGCTATGCGCCAGAGCACCACCGGCTCGCAGCGATGCGGCCACAAATATCGCCTCAGCCAGTTCTCCATCCGCGGCGCCTGCCTTCTTCGCCTTTTTGGTATGTGCTTCAATGCAGTAGGGACACTGGGTGACATGAGCGCAGGCTACAGCAATCAGCTCTTTAATCTTTGTGCTCAGGGCTCCGTCGGCAAAGACCTTGCCGTCAAAATCCATAAAAGCCTGCAAAATCTCAGGTTTTAATTGATACAACTTGCCCAATTTAGTAATGCTATCTTTACGGTAGTGACATTCAGCCATCTTGACCTCCTTTTTTCAGATATAAAATCCGAGCTTGGCTCAACGATCTATAGTTAAATCAAATGTGTTTTGTCAGCCAGGCTTCCATGTCGACGAAGACCTGCTCACGCTCCGGTTCATTGCATATCTCGTGGTAGCAGTTGTCGTACAGCTTCAGCGTCTTATCTTTTGAGCCTACCCGCTCATACAGCAGCTTACTCCCTGCCGGGTTAGCTAGCTGGTCAGCGAAACCATGCATAATCAGTATGGGCAGCTTTATCTTAGGCATCTGTTCCGGCAGCTGCTTCCACATCCTGGCCAGCTCGGCACCCGTCCGGGCAGGGACTTTACCCCGGAACACAAGCGGGTCATTAACATAGGCGTCGACGACAGCTTTATCCCGGCTGATAGCAGAAGCATCAAGCAACGTCACACCCATTTTGGGCAGCAGCGCTGAGATTACCCCGGCCATGGCGAGTAGTGCCGGCGAAACGCTGGTGCTGGGCACGAGGCTTGACCCGGAAAGTATAAGCCCGGCCAGTTCCTCTTGATGTTCTACGGCATAGGCGGTGGCAATAGTGCCACCCAGACTATGGCCGAAAAGGAAAATCTTGGCATTTTTATTCTCTTTACGCACCATGTCAAAAAAGGTTTTGAGGTCAGTGAGGTAATCATTGAAGTTGTCAACATAGCTCCGCGTGCCCTCTGATTTGCCATGACCTCGATGGTCAAGAGCATAGACGGCGTAGCCCTTGGGGACGAAGTAATCGACCAGATTTTTGTAGCGTCCGCTGTGCTCAGCCAGGCCGTGAGCGACCAGCAGCACCGCCTTGGGTTTACCATCCGGCAGCCAGTATTGATAATAGAGTTTAAGCCCTTTGTACCCTTTGAATTTACCTTCTTTATGCTTCATGCGCCTGCCCTCCAACTGTAATTTTCGAATTCCTAATGGCTGCTAAAGCGGTCTGAACAATAGTGTGCGGTGAAGGTCCTTCTGTCACCAGAATACACCGATGTTTCAAATAATGCCGCGTCTAACTCTCAATTCCTTCGAGTTCTAACGCCAGCCAAAATATACATAAATGGCAGGAGTAATAACCACAGAGCCCACAGTGCGTAAAATACAACCCAATCCAACTTCCGCGTCTTCATGACGTACTACATTAATACTTCGGCAGAAGGTGTGTCAAGTGGTTAGCACGGTACAGAAGACTAAAAACAGGGCCAAGGATAACCAGTTATGCTCATAATTGGTAAAGGATAGAATACATATAAAGATAGAACTGGACAGCCTCCGAGATGACATGGTGGAGGTTGGAAATTCGCGCCTTCAACAGGTCTTCAATGCTAACGTGGTAGAACTGGCGAAAAATCCTGAAGTAGACCTTATTTTTATCATCGATAGCGTCGACGAGCTTACAGGATTCCACCCAGGGTATGACATCGTCGTTAAAGGTGTGGATAATAGCGATTTTGGTGTTATACTTATCGATTTTGGTGTGGGGTGACAGGCTGTCAAGAGCTTGCCGTACTTTCGGGTCGAGCCTTTCCCAGAGTTGTCTTACTCGTTTGGGGTCACGATTAGTAAGTAGCTCATACATAGCCTGCCCCGAAGGAGAAAGACGGCTCTTCACGGAATCCGTGGTGTTGCCTCTCAGCATTTCCTCAAGGCAGACTCTGTCCGAGGCATTAGGTAAAAGCTCGATTAGCCACTTAGGTGCTTCCTGTATCAAAAGAGCGCGCGGTTTCCATGGTTTGGCCTCACCCCCGTCAATGTAGTGCTGCGCAATAACAGCTTGCAGCCAGTCGTTAATGTTGTAAAAGCCGCCCCAGCAAGTGATAACCGCCACATTTTGGCTGACGCTTGGCTCGGCAGCCGCCAAAAAAACCAGCGGCGCGCTGAGACAGACGCCCATCAGCCCTATCTTTCCATTGCAGAACTCTTGCCCCGAAAGGTACCGAACGCCGGCGACCAGGGCATCTACATCATCCTGATGCAGCCGTAACCTGTTCAAGTTTTCCAGCTGCGGTACCAGAGCAACATAGCCGGCGCTGGCCAGGCTTTGGCCGCCGAACCTCAGTGCTCTATCATCTTTTCCACCCTTGATGGCGCCGTGGGCGAGGATTAGAGCTGAGTGTCGTCTTTTGTCATTTGGACGATATAAATTGGCAACTATGTCTCGGTCACCGCACCGAAAAGTGACCTCAGAGACAAGAATGCTTCCAGGTATAGCTCCGGTATTCTTTTTATAGCTGACACCCAGGCTCACTATCATAGCCGCAGTTTTAAGTCCCACCCGAACCGGCTTGGCTAGAAAAACTACAGCCAGCACAGCTAGGGCTATCAAGCCTACTAATATCCACTGCCAGTTATGGGTCAAAAACTCAAGCATTTTTTACACCGGGCGATTTACACTTTAATTGGCAAGTCCATTTTTGTCAAACCGTTTAGTGTTTGAACGCGTACTACGGTTGGTAGTTTAATGCTGCTCTGTGATATAGTTCTGCATGGATAAAAATCCTTACCGCTCATCTATTTCATCGAGGCAGTCAAACCTTTGAAGGGAGGATGAGATTATGACTACAGCCATACCTGAAAAACCAAGATATACCATCAAGGAGCCGAAGAATCTGTCACCCCGGATTAAATGGCTACGTGACTATTATTTCCAGGGCCTTAACCGAAAGTGGAACAACGAGTTTACCGCCTGGACCACTGGAACTCCATGGGACTTCCAGTTTCAGGAAGGGCAGTACTACATAGTCCCCGAGACTTATGCTTTCCTTTCAACCTTCACCGGTGCCTTTAAACAGACGGCAAAAAAGGTAAAATTACACGCCGATTTCTGGAAATGGGGCCTGCCTGAGCGCCATGCCTGGTTTGTTAAAGAAGTAATGGTTCATTATTTACCACATGAGATTCTGCCCGGCGACCTGATTGCCGGGGCACGCTTCAATCTACAAGCGTCCACCTGCCTCAACAAAAAAGAGGCAAGCCAGTACCGGAAAATGGTTTACGGCAAAAATGGAGCCAGGGCAGCTATACTGTGGTTGCACAACCATGGCTATGGGAACGTCGGCGCTACCAGCGGTCACCTCATACCCGATTACACAACGGTTATCGAAAAAGGCTGGGAAAGCATTTACGCGGACATCGACTACTACTATAAAGCTCTCACTGACGCTGAAAAGAAAGGGAAAAAGGGCGCGCAGCTCAGGGCTATGCTGACCGCGGCAACTATGGCCCAGGATGTGGCATTGAAGTACAGCCAGGTCTGTGCCGACCTCGCTTCTCAAGGAACCTGACGCCGCTAGAAAAAGCGAACTGCTCCAGATGGCAGCCATGTTAAAAAAGGTGCCCTGGGAGCCGGCACGGACGTTTTGGGAGGGGGTGCAATCCCTTTGGCTGACCCACATGCTGGTTATGAGCGATGAAAGCTATCCCGGCCCCGGCCTTTCCTTCGGCAGGATTGACCAGTACCTCTATCCACTGTGGCAAAAATCAATCAATGAAGGCATGGATAGAGAATTCGGCAAGGAAATATTGAAGTGCTTCTGGATGCACTGCAACACAGTCTACGACGCCATGATTCGCACCGGCGGCAACCAGGGTATCACCTCCGGCTTCGGTCAGGTAGTTACCCTTTCGGGAGTAGGCCCAGACGGTAAAGATATGACCAATGACCTCACTTATGCCATGCTCGAGGTCATCGACGAAATGACGCCAATTCTGGAGCCAAAGCCAAATGTCCGGCTGCACAGAAATACTCCCGACCAGCTTTATGACAAAGTTATAGATATGATCTCCTCGAGCCAGGGTGCGCCATTCCTTATTAATTTCGATGAACGCTCTATAGCCGGTATGATGCTGGAGGCGAAAAAAGCTGGCGTTCAGCAGCTTGTCAACCAGAACAATGTTTATGATTATGCACCTGTCGGCTGCCTGGAAAACACAATGTGCGGCAACGACCGCTCCGGTACGGTTGATATTAACCTCAACCTCCTTAAGGCAGTGGAACTGGCACTTACCGGCGGATATGACTTAATTCCCTATACCGACCCGATGACAGGGAAGACGGAACCGCGCAAACTATGGGGTCCCGCATACCGGCAATGCAGAGGGTTTCAAGACCTGGGAGGAGTTTTGGAATGCCTATGTTGCCCAGACCACGTATATTGTCAAAAAGATCGCTGAGCTTTACCAAAGGACCGACGAGATAAGAGCGAAATTCCTGCCGACTCCTTATCTCTCATGCCTGGTCAAAGGCTGCGCCGAAAAAGGCAAGGACATAAATGAGGGCGGCGCCGAACTAAGCTTCACCACCGTCGAGGCGGTAACTTATGGCACGACAGTTGATTCCTTGCTGGCAGTAAAATACCTGGTGTTCGATAAGAATATTTGCACCATGAAAGAGCTAATAGACGCCCTTAAAGCCAATTGGGCAGGCTATGAGGTGCTGCAAGCCCAGGCACTTAATAAAGCGCCCAAATACGGCAGGGACGATGACGTCGCTGATGAAATAGGTAAAAAGGTGATGGAACTGTGGACGGAGGAAACCTGGAAATATAAGTCCAAACCAACCGGTAAGCAGTTCCGCCCCGGCATGCTTAGCTGGAACTACTGGATTTCGGATGGATACGTTCTGCCGGCAAGCCCTGACGGAAGGCCAAAGGGCAAATTCCTCTCAAATGCCATTTGCCCCTCAAACGGTGCCGATATAAATGGGCCGACGGCTAACGTCAATTCAGTGGGCAAAGTTATTGGCGGCAAAGAACCTACAAGGCAACGGAGACTGGTTGGAGTTTTATAACCTGCTACCCAACGGCGCCAGCCACACTATCACCTTCAATCCGTCGCTCATGCGCGACCCTGAACATAAGAAAAAGTTCAAGGCATTCTTGCGAGGCTATGTGGAAAACGGCGGCACTTGCCTGCAAATCAATATGGTTAATGCCGATATGCTGCAGAGATGCCCAGAAAAATCCTGAGAACTACAAACATTTGCTGGTCCGTGTTACTGGCTACAACGCCTATTTCACCGCCATCGGCAGAGAGCTGCAAAACGAAATTATAGCCCGCGAAAGCCACCAGATTTAACAGGGATGCTTTAATATGGGAAGTGATAAAACCGCTTTATTTGATAACCGAGTAATTACGGAAGGCACAGCCGCAACGGATACAGGCAAAGGCTCGAAGGGGCTGATACTGCATTTGCAGCGATTTTCGACCGAAGACGGCCCCGGCATACGCACCACGGTATTTTTCAAAGGGTGCCCGCTGAGCTGCCTGTGGTGCCACAACCCCGAGAGCATATCGATGAAGCCTCAAATACAGTGGCTGGAAAATCGGTGCCTTGGCTGCAGCACCTGTATAAAAACATGTCCCCAACATTGCCTGACTAAAACGGAGCAGGGAATTGTCATTAGACCGCGAGCTGTGCACACGGCTGTGGCGACTGTGCTGAAGCTTGCCCGGCAAACGCCATGGAGCTTCTGGGAAAAACAGTCAGCGTGGATGAGCTTTTTGACGAATTGATTAAAGACCGGGTATTTTTTGAGAAATCTGGCGGCGGCGTTACACTTTCCGGCGGTGAACCCCTTATGCAGCCCGATTTCGCTGCCGCGCTGCTCCATCACCTGAAAGAAAAGGGAATCAACACCGCCATCGATACCTGTGGGGTGTGCTCCACCAGTTCCCTTGATAAGGTGTTGCCGTATACCGACATCGTGCTGTTCGATTTAAAGGAAATAGACGCTGAAAAGCACCGCACTTTCACCGGGCAGCATAACCAGAGGATATTCGACAATCTCCTATACATCCGCGACTATATCCTAAATATGGCTCCGGAAAAGGTATTATGGATAAGAACTCCGCTTATTCCCGCAGCCACGGCCACACCGGATAATATCACTGGTCTTGGAGCCTTCATCGCTAAAAACCTGGCAGGCGTTGTTCAGCGGTGGGAATTATGTGCCTTCAATAACTTATGCCGGGATAAATACAGAAGGCTGGGCATTGCCTGGCAATATGCCAGCACACCGCTTATGACCAAAGACACTGTTCGTGAACTGGAGCAATGTGCCAGGCAGTCCGGTGTTAATCCTGAAATTGTGTTGGCCACTGGCCCGACAAAAGTTGAAGATTCGTAGAGGAGACGGCAATGAATAATCAAAGAGAGGTCCTGAAATCTTTTTCCGAATCAGATATTAAGAGCTTTGAACCGGAGATGAAGGTAGGGCTACTGGCCACCATAAACGAAGAGGGTCTGCCTCATGTCACATTGCTTTCCTCGTTATGTGCCAGCTCGCCGACAGAGCTAGTCTTCGGGCAATTTTCCGAGGGCTTAAGCAAAGTCAATGTCAGAAAAAATCCAAAAGCTGGATTTCTCATCCTGACACTCGACAGGAACACCTGGCGCGGCAAAGCGAACTTCACACATACTGAAAGAAGCGGCAAGGAATTCGACATTTTTAATAACATGCCGATGTTCCGTTATAACGCCTATTTCGGCATCCATACAGTTTATTACTTCGACCTCATGGAGCAGTACGGCAAGGAGCCTCTGCCCATGGGCAGTGTAGTGCAGGCAGCTCTTAAAACCATGTTGGCGAAGATGTTATCTCCTAAGAAAGGGAGAGCTGATATACTCAACCTGTGGACACGCCAGCTCATAGATAAAATCTCCAACCTAAAATTCCTGGCTTATATTGCCGAAGATGGCTATCCTACCATTATTCCAGTCATTCAGGCACAAACATCCGGCACAGAAAATGTAATCTTCGCTGCTTCGGCATTCAAGGAAGATATCAAGGCGATACCGGCTAACACGACCGTTGCCTTCTTCTGTATGTCCTTCGATATGGAGGATGTGCTGCTGCGGGGTACCTATCAGGGGATACAACGAATCGGCGGCGTGCAGTGTGGCAGCATCAGTGTTAACTGGGTTTACAGCCCCATGCCACCTAAATCGGAGCAAATTTATCCGGAAATCAAGCTGGATGCAGTAACCACCTTTTAGCCGGTCGGCTTAAGGTTCTAGTTAAAATTTTTACTGCTTCCGAATGCATCGACTATTTTGTCCCTGGCAAAAGACACTACTTTACTGTTAAGATGCACTTCATCAGCAGCGTATTCCTTCTTCATAAACCCGTTTTCATCGGCGGCAATCGACTGCATATCTATGAAAGGAACTCCGCTTTTCTGGCAAAACTCACCAAGTTTTCTGTTAAATTCTCTGGATATCTCACTTCTTTGTTCCGGACTTCCAAGGAAGGGCAGGTTTGACTCGAAGTCTTTTCGTGCTGCCGGCGGTATGCCGTGAACGCATACTGCGAATCCTTCATCCTTCAGCCTTCTAATCGTCTCTCCATATTTCTCTACGGTAGCATCTATGAGTCTCTCGATGCTTATCTTCTCATTATTTTTCTCATACTGAAGGTAAATATGCACCCGAGCATCTATTTCACCGAAAACCAAAAGCAAAACATCCCTCTGTTTATTTATTCCGGGTAAGAATGAATTCAAATATCTCTTCGACTGGGAGAAGCTGTTGTCCTTATTTAGATTGTAGGCAGTTGCCTGTGATATATGGTGCAATGAGAAAGGCCTTTTAAACACGAAGGGCCTCAAGTGGCTGTCACCTATAACGTGAATTACGGCGCGATTAAATAGATTCGCTTCTAGCATTAGACCCGAATTGTATAGACACAGCCAGGGATATTTGAAAATAACGTCAATGTAGCTGAAATAAATGGAGCCCCTTTTTTGCAGCGCTTCTCTTAGCCGTGTATCTATTTTTTGAAAAATGGTCTTCACTATCATAATTTTTAGAAGTACACAGAACCGGCTCTACTTTACCATTGAGAAACTACAACTTTCAATCCAGATGAGGGGAGCTTTAAGACAGAGGCTGTGTAGAAAGAAAAAGTCCCGAGTAACCTCACTCGTTCCCGGCGTTTCCTCCGCTTGCGCTTTCGGCTTCGGCTTACTTCGTTTGCGGTAGGCTACCGCACCCTTCAGCCCCTACCGAACTACACCCGCCGGGTCTAAGCTTGACCACTCGGAACTTTATTAATAATAGCACATTTTGACCTGATTTGTCAAATCTCATAGCTGGCAACGGCCAACCTTATACCGTCTGCTTGAGACTGAAAAATAGTTTCCGCGCAAAATAAAATAGAGACCGGGGCTAAATTGCGTGGGGTTCCATGATGATTTGTTGCCGTCTTATACGCCAGGTGAAATACTTATAAGCTTTCCTAAAATGTTAATCCCTTCTGGGTAAAGACCTTAATGCATGCGTCCACCGCCTCTGGAGAATAAAGTACACCCCTTTGTTGTAAGATTTCTAAGAGGGCCTCTTCTATGCTTAAGGCTGGACGGTAGGGGCGGTGTGAGGCCATGGCTTCAACAACGTCAGCCACACTCATTATCTTTGCCTCAATCAGAATATCGTCTCCAGAAAGCCCCAAAGGGTATCCGGAGCCATTTATCCTCTCATGATGTTGAAGGACTATCTGAGCCACAGGCCAGGGAAACTCTATGGTACTTAGCAGGTCGTAGCCCACCTGGGAGTGGTCCTTGACCAGATTGATTTCGTTTTGTCTTAAACGGCCCGGACGGCTGAGAATCTCCGCGGGCACATATATTTTGCCGATATCATGTAGTGTCCCAGCAACGCGAACACCTTCAATCTGCTCATTGGAAAGTCCGAGCTCTCTGCCAATGGAACAAGCCAACTTGGCTACGCGGTGCTGGTGGCCAGCAGTGTAGGGGTCTCTAATCTCAGTGGTCAAGGCAACGGCATTGATAGCACCCTCAATCGCCCTTTGTAATCTCAGTGAAGTCTGCCTTAGCTCTTCCGCCGTCCGTTTCTCCTCGCTGATGTCACGAACAGCGCTCACTATTAGCTTTCGACCGCCTGAGTCGATAATGCGGCTATTTACTTCCACCGGCGTTAAAGGATTATTCTTACAGATATGAACTGACTCAAAGGTTAACTGGCCTTTTTCCATCAACTCTATAATCATTTGCCTCAACTGTCTTCACCTGCTCTGGAGCATTCAGTTCATAAAGATTTATCCGCAATAGCTCCTCTTCATCGTAACCATAAAACCGGCAAGCATACTCATTGGCGTAAATGCATTTGCCGTCCAAGTCGTGAACGATGATTGAATCGGTAGTGGCATAGAAAAGCTGGGCATAAAACTCCACCTGTTCCTTCAGGAGCTTTTGCCTGCCGCTAATGCGGAGCAAGAACCATGAAACCACGGCCGCCGGGATAAGCAGAATTGTCAATGCCAGCAGAAAAAGCCTGATAAATATTGCCCCCTCGGTCACCTGGATATAGTCGGCAGAAATGAAAGGCACAGCCTGATAGTAGAATAAGGTCAAGGCCAAAACACTAAATGCCGCAACAGACAAGAATATAGTTATAAAGTATTCCAATGCTTGCCCGCGGTAGCTGAAGGCCTTTTGGAGATTTTAATTGTGGCTTACGGATCACTAATATCCTTTTTAAGGCTATCGATAATATTACCACTAACTTTAATGCTTGACAATCATGGCATAGAAATAGTCAGACTCAACTCAATTAATATTTTTGAAAATTTTAATTTATTTTCTACCATTACGACAAGGGCAGCAATCTGATGAGGGAGTATTGTAAGCCGGAAATCATTATGCTATAATGCCACCAGTTCGATAGCAGCTTTCCGAGCCTTTTGCCCTAAAGGAATAGCCAAGGGCATCGGCCGATAGGGTGCCACTGGAAACGGTGACGCCTCCCATGTTTGGAAAGGAGAGCAGAGTTGAAAGTAATTACATTTGCCAGTAAAAGCGCCCTGATAACAGCGGCGCTTTATTTTTGGCAAAACTTTGGCTTATATTTCCACACCTTTTACCCCGGCTGTTTTTCAAGCCAGCAAGGCTCACTAGCTTGCCTTAACTTCAACAAAATACTTATTTGTTCCTCTTATATTGCACAGCTGCTAGCTGCTAATAAGTCGCCCCCATTTCTTTAAAGCGAGACGCGGTTGGCTACTGCTTTCGCTTCGTACCTGAGAATAATGTACTTCGGTTTAAAAATAAACAAGGAGTTTTGGCGAATGAATAAAAAAATTTTTAAGATATTTTCGATACTAATTGCGGTAACGGTTATTCTCTCATTCTTAATTGGATGTGCACCGGCCAGCTCCGACATCAGTCCCGCAGTATCCAGTCCATGCCGCCAAAGCAAGGTTTAAAATCGCTACCACCACCAGCCTTTATGATACAGGACTGTGGTATTATCTGGAGCCTATGTTTGAGAAATATGCCGATGTGGAAATGGATATCATCTACGCCGGCACGGGGATTGCACTCGAATATGGTAAGAGGGGTGACGTGGACGCGGTTGTGGTACATGACCCCGCTGCTGAAGCCCAATTCATTGCTCAAGGTTACGGGATTAACCAAAGATACTTTGCCTATAATTTCTTCCTAATTATAGGCCCACCGAACGACCCGGCTGGGATTAAAGGTTCAACGGCAACCGAAGCCTTCAAGAAAATATACGAGGCAGGTATGAAAGACCCGGATACTGTCAAGTTTATTTCCAGAGGCGATAACTCCGGGACTCACTCCAAGGAAAAATTAATCTGGAGCAAAGCCGGCTTCAATTATGCTGATATTGAGAAGTCAGGAAAATGGTATGTAGAAGCCGGCAAGGGAATGGGACCAACTCTACAATGGCTAATGAACAGCAGGCATATGTGCTGGCTGACATATCCACATTCCTCGCTTATTCAAAGAAAAATAACTTGACCATTGTGTCTCTGGTAGAGCAGGACCCCATCTTTCTCAATGTATATGATGCTATTGCCGTCAATCCCGACACAACAAAGGTTCAAAATATCGATATCGCCAACAAATTCATTAACTGGCTCATTTCGCCCGAAATCCAGAATGTAATCGGCAGCTATGGTAAAGCTGAATACGGCAGGCCGCTGTTCTTCCCTCTGACTGATGGCAGCTGCAAGATGGAAGGTTGTCCCCCCCTGAGAAATATACAACACCGGTTCAGTAACAAGTTTTAAAAAGAGCGCAGAGCGGCAGTCGACTCGGCAACATCGATAGCATAATTGATCTAAGGCGGTGAGATGAATTGATTGCAATATGGCAAGGGTTTCTAAAAGCAATTGAACTTATTGTCACACTTAACCCTGAAGTTTTGGAAATCACCGCCAGAACGCTGGTCATCTCCATTTCTTCAACCATCATTGCCGGTTTGATGTGTTTACCCCTGGGCAGCCTTATTCACTTCAACAATTTCCGTGGTAAGAGGACGCTGATAAATTTGATACAGACCTTCTACAGTGTGCCCACTGTGGCCGTCGGCTTGATCGTATTTCTGCTTTTCTCCCGGTCCGGACCATTGGGTTTTCTGGAGCTTCTATTCACGCCTCAAGTCATGGTAATAGGTCAGGTAATACTCATATCTCCGGTAATATTGGGACTGGTGATAGTTGCTTTAAGAGGTGTGGATAAGGCCGCTTATGAAACAGCAATAGCCATCGGCGCCAGCCAATTCCAGGCGACAACAATCGTCATAAGAGAAGCCAGATATGCTATTTACTCTGCCATAATACTTGGGATTTGGCAGAGCTATATCCGAAGTCGGGTCTGGCTTTGATGGTGGGTGGTAATATACGTGGCTACACCAGGGTAATGACCACAGCTATATCTTTGGAAACGTCGAAAGGGGATATCGTGCTGTCCGTCGCTCTCGGGATAATACTTATCAGCATAGCACTTATCATTAATTTTTCTCTCAGCAGGCTGCAACAGAGGTGGCGATAGATGATTCTACTGGAAACCTTAAGCTTGACACACGTATACGATGGACGCCCGGTCTTGAAAGACGTAAATCTTAAAATCAACAGTGGCGAGGTATTTGCCCTGATCGGTCCTACTGGAGCCGGCAAAACGACACTGCTCAGACTGCTGGACCTTCTGGAAACGCCAACATCAGGTAGCATTTATTTTGATGGGGTTGATGTTACCTCACTCCGGTAGCCAACGGGCGGAGATGCGGCGGCGGATGTCATTTGTGCAACAGAGGCCAATAGTGTTCTCCATGAGCGTCTATGATAACGTCGCTTGTGGTCTCAGATGGCGGCGAGAGAAGAATGAGACCATTCGCAGGAAGGTGGATAACGCGCTGGAACTTGTCAACCTGGCTGAATACAGAAATAGGAATGCCAAAACACTCTCCGGAGGGGAAACGCAGCGGGTGGCTATTGCCCGAGCCTTAGTTACAGAGCCGGAATTGCTCTTCCTGGACGAACCTACCGCCAACCTCGACCCTATAACGTTGCCTGCGGTCTCAGGTGGAGACGACAGGAACATGAGGCTATTCGAAGGAAGGTTGACAACGCGCTGGAGCCTGTCGACCTCGCTGAATACAGGAATAGAAATGCCAAAAAATTATCCGGAGGTGAAACGCAGCGAGTGGCTATTGCCCGAGCCCTGGTTACAGAGCCCGAATTGCTCTTCCTGGACGAACCTACTGCCAACCTCGACCCTGTTTCTACTGCAAAAGTAGAAGAGGTATTAGCCCAGGTAATCAGGAGCGAAAGGCGACCTCAAGGTTGGTAACTATCCTGCCGCATCACCAGATTTTAATACTGCTCCAAGCGATGGAACATTGGTCTATTATGGACAGGGGAACACCTGCGAAGATAATCAAGGTTCACCGTATACTTATTATGGGATATATGTTCAAAAGGTCGATGGAACTTGGTATCAGGCTTCTGGGGTAACTACAGTAAATAGGAGTGCGAGTAGGTTTTTAGTTAACATGAGGTAAATTGTAGTGAAGTGGCGAGTTGTAGTTATTACCTTTGTTATTGTAATAAGCCTATGGTTGCTTGTACTACCTACTACTGGGGTAATGGCAGATACAACCGGCGTAGTTACAGTAGTGATGGAGCCACAAATATCAGGTGGAATTAGCGGGTTCACCATAACCTATGTTACCGAT
>CAVSBU010000021.1:0-11971 GCA_963726215.1 uncultured Chloroflexia bacterium
CTAAGTCCGGTCGAGGTGGATATCGCCAAATGCAGCGGCTGCGGCCATTGTGTCTATACCTGTAATTATTATGCAGCTCGATTGGTTAGTCGCGGCGATAAAATCGTTTCCGAAACGGATATGTTTAAGTGCAAGTCATGTGGTATGTGTGTTGTGGCTTGTCCATCGCAGGCCAGAAAAATGGTTGATGACGATACGGCTGAGAGGATAGCCGGCGTATACGCGGCTTTATCATAGATGCTTTGAGTAAAGTATTATCAAGGAGGATGACATTGAGCCAATATAAACCCAAAATAGTGTGTTTTTCATGTAAATTTGGCTGGGGTTACTTGACAGACGAAACTAACCTTTCCAACCAAATAGATAATTGGGTACCAATTATTTGCACAGGAAAAATCGATGCCACGCACATGATTGATGCATTTGAAAGAGGGGCGGATGGAATCCTGATACTGGGCTGTCCCGAAGGTGACTGCCATTATCAAGACGGTAACTTCGAGGCAAAAAAGAGGGTATATCTCCTCCGCAGGCTGCTAGAGTCAATTGGTATAGAGAAAGAAAGGATCAGGATAGAGCTATCCGTTGACCCGGAGGGTATTAGAATTCAGCAACTGGTTAAGGAGATGAGGGAGGACCTCGCAAAATTAGGGCCTCCGAAGAAGAGCACAGTAGTGCGGAAAACATCTAAAAAAGAAGCGGTTAAAGCTGGAGGGAGGAAATAGGATGGCTAAGCCAAAAGTTGCAATTTGCTGGTTGGGAGGTTGTGGCGGCTGTGACGAGGCAGTTGTTGACATAAACGAAGTAATTCTCAGCGTAGCGGGAGCGGTTGATTTAGTTCTGTGGCCGGTGGCACTGGACTTTAAGTACGAAAGTATCAAAGCTCTAAAGGATGGCGATATCGCATTGAGTATAATAAACGGAAATGTCAGAAACTCTGAGCAGGAGGAGGTAGCCAAGCTATTAAGGGAAAAATCTCAGATTATTCTCGCCTTTGGTGCCTGCGCTTGCCTTGGTGGAACACCCGGGTTAGCCAACCTCACCACTAAAGAAGATATATTCAACTGGGTATATCGGGATGCTCCGACAGTAGTCAATCCCAATAAGAGTTATCCTCAAACAAACACTCGTGTCAACGGCAAAGAGCTAACTCTTCCTGATTTCTATGACCATGTCTATGCATTGAATGACGTAATCAATGTCGACTATTATTTACCTGGATGCCCTCCTCCCCCTTATTCAGTAATGTATGCCTTGAGTGCGGTTCTCGAAAATAAGCTTCCTCCCAAAGGCTCAACTCTGGCGCCTCAGAGAGCTTTATGTGATAGCTGTAAACGAAATAAATCAAAGCCGGAAAGGATGGCAATAAGGGAAATTAAGAGGATTCACGAGGTGGAGGCTGTCCCTGATACTTGTTTTCTAGCTCAAGGAATAATTTGCTTGGGCCCTGCCACCAGGGATGGCTGCGGAGAGTCCTGCATAAATATCAACGTCCCATGCCGGGGATGCTTTGGTCCCGTGGAAGGAGTAGCCGATTCGGGAGCTAAGTTTGTTTCAGCTTTAGCATCAGTTCTGGATGCACAGAGCGATACGGACATGGCCCGAATTGCGGACCAGATTACCGACCTTGCAGGATACCTGTACAGATTCTCACTCCCGTCTTCAATATTGAAGAAAAAAAGAGGTTAAGGAATTAGATAGAAAAGAGGTGAAATGTGACCGAAAAAATAACCATAAATCCGATAACCAGACTTGAAGGACATGGAAAAATTGAGATTTTCCTGGACGATAAGGGTAATGTAGACGACGCCTACTGGCAGGTAGTTGAGCTAAGAGGTTTTGAAAGGTTTTGCCTGGGTAGACCTGTGGAGGAACTGCCGCGAATTATGCCTAATATTTGCGGTGTTTGTCCCACACCTCACAATATGGCGTCAGTAAAGGCATTAGACGACCTTTACGGGGTGGAGCCAACGCCTACCGCAAAGCTGATAAGAGGGCTCCACTATAATGCATTTATGGTGGAAGACCATTTACTGCATTTCTTTATTCTCGCCGGACCGGACTTTGTGCTGGGGCCAAATGCCGACCCTGCAGAACGGAATATCCTCGGCGTAGTGAACAAAGTGGGGTTAGAAATCGGCGGCAAAGTAATTGAAGTAAGGAAAAGGTGCCGGGAGATAATCAGGTATATCGCCAGCAAGCCTCCTCATCCTGAAGGTGGGTTACCCGGAGGGGTGTCCAGGGGTATTACAGAGGAGGACCGAAAATGGATGAGGGACACTGCTGACTTCTCTGTTGAATTTACTCAGTTTGCCCTGGAATTGTTCAAACAGGTTGTCCTGGACAATAAAGAGTATCTAAATCTGGTACTGAATGATGCCTATAAATTAAACACATACTACATGGGACTAGTTGATGAAAATAAGCGGGTAAACTTTTACGAAGGTAAATTGCGGGTTGTCAATCCAAAGGGTGAGGAATATGCTTTGTTCGACTACCATGATTATATAAACCACATAGGTGAGTGGGTTGAACCCTGGACATATATAAGACTGACTCACCTGAGGAAAGTGGGGTGGAATGGGTTGAACGATGATAAGGAAACTTCGCTTTACCGAGTTGGGCCGTTAGCGAGATTGAATGCAGCCGAGAGCATGTATACGCCTCTGGCACAGAAAGAATATGAGGCGATGTTTGATATACTCGGTGGTAAACCCAGCCATCACACCCTGGCTTATCATTGGGCGAGGTTGATTGAAGCCCTTCAAGCCGCAGAACACATGCAGAGAATAGTTAATGACCCCTTGCTGACCAGTAAAGATATACGGAATATGAATCTCAAATTGGGCAAGGTCGGGATTGGCTGCGTGGAGGCAGCACGAGGAACTTTGATTCACCATTATGAAGCAGATACTGAAGGCAAAACCACGAAAGTAAATCTTATTGTAGCCACCCAGCATAATGCGGCCCCGATATGTTTATCTGTTAAGAAAGCAGCAACGGCATTTATTAAGGGCCCGGAGGTGAAGGAAGGTTTACTTAATATGGTAGAGATGGCCTTCAGAGCCTATGACCCGTGTCTGGGCTGTGCTACTCATGCCTTGCCTGGCAGCATGCCCCTTATAGTGAATATAAGAGACCGGAATGGAAGCCTGGTACGAACCGTACAGAGGACCTTAATCTAATACTGGTGGTTGAACTGGACCTGGTTCAGAGTTATCATTTGGTTCGCAGTAGGCGAAAGTTTGGGTAAATTAATCGCTGGCTTTAAACCCATTTGAAATAGAGTTTGGGCGCGGCGAGGATTGTCCGAGTTTTGCACTAGAATACGGTGCTGTATGGTGTAAAATGAGGTCATTATGTACTAAGTCTATCTGAAGAATCCTCAAGATGAGTAGTACATCCTCTGAAGCAGGCAAAACGACGGATTATTCCCCTGAACAGCGAGCACTGGTACTGCGGCTCAGGGTTTATATCAATCTGAGATGGCTTGTCATTCCGGCAATCGTTATTGCCACCCTCGTAGCATCCCTGATATTTCACATTGGTTTTCCCACCCTGCCTGTTTACATTATTTGCGCAATTATCGCCGGATATAATCTTTATCTTTTTCTTTTGGCAAGAGGTCTGGAGAAACAAGAACCTGACTCGGTAGTCAGAAAAGCTGAGGCCTATGGCTACATACAGGTCGTTCTTGATTTGGTAATGCTCACGGCGCTTATACACTTTACCGGGGGAGTAGAAAACCCGTTTCTGTTTCTGTATATAATTCATACCAATGCGGCAGCTATATTCCTTTCCAAGCGTAGAGTATATATACTGACCACCTTTGCCATGGTAATGGTTACAGCTCTCGTTCTCATGGAATATCGTGGGATAATACCGCACGTAAATCTTGAGGGATTCGTACCGCCGGATCGATATAAAAATCTGGGCGTTGTCATTTCTGCTCTGGTTGCTTTAGTCACTTTAGCATATGCCACAGTTTACGTAGCCACGGCTATTGTCGGTGAGTTGAGGCGGCGACAACGAGAGGTAATGGTATTGAAAGACCAGCTTCTCGAACAAAGAGCCAAGGAATTGGAGCAGATTTCTGGCGAAGTGGTCAAACTGGTGGAGGAGCGACGTAGATTTGTCCGGTTTCTAAGCGTTGTGGCGCATGACCTTCAGTCTCCTCTTGTGGCAACTCAGAGTTTGCTATCCTATATTGTGGATGGGTATACTGGTGAGATAACCGATGGGCAAAAAGACCTGATGCAAAGAGGCATCAGAAGAATTGATGGGCTGTTGACATTGATTACCGACCTGCTGGACATACCTCGAATCGAAGCCGGACAGCTTAATCGCGAAATGAGAGAAATCTCATTAAACGACGTCATAAAGCAGGCGACGGATGGCCTGGATAACTTAGCAAGGCAGAAGGGATTAACGCTGAAAGTTGAATTACCCAAAACTTCTCCTAGTGTCTACGCTTCCAACCGCAGACTACAACAGGTGGTAACCAATCTGACAAGCAACGCTATCAATTATACTCGCGA
The DNA here is from genome assembly GCA_963726215.1 of uncultured Chloroflexia bacterium. Taxonomy (GTDB): domain Bacteria; phylum Chloroflexota; class Dehalococcoidia; order GIF9; family UBA5629; genus 9FT-COMBO-48-23. The sequence goes on from CAVSBU010000021.1 coordinate 4,536, forward strand.
AGGTATCGTACTCGTCAGGGCGGCAGACGGTGACAATGAAGTTCGAATTGAAGTAATAGATTCCGGAATTGGCGTACCACCTGATGACCTGCCTCGGCTCTTTGATGATTTCTTCCGGGGTAGCAATGTAGGAGCCAAGGGAACGGGATTAGGATTATCTATATCCAAGAGGATAGTCGAAGCTCACGGTGGTCGAATTTGGGCAGAGAGTCCTGATGCTGAAACGGGTAAGGGAAGTAAATTTACCTTTACTTTGCCGAAAAATAGAGAGCTCGTGGCTGAAAAATAGTCAATACGATAGCTAGTTGGGTCTCAGAGAAATAATTAAGGAGGTAACAAACATGAAACAGAGGCCAAAAATTTTACTTGTCGACGACGATGTCGACCTGGTAACAGTGATGAGGGGAGCTTTGGAAAGCAAAGCTTTTGAGGTGATTGTAGCCTATAACGGGCTGGAAGGCTTAGAAAAAGCAAAGAAAGAGAAGCCCGATTTAGTCGTTTTGGACATATTGATGCCGGTAGCCGATGGTTTTACGTTTGCCGACCAATTTCGTAAAGACCCGTCGCTGGCTAAAGTTCCCGTTCTAGCACTGACCAGCTTTTCGGAGTCGCTGGGCCAGCCGTTTGCCTTTGATGTTTCTGAGTATATCTCCAAGCCTATTAAGCCGAGAGATCTGATAGCTAAGGTTGAGGAGTTTCTTAAGAAGACCGGGAAGTGACATAAGATAGCCAGGTGCCTGCGAGGTAAAACGGGCGGTTCCTGATGTAGCCTACGGGATTTACGTCATATATAATACGGTCTGGTGTAGATTCTATAAATAGCTTCGTTGTTTTCCGTAAAGCATTGGGTACAATCTGCACATTCTTCAGGCTTTACTTTGTCAAGATAAACCTCAATCCCTAATTCGCGGTACATCTCTAAAGTTCTCTTGAGATGGGTATCTCCGGTAACCGAGGCTATCTTCCAACCTTCGGCTTTCAGCTGCTGCCGCGTTTTACCTATATTATCCATGCCCATGAATTAATCTTATCAAAAAGCTAGAAGCAGCAACAGGTCTTCAGGTCTGCACATATCTTTTGGAGTTAGACATAGTGATGCTGGTTTGAGTATACTGCTGGATTAAGGAGAGACCCCATGGCACGGCCAAAAAACGTGTTCCAACATAAATATGCTGATGTCAATAACATACGTATTCACTATGTGACTGTGGGTAAGGGGAAACTGATAATGTTCCTACACGGTTTTCCTGAGTTCTGGTATGAGTGGAAGAACCAGCTTGCCGAGTTCGGGCGAGATTACCAGGCTGTGGCTCCGGATATGCGGGGTTACAATCTGTCGTCGAAGCCAGCCGAGGTCGAACAGTATCGAATGAAGTATCTGATTGAAGATATACGGGCTCTTGCTGAATACCTTGGGTACAAGAAGTTTATACTTGTAGCGCATGATTGGGGCGCTGGAGTGGCTTGGCCTTTCGCCATACGACATCCAGACTATCTGGAAAAGCTCATCATAATAAATGGCACACATCCCGTTACCTTTACTCGCGAGCTACGCGATAATCCGAAGCAGCAGAAAGCCAGCCAGTATATTCTTGTGCACAGGACGCCCAGGGCTGAGGAGATACTATCTCGCAATAACTACGGTGAGCTTGCCAGAAGTCTGTTGCAAGATGGATTAAGGCTGGGATATTTCACCGAAGAAGATAGGAAAGCGTATATTGAGGCCTGGTCGCAGCCGGGAGCGCTTACCGGTGGTTTAAATTATTATAGAGCCGCACGTCTCGGCCCGTTTACGGGTGAAAGCGATGATGTCCTGTCGTTAGACCCTGCTTTGTTCACGGTCAAGGTGCCGACGCTCGTAATCTGGGGTGAGAAAGACAGATGGCTACTCACCGGAAATCTGGATGGTCTGGAAAAGTACGTCCCCGACCTGACAATAAAGCGTATTCCCGACGGCTCGCATTGGGTCATTCACGAGAAGCCGGAGCTGGTTAATTCCTATATCCGGGAGTTTATCGAAGGCTGAATTTCTCGACTGTCTTAGCTTCAAGTGGGCATTATATAAGCCGGACCCGGGTTGACAATAGACTTGCACTTTCTTATGCTTATTTTTTAGTTTTAAGGAGGACAACTATGAAAATAGGTACGGTCAGCATTATCGGTGAGGGGGAACTGGCAGACAAGCTCAAAGAACTTCTAGGTAAAGCAAACTTAAAGGTCTTTGTAGCCAATTTGAAGGAGGATTATGCCAAGCAGGTGGGCGAGTCTGATTTAGTCCTTGAGGTAGCCCCTGAAGATTTGGCTGCCAAAAAGAAAATATTCAAGAGCTGCGACGCCAAATGCCGAAAAGAGACGATACTGGCGACGACAACGTCGAATCCCTGGGTGACGCAGTTGGCCACGGCGACTAAAAGGCCGGAGAAAGTTGTCGGCCTTAACTTCACCAAAAACCCGTTTGAGGAGAAATACCTGGTTCAGGTAGTCAAGGGGCTACAGACTTCCGATGAGACAGTCCTGGCGGTGATGGAGTTGTTGAAAAACATAGGGATTACGGCAGTGAAACTCGAGGAGACCCCGGGCTTTATTCTGGACAGGGTGATTGCTTCTATAGTCAACGAGGCGGCCGTAATGTATTCGTCGAAGCTGGCAACCAAAGAGGACATCGACAATATGATGAAGGTCTGCGTGAACTGGCCTATGGGGCCGTTCGAATTTGCCGACAGTATGGGTGTGGACAGGGTAGTCGAGATTTTGGACTCAATGTCGCAGCAACTCGGGCCTAAATATCAGCCTTGTTTTTTGCTGAGGAGGATGGTCGATGCCGGCTGGTTGGGTAAGAAAACCGGCAGAGGATTCCACGTATATAGCTAGAGTCCCAAGAATATTGGAGGTATGAACATGGAAATCAAAAAGATTGCAATATTAGGAGCCGGGGTTATGGGGCATGGAATTGCCCAGGTCTGCGCACAGGCAGGATACGAAGTAAATTTGCGGGATATTAAAGATGAGTTCGTCCAATCGGGTATAGGCAAAATTCGGAAATTCCTCAGCGGCAGCGTCGAAAAGCAGAGAATGACTCAGGCTGAAGCCGATGCTATATTAGGACGGATTAAAGGCATGACCGACCTGAAAGAAGCGGTCAAGGATGTCGATTTGATCATCGAGGCCATAGTTGAAGATATCAATATCAAGAAGGAGATGTATAAAGAGCTCGACCAGATATGCCGCCCCGATACCATATTTGCGTCTAATACCTCAGCCCAGTCCATAACTGAAATGGCGATGGTAACTAAACGACCTGACAAGTTCATTGGTATGCACTGGTTCAATCCGGCGCAACTTATGCGGGGCATAGAGGTCGTTGTTCACGACAAGACTTCTAAAGAGACCCGGGATACAATAGTCGACTTATGTAAAAAGCTGGGCAAGGAGCCAGGCATATGCCAGGACTCGCCCGGATTTGTTGTCAACAGGCTTCTCCAGATTTGGTACAACGAGGGCTTAAATATGTACGACGAAGGCATAGCCGAGCCGCTGGACATAGATACGGCTTTGAAGGTGGCTTACAATTTCAGGATGGGGCCTTTTGAGCTGCGTGATTTGGTTGGCCTGGATATCGGCATAGCCAGCACCACCACACACTACCGGGAATTAATGCGGGAACAGTTCAGGCCGCCGAGATGCCTGATTATGAAGGTTAAAGCCGGGGACCTGGGCAGGAAGACAGGCAAGGGGTTTTACGAGTATAAGTCCGGAAGTTAGTCTTATTGCTTTTGCACAGGTTTTGGGTTGAATGTTAAACTGAGTTAGACGATATGAGGAGTAACAAATGAAAATCAACGTTATGACTGACATACTCGAGGCGAATGACCGCATTGCTACTGCTAATGGCGACGTCTTCAATAAGAATCGGAATCTGGTGCTTAACCTGATGAGCTCACCGGGAGCCGGTAAGACGAGCCTGCTGGAGAAAACAGGTGAGGCACTCAAGGGGAAACTACGTCTCGGCGTCATTGCCGGTGACATCGAGACCTCTCGCGATGCCGAGCGATTGGAAAAGCATAAGCTGCCTGTAGTTCAATTGACCACCGGCAGCGCCTGTCATCTTGATGCCAATATGATTGCCTCAGCACTGCCTCATATCGACCTGAAGAAAATAGACATTCTGGTTATTGAGAACGTGGGAAATCTTGTCTGCCCTGCCGAGTTCAAGCTGGGAGAAGATTACAAGATTATGATGCTCAGCGTGACCGAAGGCGATGAGAAGCCGCTTAAGTATCCGCTGATGTTTCGCGAATCATCGCTGCTTCTAATAAACAAAATCGATTTGCTCAAATATACAAATTTCAATTTAAAGGAAGCTAAGGCAAATGCCCGGCGGGTCCATCCGGATTTAGATATCATCGATATCTCCTGTGTTACCGGTGAGGGGATAGCAGATTGGATATCGTGGCTTAATCAGCACTATCAAAAGAAGTTCGGGACCAAAACGCGTGCATGAGATGGCAATAGCCCGGAATATAGTCAATATTGCCGTTGCTGCCGCTGAGAAAGAAGGCGCCCGAAAGATTACCAGGGTCAACGTAGTGGCGGGGGAACTGAGGGGAATTGTACCGGCGCAGCTCGTCTTTAACTTTGGACTGATGGCGGAGAATACCATCGCCAGCGGAGCCTATCTCAACCTGGAGATAACTCCGGTAATTGGCAGATGCCGGAAGTGCCAGGAGGAGTTCGTAGTGAAAGATTATCGTTATCTCTGCACCAAATGCCGGAGTGAAGATATACAGATGGTCAGCGGGACAGAACTTCGAGTGAAAGAATCGAGGTAGAATAAAAAATCCGGTTAGCTCACCGGGATTTAGCCTTACTCTTGTCCAAATCTCTGCCCAGAATAGCTACGGCGCTTACCTGAGGTGGACCGCCGAAAGTGTGTGACAAACCCAGTTTCACATCCTTTAGTTGTCGCTCCGGCAATTGAGCCTTGCCCTGTATTTGCTTATAGACTTCGTAGGTCATTCTCAGGCCGCTGGCGCCTACCGGATGTCCGAAGCACTTCAAACCGCCGTCGGCATTTACCGGTAGTCCTCCGGAAAGCTCGAAAAAGCCGGCGTCAATGTCCTCTTTAGCTTTGCCTTTCGCACTGAAGCCGAAGTTCTCGTAAATAGCAAGTTCGGTTATAGTGAAGCAATCGTGGACCTCAGCGATATCAAGCTCTTCACGTGGATTCCGTATGCCGGCTTGCTCATAAGCCTGACGGGATGAGTTTTGCAGGGCATCCCAGTTTATCCAGTCGAAATTGGGGCGGGCATGCGGTAGCAGCGGGTCGAAGGATTGGCCCAGACCTTTTATATAAACCGGGTCAGTCCTGAATTTCTTTGCCTGACTAGCCGGTACCAGTATGGCAGCGGCGGCGCCGTCGCTGTTGCCGCAGCAATCGAACAGCCCCAGAGGCCAGGCGATAATTGGCGCATTCATCACCTGCTCTAAAGTTATCTTGTTACGAAAATGGGCTTTGGGAGACATGCTGCCATTGTTATGGTTTTTAACCGCTATTTTGCCGATAGTTTTTTTACCTTCCTCCGGGCTTAGTCCATAAGTATAGAAATATCTGGTAGCGATAAGTGAAAAGCTGCCGGGTGAGGTACGTCGGGCTTCCAATACCGGTCCCATGCCCCGACCGGTGCCCAGCCCGGGAAAACCGGTATCCTTGAGCTTTTCCACGCCCAGAGCCAGTACGATGTCGTACATTCCGGAAGCCACGCCAAAGCAGGCATTCCTTAAGGTCTCATGTCCGGTAATGCACCAGTTTTCCACGCGGGTCATGGGAATGCGCAGCTTCAACGAGTTGGCGGCATGGGTGGCTCCTATGCCCGTTGCCGGCGCAGTTACCGTTCCAAACCAGCAAGCTTGAATATCCTTGGGTGCGATGCCGGCATCTTCATAGGCTTCGTAGGCTGCCTCTATAGCCAGGTCGTCAAGGCCGGAGTCCCAGCGCTCTCCGAACTTGGTGCACCCCATACCTACTATGGCGACTTTATCTTTGATACTTTCCATTTCTCTTGCCTCCTATCTTACGGGTCGACATTTCCAGAAGTAGTTATACATGCCGCCCCCTTCGTAAATCCTTCTAAAAGTCATTTCTACGGGCATGCCTATTTTAATCAGCTTGGGGTCACAGTCGGTCATTATGGAGTATATTCGTGCTTTTTCCAGGTCGGACTCGATGACTATTTGGGGGATTACCGGGTCGTCGCTTCTGCCGGCCAGGTTGTCCAAAGAGAAGGTGAAAACCTTTCCTCTTTTATCCGATAATCTTACCTCTTCGTAATCATCTTTGGACTGGCACTGGTAGCATATCCTCTGTATTGGGAATGTAACCAGTCCGCAGCTCTTGCATTTGCTGCCGTGAAAGCGGAGGGACCAGTTGCGCTCTCGCCAGCTGACGCTGGCCGAGGGAAAGAGGCGGAAGGCTTCTCCGGGCTGCGGTTCCAGTATGCCGCGATAACTAAGGTATCGCTCGTAGGTCGGTAGCGCCAGCCTGGAAGCTAAGAAGCCTTTGACTCCGCGCCTTCCTGTTTTGACTTTATCCACCTCCGCCGTGACCTCAATGAGAAAGGCGTCGCTGCCGTCACCGTAACTGGCAACAAGTAGATTATCGCCGCCTTTGGCTTCCTCTAGAGCAGTCACCAGCAGTAATAAGGTGTGGGCGCAGCCGCAGACGCCTAAATTAGCAGCTAATAAGTCCTGAAGCTGCGTTTTCGGGTCGAAACCTAGCTGCCGGGCAAGCTGCTGTTGAGTTCGGGCGTTCGGTGCGTAAAGCACTGCTTTAGTGATAGACCCGGGCGTGAGGTTCTGCTTTTTCATTAAACCTGTGATTGCTTTAGACATATTTTCAATATAACCACGCTCGATTATGAAGCGGTCTTCCCAGGATTGTACGAAGGTGTCTTTATCCAAGTCTCCAGACATCATACATTTCATTAGCTATTGTGTGGCTGGCTTTAACATTGGCGATTGGTTTCCCCTTTTTACTTATCAATAGATGCCACTGCAGCATCGCCGAAATTTTGCTCATAATCCGAACGAGGATAGGCCAGGCGACAGTCAGCGGCGACGACGATTATGTTTTCCGCCGAGCCGCTGTTGACTGCATCCAATGCTGCCCTCAGGGCGGAGGTTCCGGCTCGTAAGCTGTTGCCAAAGTCGGCGGTGATTATCTCGGGTTTCAGGTCGGCGGCAGCCGCCACCATGCGCGGCACATTGCTTCTCCTGAAAAGGTGCTGTGGTGGAGGCAAAATATAAGCCATCGATGCTATCGCGCTCGATTCCAGAGAGGCAGTCGAGCACTGCCTCCACTGCCATTGTTACCGTATCTTCATCGTTGTTGGCTACACTTCGTTCGCCGCCAAAAGATGGCCTTCCCCAGGCGGCACCTA
>CAVSBU010000022.1:0-41185 GCA_963726215.1 uncultured Chloroflexia bacterium
TGCCAGGAAAGAAAAAGCCCCCCAATAATAACAGGGGGCTTTCGCTTTACTATTAGCTGCCTTAACGGACCAGGGTGACTGTTTTACTAGTTCTGTGTCGACAGGAAAACCTGCACGCCCATCTGTGAAATCTCGTCCTGTACCTCTTCAATGCCATCGATGTGCCTGTCCTCGTCTTTAAGTATAGATTCAAGAATTTCCCGCGTGGCGAAATCCTTGGCATCGCCGCAGAGTACGATAGCAGCATTGTAGTTCTTTATGGCGCCGCTTCCAGGGCATGGTCGCTGCCAAACATCTTGGGCACATCGGCACCGATAGTCATCTTCCTGAGATTGCTGACGATGGGGATGCCTTCGAGAAACACAATACGGCCAATAAGCTTTTCCGCATGTTTCATCTCTTCTACGGCGCGTTTCTGGATAGTTTCGTCCAAGTTTATTGTAGCCCCAATTGTCGCACATCTCGGCATGCACCATGTACTGGTTAATGGCTGTCAGCTCGTCAGCCAAGAGCGAGTTTAGAGTATCGATAACTTTCTGTGTCCCCTTTCATGTCTACCTCCTGCTTTTTTAAATTTGAATAGCCTTTTCAATTATTATAACAGATAGTATGGCGGTGTGGTATACGTAAAAGGCAAAAAAGGAGTATACTGCTATATGAGGGGAATTCCGGTAAAAGCAGATTAATGGGTCATTCCCAGTCGAGCTTTATGCCGCCGTTGGAAGACAGCTTGGAGCAAGCATCCGCCACCACGGGGTCATAGAGAACGCCGCTATTTAGCTCGATTTCTTCCAGCGCCTTCTCCAACCCCGGAGCCGGGCGATAAGGTCGATGGGAGACCATGGATTCAACAACATCGGCCACACATAAAATCCTGGCTTCCAGAATTATATCTTCGCCGGCAAGCTTATTGGGATAGCCTGAGCCGTCTACTCTCTCATGGTGCTGTAGTACGGTTTGGGCTACCGGCCAGGGGAACTCCAGGTTTTTCAATACATCGTAAGCCACCTGAGGATGAGTCTTAACCAGGCTGAGCTCTTCGGCGTTCAATTCTCCGGGCTTGCTTAGAATCTCGTCGGGCAGAGCCATTTTCCCGATATCGTGGACTACACCTATTACGCGAATGCCGTAAATCTGCTCGTCAGGAAGCCCCATCTCCTTGGCAATAGCACAGGCGAGCCGGGCTACTCGGCGCTGGTGACCGGCAGTATAGGGGTCTATTTTCTCACACAGGGATGCCATAGCCTCGACTGTGCCGTTAAGCATCCTCAGCAGTTCTTCAGGTTCTTGCTCAAACAAGACTGGTACCTCCTTGAATCTGCGTCTCGAAAGAGACTTCGCGCCAAATCGTAAGCATGGGCACTGCATAGACCTGTGGTGCAGGCCAGGAACGTGAGGAAGTTTGAAGTCACAATATAGTAAACGGCAGGGATGGGGAAAAGGTTTATTCGCTTCAGACTACGGTTTAGCTATCCAGGATTTTACTGAGCTCTTGCTCTACAGCCAATGGAAGGTCGGTTTCCGGCACAGCCCGCCGGTTTACAGACTCACCGGCTGTAAACAGGCTTCGTTTGGCTCTGGCTCTGACCTCTTCCTTGTTGCCGCAGGCACGGGGGCAGCCGCACAGAATGACCACCACGTCGATATCATTTTCAGACAGAGGCACAAGCTGAAAATCCCCCCGCTCCTCAGCCACCTTAGCCAGATGACGGGCTATCCGGCTCAAGTCCACACGGGGATTGCAGGAACCGCAATATTTCAGGGCTACCTTAACTTGGCGACTGTTTCTTTGACACTTATATTAGCAGACGAGTAGAGGCTGTTCCCCGATTTTGGCCAGCTTCTCCGCCAGCCTCTTTTTGCGCTCAAAATTGGCCTGCCGCTCAATCATAATTCTCTGCGCCTGAGGTGAGCCGGCACCATGCATGGACTCGACGAGCGCGGTGCCGCAGGTCATCCCTTCAAGAAGCCGGAGCAATCGTAATCTGGTCTCGGTAGGTACTTCGGCAACACCTTTCATATACTTGTCCACGTACTTGCCTACCCGCGGGTCTTTCCAGTCCATCTCCGAAGGGGCTGTGGCCAGTATGCCGCCGGCGATATCCTGCGCCAGCCGGGCAATTTCATAAACTTCGCGGGTGACGTTCAACTTGGTGACATTGGCCAGGAGCGGGTCAGCCATATATGAGCCGGCAGGTAAGGCATAGCCCTGGCAGGAGCAAGCTATGGAGCAGCAGTAAAGAGTCTCCGTCAGATGAACCATCTCCACCAGCTTGTCTCTGATGTGCGAAGCGCGGTCTGTTCCCTGGACCTGCGCCAGTGCATAAGTGGCGCCGATAAGGGCATCAGCCAGACCGGTCTTGCAGCCGCCGTAGTTCTGGCGGTGGGCGGTGGCGAACCTCTCCACCAGCTCATAGGCAAACTCGTATTCGCCGCACATAAAGACATGCTCCCAGGGGACGAAGACCTTATCAAAGACAATCAGAGCCTCGCCGCCAACGATGCCGTAGTCCACATTGCCCTGGTCAAGGAAGCAGTTGCATTTGCGCGTGTCGTTGGTCTGCCGTCCGAAGATATGGACTACTCCGGGGGCATCCACAGGCACATAGAAACAGACGGCATAGTCAGCATCTTCCGCCTTCATGGCCGACGTCGGCATGACCAGGTGCCCGTGTGAATTAACCGCGCCTGTAATGTGGGCTTTGGCACCGCTGACCACGATGCCGTCTTTCTTCTTTTCCACCACGTGCACATAGAGGTCAGGGTCTTTTTGCTGGCTCGGCGACAGGCGGCGGTCACCCTTTACGTCGGTCATAGCGCCTGAAATCATCAGGTCTTTGGATTGCACTTCCTTAAGCAAATTGACCAAACGCTTGTGATAGTCTGTCCCCATTTTCTGGTCTATGTCATAGGTAATCGAATAGACAGAATTAAGCCCGTCATGGCCAACACATCTCTGAAAGCAGCTGCCCGTCTGCTGGCCGAGAGCACGCAGCATCTTGACCTTTTTCACCAGGTCATCATGGCTATGATGTATGTGGGTATAGCGATTGATTTTCTCTCCGGTAAGATGTGAGGTGGCCGTCAACAGTTCCTCGAATTCCGGCGCCAGCGCCATATCATAGGTCAGCGCTGCTGCATTGACGTGGGGCAAAAAGGCGGGGTGGTCAGCCACGCTTTCAATCTTCTCCCCCAGGTAGTAGACCTCAGGCTTAAGCCGCCTGAGACTTTCCCGATACTGCTTTCCCGTCATCATAGTCATGTGTCACCTCCAAAAATTTATGTAAAAACAATTCAGTGCTATGATTTCCATCGATTCAGTTCCTTAATTAAGTTAATATCATACTATATCTGTATGCCCATACGCCAAAAATGCCGTCCGAATTCCTGCACAGCAGCTGTTCATACGCAGTCGTACTCTTGTAACATCGGGCTCAATACCGATACAATGTGGCATAAAAAGATTCAAGGATAGAATGATGGAAATTTATCGTGATTCTTCGAAGTCCATTGATGCCAGAGTCAAAGACCTCATTTCCAGAATGACGCTTGATGAGAAGCTGGCACAGCTTGGTGGCATCTGGGGCTTCGAGGTATTGGAAGATAGGAGATTTTCTCCGGAAAAGGCAGAATCGCTTATAAAAAATGGAATAGGGCAAATATCCAGGGCTGCGGCATCTACTGCATTATCTTCTCCACAGATTGCCGAATTCACAAATGCCATTCAAAGATTCCTGGTGGAGAATACCAGGCTGGGAATACCGGCCATAATCCACGAGGAATGCCTGAGCGGTTTTGTGGCCAAAGAGGCAGATATATTCCCGCAGATAATCGGCATAGCCAGCACCTGGGACACGGAACTGGTTGAAAGGATGACCGGCATAATCAGAAGTCAAATGAGAGCCGTGGGATTGCATCAGGGGCTTAGCCCCGTCTTAGACGTCGCCAGAGACCCGAGATGGGGAAGAGTTGAAGAAACCTTCGGAGAAGACCCTTATCTTATCGCCAGGATGGGAACAGCCTACGTAAAAGGGCTTCAGGGCGATGATTTGAGCAAGGGTGTTATCGCCACCTTGAAACATTTCGCCGGCTACGGACTTTCAGAGGGCGGACTGAACTGGGCACCTGCCCATATACCGCCGAGAATGCTCAGGGAAGTCTACCTGTATCCATTCAAAGAAGCCATCAAGACAGGGGGCGCTTTATCGGTTATGAATGCCTATCATGAAATAGACGGCATTCCCTGCGCGGCTTCTACGGAACTGCTTACGGATATTCTGCGTAAAGAATGGGGATTTGAAGGAATCGTAGTTTCCGATTACTATGCTATTGATAGTCTATGCAACTATCACATGATAGCCAGCTGACAAAGCAAATGCCGGCAGGTTGGCTCTTACAGCCGGCATCGACATCGAGCTTCCCAAGTGCGACTTTTATGCTGAGCCTTTAAAAGAGCAAGTTGAAACCGGGGTGGTCGCGGAAGAGCTGGTCAATCTAGCTGTTTCCCGGATATTGAAGCTTAAATTCAGGCTGGGACTTTTTGAAACTCCGTACGTCGACCCGGAAAAAATCGACAAGGATTTTCAATGTGCCGGAGCATCGTAAGCTTGCTCTCGAAGCCGCACAGAAATCGTTGGTCCTGCTGAAAAATGAAGGCAACATACTGCCGCTGAGCAAGAGTATTAAAACCATCGCTGTAATAGGGCCGAATGCAGATAGCGCCAGAAACATACTTGGCGACTACACTTACCCGGCTCATATCGGGCTTATGATGATGACGGCAACAATGCTCGGTTCCCCATTGCCGGAATCAGAAGCACAGCCTGACCAGATTACCGTTCCTGTAGTTACTATACTGGAAGGAATTAAGGCAAAGGTCTCCCCGAAGACAAAGGTTTTATATGCCAGAGGTTGCGACGTAAGCGGCACGTCAAAAGATGGCTTTGCTGAAGCCGTGAAAGCAGCACGACGGTGCTGACGTGGCGGTGGTGGTAGTCGGAGGAAAATCCGGCGTGACCCCGGAGTGTACCTGCGGGGAAATGAGGGACCGCGTTGAGCTACGCCTTCCGGGTGTTCAGGAAGACCTGGTGAAAGCGATTTACGAGACAGGAACTCCTACGATTCTGGTCCTGATAGACGGCAGGCCGCTCGCCCTTGAGTGGATTGCAGAAAAAATTCCAGCTATCATTGAAGCCTGGCTGCCGGGCGAAGAAGGCGGCACTGCCGTCGCCGATGTTCTTTTTGGCGATTACAATCCAGGCGGCAAATTGCCCATTTCCTTCCCCAGAAAGGTAGGGCAAATCCCGGTTTATTATGCCCATAAACCATCCGGTGCCCGGTCTCAATTATGGGGAGATTACGTCGATGCCAGCACCAGCCCGGCTTTTGAATTCGGCTACGGCCTCAGCTACACCACCTTCAAGCTCAGCAATCTTAAAATACAGCCAAAACGGGTTCCGCGAACAGGCAAAATCTCAATAAAGGTTGATATCGAAAATACGGGAAACAGAAGCTGGCGAAGAAGTAGTCCAGCTCTACATCAACGACATGGTTGCCAGCATCACCAGACCGGTCAAAGAATTGAAAGGCTTCAAACGGATGGCACTGAAGCCTGCTGAAACCAGGACAATAGAATTTGAGCTGCCGGTAGAAACGCTCGGCTTCTACGATAAAGATATGAAGTTCACCGTCGAGCCGGGCATGTTCAAGGTAATGGTGGGACGCTCTTCCAAGGATATCGTCCTGGAAGGCGAGTTTGAAGTAATAGCCTGAGGGGGGATTGTCTCAGGTTTGTACCGCCCCACCTCCTCTCTCCGAGGGGGAGATGAAATAGTAGGGTCATGATCTAAAGACCTGTCCCCACATACCGTTGTAATGGTTGTCGCCAAGGTTCCAGGCGAGCACAAAACTTGATTTGCAAAGCTCGTTGTCGTAGACTACTTCAGCTATATATTTTAATTTAAGTCAGGTTTGTTCAATGAAAGTTAAGACTTCGGGAGACGTTATAAAGGCTATGGAGAATAGAAAATTCAGCATCTTCGACGCTATCGGTAATACTCCACTGGTAGAGTTGAAAAATCTAAATGGTAATCCGAGGGTAAAAATCCTGGGAAAACTCGAAGGCAGCAACCCCGGCGGTTCAGTTAAAGACCGTCCTGCCTACTATATGATAATTAAGGCCGAGGAATCGGGCAAGCTCACCAAGGATAAGACAATTGTTGAGCCGACCTCAGGAAACATGGGAATTGCTCTGGCCATGATAGGCGCCGCCAAAGGATACCGTGTCAAACTTTTTATGCCGGAATGTGTCAGCACCGAGAGGCAGCGTACTCTTGCTGCACTGGGTGCCGAAGTTATGCTCACACCGGCAGAGGAAGGCACCGATGGCGCTATCACCAGAGCACGACAACTGTTCGCCGAAGAACCCGATAAATACTATATGCCCAATCAGTTCGATAACGATGCCAACGTTTTAGCTCATTATGAAACAACCGGGCCGGAGATATTGTCTCAGACCAATGGGGAAGTCGATATATTCGTGGCTGGTATGGGGACAACAGGAACGTTGATGGGAACCGGGAAATACCTGAAAGAGAAAAAACCGGGTATGAAAATAGTCGCCGTAGAGCCCACAGTGGGACACACCATACAGGGGCTGAAGAACATGAATGAATCCATAGTCCCCAAAATCTATCGCCCGGAGATATTCGACGAAAAGGTGGTCGTTGAAGACGAAGAAGCATTTGAAACAACGCGGCTGCTGGCTGTCAAAGAAGGGCTCTTTGTCGGTATGTCAAGCGGAGCCGCAGCAGCCGGAGCTTTACACATAGCCAAGAACCTGAATTCCGGCACAATTGTGGTTATATTGCCCGACCGCGGCGACCGCTACTTGAGCACCACGCTGTTCCGGTCGTTTTGCGCTAAGTGCCCACCGTAAAATTGTGACTTAAGCCAGACCTTCCACAAAAGCCCTGACGTTTCTCCCCAGGACATTGTGGTTATAGCCACCTTCCAGAACGGCAAATCTTCTGCCTTTACAATTCCTCTCGGCCGCTTCCTTGACCAACTCGCCCGATTGTCCGGTAATCATCGGTAGTAAGCAGTCCACCCCAGTCTTCGATATGGCGGTCAAAGCCAGCTGAAACTGCCAGTATGGAGTAGTCTTTTTCTTCATTGAATTTTCTGGCTATTTGTTCGATGAACTCTTCCCGATTTCCGGCCTCCGGATGAAAATATTTGATCTTACTGCCTTCAAAAATATTGTTGGTGCCGTCGCCGAAATGCAGGTCGAAATCGAGAATCAAAGCCTGTTCAATCAAGATTTTCGTCTCTGAAGCCTGGCCAAAGCTACGGCGATGTTATTGAAATAGCAGAATCCCCAGCAATGGTCGGGGCTGGCATGATGTCCCGGCGGCCTGATTAGACCAAAACTGGCTTCACCGTCCATGGCTATCTGGGCTGCCTTAATGGCGCCACCGGCTGCCAGGCAGGCGATATCGTAGACGATGTTTGTCCCTTTTGATTGATTCGATGTGATGCTGGGTGTGAACTCGCCTTAAATCGTCATCTGAAGCCGCTTGAGGTTCAACGAAATCATATCTGCCCTCAAGCTCTTTCAGAATCGCTTCGATTCTACCTGGGCTGGCAGCAGGGTCAGAAGCATAAACTTCAGTGTAGCGAGGATGATAATACTATTTTCATTCCCGTCACCAACCAAGGCTATCATATCTTAATCGGTAACGTTTACTTAAGCTGCTCTCTGGAAAAGTCGAGGACTCGCCGTGCCACTACAAGCATATTAATCTGGCCGGTGCCTTCGAAGATATCGTTTATCTTGGCATCGCGCATCCACTTCTCCAGCAGGTATTTTCTGGAATAGCCCAGCGGCCCCATAATTTCAACCGCCTTCTGAGTGATCTTGGTAACGGCCAGCCCGGCTTTCGCCTTGGCCATTGATGCTTCAAGGCTATTTGGCAGCAACTGGCTCATCAGCCACAACGCACGCAATGTCAGCAGCTTGGCTGCCTTGTAATTGGCTTCCATGTCCATGACATCCCGTTCCAGGGCGCTGAGCTTCTGCCGCGGCAAGCCATAGCGTATCTCGATACCTTCCTTTTCCAGTGTTTCCTTGACGAAATCTAAGGCGGCACGGCCAACACCTAAAGCCTGAGCAGCGATAATGGGTCGCGTGGCATCGAAGGTAGCCATGGCCTTCTTAAAGCCAGCGGTCCCGGCCTTATCTATCTTCCTGACTTCAGGACTACCCAGTATGTTTTCAAAGGGAATGCGGCAATTATCGAAAACGATGGTTGCAGTATCGCTGGCTCTGATTCCCAGCTTTTTCTCCAACTTCTCCACCCTCGCCCCGGGGGTTCCAGCCGGCACCACAAACGACTTCATGCCGGCACGTCCCGCTGACTTGTCCACGGTAGCCCAGACCACCACCAGCCCTTCAGAGTCCTGCCATAGCTCTTTTCCCACAGGTTACAAATATCTTCTCACCATTAAGCACCCATTCATTGCCATCGCGTACTGCAGTGGCGGTGATGGCAGAGGTGTCCGAACCGCAACCAGCCTCCGTCATCGCCATAGCGCCCCATTTTGGCCCACCCTCGTTGAAGTTGCCCAGAAAACGCTGCATCTGCTCCGGTGTCCCCGTGGCAAAAATAGCCGCACCTCCCAGACCCGGAGCTCGGAACGCACAAATAAAGGCCGGCATCACCCCAGCAAATCTCCTCAGTCCTTAACGCCGCAGTTATGTCCAGCCCGCCAAACAAGCTGCCTTCTCGTCTTCTCTCCCACAACTTATCAATGAGTTCCTTCGGGCTCTCATGTTCATGCTCATCATAGTAGCGGCTTATAGGCCGAAACATCTCTTCGGCAATCTTGTGAGCTGCCTCTACTGCTTCTTTTTGTTCCGGTGTCAGTTCAAAATCTATCATTATCGCATACCTCCTTCTATACAATAGCCATGCCATCAAAAGTGGCAAATCCACGACCGTTCCTGAGCCATAGCTCCACCGGGTGCTCACGGATATAACCATGCCCACCCAATATCTGCACAGCACGGTCGGTCACCATCAGCACCATGTCATCGGCATACGCCTTCACCAGGGAAGCTTCTTTGGTCGCCTCTTCCTTTCGGTCCAGTTTCCAGGCAGCCTCCCAGGTCATCAACCTGGTGGCATCTACTTCAATGGCCATCTCCGCCAGCATGAAAGCGATTGCCTGTCTAGACGCAATCGGCTCGCCGAAGGCAACACGCTCTTTGGCATAATCTCTTGAGTACTCAAAAGCAGCTCTGGCTACCCCAACAGCCATCGCCGAGAGAGCTACCCGTGAGCAATTCATAATACGATTGAAATCACATCCCTTGTCACCACCAAGCCGATTCTCCTTGGGTATGCTGCAGTTCTTCAGACTCAGTTCGTAGGTGGCTAAGGCTTTTATGCCCATGTTCTTCTCCCGCTCGCCAATCTCCAGCCCCTTGGTGCCTTTCTCGACGATGAAGCCGTGACTGCTGCCTTTCTCGGCCGCATAGACCAGTAACAGGTCAGCATCGGCAGCCAGCGGAACATAGCACTTCTGCCCTTTAAGCACATAGCTTCCGTCCTTCAGACTGGCAGTGGTTGAAAGAGAGCCAGGGTCAAAATCAAAGCGAGGCTCGATGAGAGCCGCAGTAGCTGCTTTGTACTTATCCTCGCAGAAAGCAGGCAGATATTTTTTCTTCTGCTCCTCGGTGCCCATCTCAAGAATCGGATAAACCACCAGAGCCGGGCATAGAATATGCATGGCCATGGATAGGTCACCCCAGGCCAATTCCTCGGCAATCAGCGCACCTGTTATAGCCGAATGCTCCCCACCCGGGCCGCCGTACTCTTCGGGTATGCCGGAAGAAACCAGCCCCAGTGCCCAGGCAGTGTCGATGATATGGCCAGGAATTTCGCCGTTTTCATCGCACTCCCTGTAGACTTTCCGCATCTCATCGTTGGCAAACTGCTTGACCAGTTTCACAATCATTTGCTGTTCTTCGGTCGGACTAAATGAAATCATATCTCAACTCCTTTCATAATACACATAGTTTCAACACAATCTTCAGCTATAATTTAACATTGCCAGAACCTTTCGTCAAGGTAAATATACCTGATACTATGTTAAGAATACCCAGACGAAGCGCCGTGTTTTATTACCAGGACAAAGGTACTAAATTAGACAAGCCTTTACCTAACCAGTCTGGCTTCTGCTATTATCTCAAAACATGCAGATTAAGCTAACCTTTCTCGGTGCGGCTCAGAGCGTCACCGGCTCATGCTATCTCATTGAAGCCGGCAACACCAGGTTTCTGGTCGACTGCGGGCTTTACCAGGAGAGGGAACTCACAGAACGCAACTGGGCGCCTTTTCCCGTTCCGCCCGGAACTCTGGATTGCGTCCTTCTGACCCATGCCCACCTCGACCACTGCGGCCTTTTGCCCAAGCTAGTCCGCGAAGGCTTCCGCGGCCCGATTTACGGCACGGCTGCCACCACTGAAATCGCAGAAATCATACTCCTCGACGCGGCACACCTCCAGGAAGAAGATGCCGAGTTCAAGAGAAAGAGACACCAAAAAGAAAAGAGGAAAGGCCCTTATCCGGAGGTTCCATTGTACACGGTAGATGACGCCAAGGCTTCTTTTCCACACTTCTCACCAGTCCAGTACGGAAAACCAGTCAATATAGGCGAAGATGTCGAAGCCACCTTCTATGACGCCGGTCATGTCCTGGGCTCATCAATGATAACAGTCAAAATAAGGCAAAACGGAGAGGAGAGGACGATTCTTTTCTCCGGAGACATCGGCCGTTGGGACAAGCCGATACTGCATGACCCGACCTTGTTCGAAGCAGCAGACTACGTCCTTGTGGAGTCCACGTACGGTGATAGGTTAAGCGAGCCCTTAGAAGACGCAGCCGACAAGCTGGCCGACACCATAAACGCAACCGTGAAATCCGGAGGAAATATAGTCATACCCAGCTTCGCTCTGGAGAGGTCGCAGGAGATATTGTACTATCTCAACGAATTCCTCATCGAAGACCGTATCCCGCACCTCATAGTCTTCGTTGACAGTCCCATGGCATTAAGTATTAACCAGGTGTTTGAACATCATCCCGAGCTGTTCGATGAGGAAATGACTAAATTTATGCAGCAAGGGTCACCCTTCGGCTTTCGTGGCCTGAGCCTGGCCAGAACAGCCAGCGAGTCGAAGGCGATAAATCAAATAAAGGGAACTGCTATTATCATCGCCGGCTCCGGAATGTGTACCGGCGGCAGGATAAAACACCACCTGGTAACCAACATCTCGAGGAACGAGAGCACCATACTTTTTGTCGGCTATCAGGCAGCAGGGACTTTAGGCAGAGAGATAGTCGATGGCGCTAAGGAAGTCAGGATATTTGGGCAATACTATCCGGTCAAAGCCAGAGTGGTGCAGATAGACGGCTTTTCGGCACATGCCGATAGGGACGAGCTTATCAAATGGCTATCAAGCCTGCGCCAGCCGCCGAGACGCCTCTTCGTAACTCACGGAGAATCAAGCGTATCACAGCATTTCGCCAGCCTGGTGAAAGACAAGATGGGTTGGAACGTTAGCGTCCCAGAATACAAAAGCCAGTCTATCCTGGACTAGACACTCAGTCTAAGATTGTTTGGCTACAGCCCTTCTACCGACAATTTCGCGCTTTATATACCATTGCTGGACCGTTTGAATAACTTCCTCGGGCGTGTCGCAAATCCTGAGCAGGTCGAAGTCCTGTTCAGAGACGAAACCTCTGGCCAAAGTTTGACTTCGCAACCAGTCCATAAACTCCTTCCAGTATTTACCATCAAACAAGACCACAGGGAAAGGTTTTATTTTGTGGGTCTGCATCAATGTCAGCACTTCGGTCAACTCATCAAGTGTTCCCAAGCCGCCGGGCATGATGATAAAGGCGGTGGCATACTTCACCAGCATGACCTTGCGAACAAAGAAATGGTGAAATGTTATAGAGCGGGTTGTATAAGGATTAAGTGCCTGTTCTTCCGGCAGTTCGATGTTGAGCCCTATTGAGGCAACACCGGCTTCAAGTGCGCCTTTATTGGCGGCTTCCATAACGCCAGGTCCACCGCCGGTTATTATGTTAAAGCCCAGCTCTCCAAGCCGCCGGGCTATTTCCTCCGTCTGAGCATAAAGCCCGTCGTCAGCTTTCAGCCGCGCTGAGCCGTATATGGTTATCGCCGGCTCCATACCTGAAAGGCTATCAAATCCTTCCACCAGCTCTCCGATTATACGGAACATCCGCCATGAATCTTCTTTAACTAATTCGTTTATCTCATATTCGTGTGCCATATCTACCTCCGCTTCAATCAGATATTACCATACTGGATATAAAAACTGCGAATAGCCCCACCAATCTGACTTGACACAGTTCGGTAAGGATTCTACACTTATCCAGCTTGTGAGGTAAACGACTATGATTTGTCCTGCCTGTAAGAAAGACATGATAGTTGTTGAGTATAGCAACGTTGAGCTCGACTATTGCCTTAACTGTCACGGAGTATGGTTCGACTCTGACGAACTCGAGCTTTTGCTGAAGTCCATGAACTTAGATACTCCCGACCTGCTGCTGAGCCACATCTTAGCTTCCGCGGAAGCCGGGACATCGGAAAAGAAAAGAAAATGTCCCATCTGCCGGCGGAAAATGAAAAAAACAACCATAGGCGAACATCCGGAAATACTGGTAGATGTTTGCTCGCAGAAAGATGGCCTGTGGTTCGACGGCGGCGAGGTAGCTCAGTTGCTAAAAGAGCTGGCTAAGAAAAAACCAGCAGGGCAAGAACCTCAGCACCAGGTAATAAGTTTCCTGGGAGAAGTATTTAAAGCTCAGGGCCTGAGATAAAACGGGGTAAAATGTAAAGGAGGTATTTTATGACGATAGTAATCTGGGTAATCATCGGCATCGTAGTCATTCTTCTTATCGCCTTTGTCGCCATCTACAACGGCCTGGTCCGGCTGCGCAACCAGGTGAAGAACGCCTGGGCACAAATAGATGTCCAGCTAAAAAGGCGACATGACCTTATACCCAATCTGATTGAAATGGTCAAAGGCTACATGAAATACGAGCGGGAAACACTGGAAGCCATAACCAAGGCCCGCACCCTAGCCCAGCAGGCAACGTCCGCCGGCCCGGGTGAGCGCGCCAAGGTCGAGGGTGAGCTGAGCTCGGCTTTGAACCGCCTCCTGGCTGTGGCTGAAAGATATCCCGACCTCAAAGCCAGCCAGAACTTCCTGTCTCTCCAGGAGGAGCTGGCCTCAACCGAAAACAAAATAAGCTTCTCCCGCCAGTTCTACAACGATTCAGTGTTGAAACTACAACAACCAGACACAAATGTTTCCGTCGAACGTCATAGCCGGCATGGCTGGCTTCAAGCCGGGCGAGTTCTTTGAGGTCACCGTAGCTGAAGAGAAAGAAGTACCAAAAGTCAGTCTTACTTAATCAATTTAGAGGAAATCCCGAATTCAGGTCCTAAACAATAATGTTTAGGATTTGCTATTTGGGATTTCGTGCTTATTTTTATGTGGCAACAGATTCGGTCTAATCGAACCAGGTCCGTCTTCCTGGTCATTGGGATGGGCATATTGCTTGCCCTGCTCGGCTATTTCCTCGGCCTGTACTTCGTCGGCAGCGGCACAGGTCGGCCTGTTCATTGCGCTGATAATATGGGCTATCATGAGCCTGGTCGGCTATTTCCAGGGAGACAGCATCCTGCTCGCCACGTCACGAGCCAAAAAAATCGCCCCTGATGACCACCCCCGCCTTTACAACGTAGTCGAAGAAATGAAAATCGCCTCGGGGCTGGAAACAATGCCCGACATATACATCATGGACGACCCGGCGCTCAACGCCTTCGCCACCGGACGAAATCCTAAAAAGGCTACCGTGGCTGTCACCTCCGGCCTGCTGCAGAAACTCAATCGGGATGAGCTGCAGGGAGTTGTCGGCCATGAAATGGCACACGTTAAGAACCGGGACGTGCTATTGATGGCTATGTGCGCTGTCCTCCTCGGCACCATCGTGGTGCTGGCCTGGTACGCCTCGCGATTCTTGATTTTCGGCGGCATGGGCAGGACCAGAAGAAGCTCTTCTTCGGGAGGCGGCAGCGGGGGTCAGATTATAATTCTCGCTGTAGCCATCATCCTGATGATACTGGCACCTATTTTGGCTCAATTGATTTACTTCGCCGTCTCTCGGAGGAGAGAATACCTGGCTGACGCCTCCTCAGCTTTATATACCAGATACCCGGAGGGATTGGCATCAGCGCTGGAAAAAATAGCCGCCTCCACCGACCAGCTAAAATCGGCTAATAAAGCCACAGCACCGATGTACATTATCAACCCATTCCGCAAGCAGGGCATGTCCGCCGAAGACCTCACCAGCACCCACCCACCTATATCCGAACGTATACGCATCCTCCGCGCCATGTCTGGCGCCTCCTATGAAGACTATTCTACGGCTTATCAACAGGTCCTCCATACCGACAAGGCATTTATACCCGCTGCTGCGGCAGCGGCTGCCGGAACTGTCGCTCTGCGAGCCGCACAACCTGAGGCACCCGAAAAACTTGAAGAAGTCCAGCGGGCTCGGGAGACCACCAACGCGCTGTGGAACGTCCACAAGTACAAAACCATCACCTGCGCCTGCGGCACGAAGCTAAGATTACCGCCCAGCTACAAATTGCCTGAAATCAAGTGCCCCCACTGCGGCAGAATAAACCCGGTTTAAATTGTAGGGGCAGACCTTCAGGTCTGCCCGCCTGTCTTGTCAGGTTGTCACCTGCCCACAGGTGACCCATCCTTGCAAATACAAACTACTACGGTCACCCGAAGACGGGTGACCACGTAAGTAATACCTGTTATCCTGAGCCTCCGACATTTGTAATGGCCTGACCCTGAACAGAAGTGAAGGGGAAAAATCTCTACATGAGATTCTTCGGTCGCAGGAGTTTATACCTGAGTAAGATTCTTCAGTCATTTTTTTAATTTATGAATATACATTGACGAAGGACTCAGAAATGACACAAGAAGCGAATTGCTACCCTCAGAATGACAGAGCATTTCCAATGACGGCATGGACATCGGATGGACTTGCCGCTTTGGCTGCAATATAATAAAGACTTAGTCCAAAGCATCACGGAAAAACTCAGTCTACATCTTAAAATAAACACGGAGGAATAAATGCCATCGGAGAAACCCAGAAAGAGGAATGTCAAAACAAACATCCGCCAGATGGAGATAGACGATATCAGCGCCGTCTATCACCTGGGAGAGCAGCTTTTCACCAGCGAGGAATTCCCCATACTCTACCGCACCTGGGACCAATTTGAGGTAACCGATTATTTCACCTCCGACCCTGATTACTGCCTGGTCGCCGAGACCGAGCCGGACGGGAAAATTGTCGGCTTCATAATAGGTACTACCATCGAGAAGGAAGGCACCGCCTGGAAGAAATACGGATACCTGAGCTGGATAGGTGTGGCTGAATCGTTCCAGAGAACCAATCTGGGCATCCGCCTGTACCGGAAGCTGGAACAGAGGCTGAGAAGAAACGGTGTCAGGATGATTATAGCTGATACCGACGCTGAGAATGAGCCGGCCATTGCCTTCTTCAAGTCAATTGGCTTCACCGATAGCAGCCAGCACGTCTGGCTGGTCAAAACCATCCGCCGTCCAAACGACAAACTCCTCAAAAACTACGTGAATCATGACAAACCGATGAATATAAAACCGAAAAGACTGAAAAACCTCCTCAAGGACCTGGTGGACATATACAGTCCATCGGGCAAAGAAGAGGAAATCGTCGAGTTTACCGAGAAATACCTCAAGAAACACGGCCTGGCGGTACGCAGGCAGGAAGTCGATGAGAACCGCTTCAACCTGATAGTTTTCCCGCAGGGAAAAGACGAGGTCGAACTTTGCTTTGTCGGACATCTCGATACCGTTACCGCCCATGACCTCGAGGATTTCGGCCCCAGTGAGGAAAACGACACCATATCCGGCCTGGGCACCACGGATATGAAAGCCGGCTGCGCCGCCATGATTGAAGCCTTCATCGCCCTGGCCAGCAGCAAAAAGGCTTTACCCTCGGTTGGTCTGGCTTTAGTAGTTGGCGAAGAGGAAGACAGCAGCGGCGCCAAAGCCTTGATTCAGGAATACGGCTTCCCCTGGGCGGTGATTGGCGAACCTACCAGCCTGGTACCCTGCCTCGGCCATTACGGCTATCTGGAAGTGATGCTGCGTACCGAAGGCAAAAGAGCCCATTCCTCCATGCCTGAGCTGGGGCACAATGCTATTTTGTCAATGTTGAAGCTGCTGCTGCATATCACGGAGTATGCCGTGGCAGCGCCGCACGGTCTGGTTTACAACATCAGGGAGCTTTCAGGCTTCCCCGGCGGCTTCGTCGTGCCCGATGCCTGCGAAGCCTGGCTCGACCTTCACCTGCCGCCTAACGCCAGAATCGACGTTCTCAAGACGGAGCTGGAACAATTAATAAAGTCAGCCGGTGGCAACATCAACGGCCTGAATGCCCGCCTCAAATTCGAGGAGACCTATGCCGGATACCGGATTTCCGAAGAGAGGCCGTTGATAAGCAAATTGAAGGAAACGTATAAAAAAATGTCTCTCCCCTGGGAACCTCAGGACTTCAGGAGCCATTCCGATGGCAGCGCGCTCTGGGCTGCCGGAGTCGACCCCATCGTACTGGGCCCCGGGCGCTTGGAAGCCGCCCACACACCGGAAGAATCGGTCTCCTTCCAGCAGGTAGTGCAGGCGGCCCAGCTTTATCTAAACCTCGCCCTGACGCTATAAGCGAGGACTTATCCGTTGCATTCCCCAAGGGCTGTCATTGCAGAGCCGATTTAGTCAGTCACGAGCTAAGTCTGCAGGATGCGAGTTCCGCTCATCTGAGCGCGAGAATCTAGTCCTTCACTTCATGTCATTCTGAGGGAGCACTCGCTTCGTGACTGGGACACGAAGAATCTCACTCCTCGGGTATATTGGAGCATCCGCTCCAATCGTGCCTGAGTCCCGTTTGCCTTGACAAATAACCCAAAAAGCGTATAATTGCTATACCAAATTCACTGAGTTAATTAGCGAGGTGGGAGGGCTAAACCCTCCCACCTCTATTATATCGAAACTGTAGGCACAGACCTTCGGGTCTGCCCTCCCCGGACAGGGCTAAAGCCCTATCCATACATTCTAGAATTCAAATTTAAAACAGGAGACGATATTGATTACAGTCGGTAAAGCAATGAAAAACGAACGTCTTTCAGGCGATGAAGGTCGGCGCTATGCAAAAGCCATGGTGCTTAAAGCCGAGAAGCAGCGACGCAGCACAAAGCTGTTCATAACGGTCATGACATGTGTTGCCGTTCTGGCATTTGTAGCCGCCACCATACTGGCGGCAATATATGTGCCTCAGGTAGCCATATATGTGCCTGTTATCGCCCTGGCACTGGCTCTGGCTCTGCAGAAATACACCGCCAGCTTCTTCGCCTTCTTTGTCATCACCTTCTCCAAAATCTACGACCTGGGAGATAGAATCCGCATCGGCAACACAAAAGGCGATGTCAGGCATATAGGACTGCTTCACACCACACTCGAAGAGGTGGGGGAGGACGAGAAGCTGGGCGGCGAGCTGACCGGCAGGCTGCTGTACGTGCCCAACCTCATAATACTGGACCAGCCGGTATTGAACTACTCCAAGGACTACTCGACAGGCCTCGAGCCCATTCCCTCTGACTACATGTTCGACGAGGTACGCATCCCCATAACCACCGACAGCAATGTGGAGAAGGCGAGCCAGCTTCTGGAGAGCATACTCAAGAGCCAGGACGAGGTTTATGTAAAGCAGGCCGGCCAGGTCTTCAAGAACGGCTACCCCAGGTTCCTTGACGAAGCTATGAGCGGCCCCCGCGTGCTCATCTTTGTCGAACCGCAGCACATCTGGATTAAAGGCAAGTTCGTCGCCCCGCTGGAGAGCCGCAACGACCTGCGCAGCAGCATACTGCTGCAATTCATCAAGGAAGCCGCCGCCAGCTCCGATATCAAGCTGGCATAGGTCATTACATCATTCACTATTTGCTATTCACCGTTCACTATTTACTTACTGGCTTTGCTGGCGTGCCTTTGATTATTTGGTGATGCGCCGTGCTTTGAACTGAACAAAACGTCAAAACGTTAACTACTAGCGGGCATTCACTATGGTTGCTTACCGCATAATTGAGCGAGTAAAATACGCAATAGCCATGAGTGGAAAGGAAGGACAATTAAACGTAGGACAACGCGTTCGCATAGTAGGAGAGGAAGGCCCTCCTGTACACCTTGGGAAAATGGCCATTGTAGAGCGAGTTGAGATTTCTACAGAAGGAGAACCAATCTGTAGCATTCGGATTGACCGATTTCCCGGCTTGGTTACAATTCCGCAACGTTACCTAAAACCTATAACTACTATATCTTCCACTCTCTTCGCAAATGACCTTTCATTACCCTGGGATCCCGAACCGCAAGAACGGTTAGGTAGATTCACGGACAACAATTGGCTTGCTGCCCATATATTAGAGAACTTACTATTCTATAGTAGGGTAATCCTCCCCACTGTTGACTTCTCTATAATCGTCCCTCTAGTACATTGGCTTGGTGCACCTCTATTCAAGGAGCTGCTGGAGGCAAATGCTATTAGCTTTGTACGTACGTCTGGAAGCCTTGCATATATAGGAAACGGCGTAGGATTAGCTATGATCGAGATACGACCAGGTAAAGAAATTGAAGAAAAAGAACCCTGGTGGGTGAAAGTTCATAGATGTTCACCTAAGGAAGCTGTTACTTTACAGCTTCGTAATCGGCTTTCGGGTTTAAATGAGAAGGTGATAGACCTACTGGCTAAATTTGTCGAGCTCTGTACTGTTGATACAGCCTTACCACAATTCAAAGAGAAAGTTATGAACGAAACTTACAGAGATATTCAGGGAAGTAGAGTTCTGGCTGATTACTTTTTTAAAAGGAATCCTTCTATCCTTACCATCGCACTCAATAGGTTGCCTGGAATTGAACCAAATCAAACTAGAATCTTTACCTTATTACCTAAACCAGCCGTTGCTGGAGATGAGATTGATACTACCCTACGCCTTGCGATGCTGAATCTAGAAGCTTACATGGCTGAGGAAGGTGGTGCCCGAGATATGGTCACCGACCGCAACTATAATCAATTGCTTAGTGCCAAGGCTCAGCGTTATATGGGTGGGAGCATTGCACATGAATCTTTTTCTAAATTGTTAACAGTCGAGGAAATACCGGATATAGTTTTGGCGATTAGGAGTGGCGAGGTTAGTCTGCTGAAAGTCTGGCAATTCAGAAATACCGGGATTGCCAACGAATTTCGCCAGTGGTTTGACCAAGTAGGTCCTGCGGAGCCGGATGTCCTAACCAGTGAATATATAAAATCACTCAAGGCCGGAGGATTTCTTTCTGGCGGGAAAGGAAAGGCACTACGATTTATTGTTTTACAGGCTGTTGGGGCTAGTTTGATGCCAGTGACATCTGGCGCTTCTTTTATTGTATCCATGGGTCTCAGCGCTGTAGATTGCTTTCTTCTCGATAAGGTTCGTTTCGGATTCAGACCACGATATTTTATAGATGACCTTCGTACCCTATTTCCACAACATCATAATTCAAATAATTAGCCAAACTGTGTTGGATTGCACAATCCATCGTAATGTGCAATCCACAATACGTTGATTTGTTGTACACTCGTTTTTAAAAGCAGCTATAATAGGCACCATCTTTACCGCTTCCCTGGATGTCTATTTCCTGACTATTATAACCGTATACTTTCTAAGATGAACAGGTTATGTAGGTGAGTATGGGACATAATAACAGGGCGATCTTGTTTCTCATCGTGACGGCGTTATTACTGGGACTTATGCTGCAGTCCTGCACAGCTGATCAGTCATTGTCACAGCCACCCGCTGAAAAGCCGAAAGTTATGACGCCGGGCAGGGATGAGGTCAAGTTTACCTTATCAAGCCAAGCATTTCGGGAAGGTGAAAAGATTCCGGCAAAGTACACCTGTAGTGGGCAAAATATATCGCCACCACTTTCTTGGACTGAGCCGCCTACAGGCACCAAGTCTCTCGCATTGGTAGTGGATGACCTTGAAGCGCCTTTTGGCATATTTACTCACTGGGTCATATTCAATATAGAACACGATATTATTGAATTACCTGAAGCAGTTCCTACTGAAGAACAGCTACCGAACGGGACTTTGCAGTGCAGGAACAGCTTTCAGAGAATTGGCTATAGCGGTCCCGTTCCTCCTCCCGGCAACCCTCATAGGTATGAATTTACCCTTAATGCGCTGGACCGCGTTTTAGACTTGAAAGCTGGCACCTCTAAGGATCAACTTATTAATGCCATAAAAGGGCACATCCTTGCCCAAGGCAAGCTCACTGGCATATTCCAGCGTTAGCCATCAAAGTCATGCCAGACTGTGCGATCATACGGAGACAGTGAAGTTAGGGGGTATGACTTGAACACAATCTGACGGAATGTGCAGTATGCACTCCTTCAATGTGGCGCCGGGACTGACCGTCCGCTTGCCACCGATGCGAACTGAGCTTGATCTACCGCTTGCCCTAGTAGACGGACTGCAACTATTTGTTATCCTGCTCCCTGTTAAATTTAACTCAAACAAATATTAGAGAGGGCAGAAATCAGCTTGTCACTCATTGGGGTATCAGCACAGACAAGGGGGCAGAGCTTTATATTTATAGCTAACAAGATTTAAGTTTTCCCTGAATGTCTAGATAGCCACTAAATCCGCATAGTGTGATTTCAATTGACCGTTTAATATCTGGAAATAATTCCCTGTATTTATTTCTTAAATACTCGGTTTGTTTTTTCTTTTGATATTTCGACACTTATCTACCACTTCAAGGCGAACATTGGTATCCAGTGAGTCTCGAAATAGCTTAATCACATCTTTGTCGTATTCCGGGAATGAGTATCCGATGACTGTAACCTTATCTGCCTCCTTCAAATGGTCTTTGGCAACATTCCACAAAGGATTTATCTTCTCCCCGTACTTCTCATGTGGAATAACAATGAACGGAGTAACTATCCCCCCACACTGCTGATTGGCACATGCCTTGCCCTCGTAGAACGTCCTATGCATAGACGGATAATATAAATGGAGACTTCCACACTTCTCGCATATGCCCCAATCCAGTGAGCCGTTCAACTTGATTAAGGGAATGGGGTTACTGCATCTATAAAACTGTGCTCTGTTGTGATCAATCCAATTAAAATCAATCAAATAATCGAAGTATACCGCATTATCGAATTCTTTATCCTGCAACATGCAATCAAAATTCAGTGATATTACCGATGTGGTTTGCGGTGGCTTAATTTTCAAGATTTCTTTCACGAACCTTTTATACAATGTATTTGGCCTATCAAAACTGGCCTGTGCTATATGCTCAAATATGAGCTGCTTAACAAGTTTAGCCCCCTCCTTGTTACCCTGTTTCTGCAGAAGCTCAAGCAGCTCGTCAACGTAGTGCCGTTTGTCTAGCCTGCCGTACAAATGGAAAACATTCATACCCCGATTATCCCATTTCTTAGGGAGGAATTTGAATTCTGGGAAAATTGATGCAGCTAATTCAAGAAACTTGCGAAAGTTTGTGAAATTTACATTCTCCTCACGAAGGTCTGGCCCTGTATTGTTATAGGGAAGGAGCAGCCCACAATCAATATGGTATTTCCAGACCAAGTCTCTTCCCAACGGGGTGTTGGCAGACGCAGCGGATGCTCCAGCACCTAAGACCCAGACATGTTTCCCGGAATTTCCCATTTCACCTCGCAATTGGGTGATTCGCAACTGTCATCGCAAACATATATATCGCTACGTCTCTATTCCACTGGCTACCTGGGCATTAGTTCGTCTATCTCTGCTACCAGCTCAAGCTGGCCCAACTTGCATACCGGGCATTTCGCCGCTCAAGAGATGTCAGGCACTTGCGCATCGCTGGAATTGTTAGGCTTGGGCAAGGCTGTCCCGCAATTGCTGCAGAAATTGACTTCGTCCTCAAACCCGCATTTGGGGCATTTTATTTTTATGGTTTACCCCTTTGGTGGTTGGGCTTACGCCTTTAGGAAATCATCCATCTTTTTAGTATTGAGGGCATGGGAAGGCGAAAGTTTTAGTATCTTGGCTATTATGAACTCAGTGAACCTTATGAAAGAAATCACATCATCATATACTGAGTCATACTCAGAAGAATGCTTGGCACTATTTTTCGGGTCGACTTCGGGAAAACTCCCAAAGTGGACGAGCCTATTTCTGATTTTTATCCACTTCTCAATTTGCCTTCTATTCTCCTCTGTTATATTGTCCTTTATTTCGGACTTTACAAAAAGGAAAGCTACTTTATCAGACGGGTGTATTCGCCTTAACCTGTCTTCTGGAAGCCATTCACGGTTCAGAATTGCAAACAAATACTCCCATATTATCCAGCAAAGAATAAAGGCTATATCTGGAGAACGACTACGGAAGGCTTGTTGTGCTAAAAATAACAGATATCCCCTCTGGTATTTTTGTTTCCACTCTTCAGTCCTAATCAATTCATATATCTGATTAAGGCATTTTTCGAAACCAATGTTGTAGCCGCTCAAAGGGTCGGTGGGGTCTATAAGTCGTTTCTCGTAAGGAATGGAGGCCCCAAGCACTCCCCCAGAGGGATAAAGCCGCGGGTCTGCTATTATTACCTTGCCGGTATCGTCATCAATTGCGTTATCGACCGCAAAGACATCACGCCTAGTAAAAATGGAGAGGAGGAGCAGGATGTCACTCAGGGCAGTCTCGCTACTGTAAGCCCAGGCGAGAGCTGCCTCTTGTTCGTGTTCAGGGATTTCCACATATGCAGTTACGGCATGTTTTCCCGTATTGGCATGAATCTCAAACTCTGAGTAGGATGTAATCAAGTGCTGCAAGCTGGTTATTCTATTCTGGTAGTCATCTACCCTGGTAAACTGATATCCAAAGATGGTCAAGTCAGGACAGTTACGAGGAAATTCTAGGTTGTAAACTTCTTTTCTCATCCCACGAACTACTCCCTCACTCCACCGGCCACCCAGGAATCAGTTCGTCTATCTCTGCCATCAGCCGGATGGTCTCTTTAAGAGCGACGACCATCTTCTGGTAATGGGTCAGCTCGTCATAGGTCAGTGTCCTGCCTTTGCGGTCTTTAAGCCACTTCTGGCAGACCTGGTAGCCGCCGATGTGGAAATTCCAGACCTCCGGCGGGATGCCCTCGAAATACTGCGTCTTGTTGATGTAGACCCGTTGGCTACTGTCATCGTAGCTCACCTTCTCCACGGTATTAGAGCCGTCTATGGGATACCTGGTAATGAGGTTATTCAGTAGGGGAGATTCCATCAGGTGCAGGGATACCAGCTCGGCGCCTTTCTCTGCCAGCGCCTTGAAAAGCTCTTTATCCGAGGTGAGCGGCAGGCGCGGGAAGTCTATCTTGAGGAACTCAGCGTAGCGGGTGCGGTAGGTGGGTGAGTGGAAGACAGCATAAGCGTAGTTGAAGATGTCCTCCGGGCCGAAGGTCTGCTCTAGGTCGCCCTTGCCATCTTTAACAAATTTCAACAATAAGTTCTCGGAAAATGCCTTAACGAATTCAGGATTTAGGTTTGGTTCACGTTTTTCTTGAAGGCGCATAACATCTTGTACTCCGCCTTCTTTACCACTGCTCTTGTCAGGTTGAACTTTCTTTTCGGCAGGATAAATATATAGGGGAAATAGCGAACTACTGCGTGTAGAATCGCCTGTTTTCTTTTCCGTCGGGAACCTTGTAGCCAATACTGCATCGAATGCATCATCACGAACTATTAACCGTGCAAGCACCATTCCAAGATTTGGTTTAATCATATGCTGCATTACCTCGTATCTCGGACGTGCAATAAAGCCTCTGCTTTCGGGGCCGAGATAAGTGTATTTAAGATCAAACGGACGGTATAGAATTTGTACTGGCTTGAAGGTTTGCATATTCATTTTTCTTAATGATGCTTTTGCTCCAGATACTGTCCAATCATGTCCATCAGCGTTTAGCTTGTATTTGTCACGGAGCTGATCAGTATCTATATCTCTGAAATCTGAGATAACTGATAGAAGAGTTGATGTAGTGTCATGAATAGTGATCTCATCTCTATGTGTTTCGATTCCATTGCTGGAGTGTAAGAATATGTCTTGTGTTGCCCATCCGTTGCAGTATTCATCTATGTTATCAAACGCCTTAGGTGTGAAAAAGTAGAATGCACCGAGGCAAGATTGCCGATTAACCTCTTTGAGTATCTTCCAATC
Organism: uncultured Chloroflexia bacterium; assembly: GCA_963726215.1. Taxonomy (GTDB): domain Bacteria; phylum Chloroflexota; class Dehalococcoidia; order GIF9; family UBA5629; genus 9FT-COMBO-48-23. The sequence continues at coordinate 24,432 of CAVSBU010000022.1, forward strand.
AGATGTTTCCACGTTTTTTGCAGCTAAATATTCATATTTAGCTTTGCGTTTTCCCCATAGATCGGTATGATAGACTTTGCAACCAGTTTCACCCCTACGCTTTACAAAGAGTCCTATACAGACCCCCTGTTGTATCTCAAAGACGTTTTCATCTGTGGAGCCATCAGGAGAAATCTCTTTCCGCTTTGTATTCCCATGAAGGTCAAGTACATATATCTCATTGAAAGTCTCCATTAGGCTTCGACGCATCTGGCGATGGGTAATTCCATCTAGATAGGTATGATTTGTGATGAAGGCCAGTATTCCTTGCCCAGTTCTTTCAATTCGCCATTGTCCCCATCTCATGAACTTCATGAAGTCGTCGGGGTTCCATTTCGCTTCACCTTGAGGCATCCATTCTTGCATGAGATTCTTAATCCACTCACCTTGATTCATCTTTCCAAAATTGGAATATGGCGGATTGCCCAGTACCACCATTATCGGCTCATCTTTCTTAATTCTGCCGGCGGCGTTGGCTTCCTCGCTTATCCACTGGGCAAAGAACGTCTCAGAGTGTTTAATCGCCTCTTCCAGCGTATTGGTCAGGTATATGCCCAGGCGCTGCTCACTCTTGAACTCGTAGCCCGTCTCCTGGAGCAAAAGCCCCAGCTTGAGGTGAGCCACTGCGTAAGGAGCCATCAAAAGCTCAAAGCCAAAGATACGGGGTAAAAGCTTCTCCGCCACGTAGTTATTCCAGAGACCCTGCTGGCCTTTGCCAGCGGTAGCCTGATGAATCTCGTTTATCACCCTGTAGAGGAAGGTGGCCGTGCCCACCGCCGGGTCCAGGATAAGCGTCTTCTCATCGGCCAGCCCCTGCGGCTTGTTGAAGCGGTCTTTGAGCAGGTGGTCAATGGAGCGCACGATGTAGGAGACCACCGGCTCCGGCGTATAATAAACGCCGCGCATCTCCCGTATCTTGGGATCATATTCCTTCAAAAAAGTCTCATAGAAATGCACCACCGGGTCTTCTTTGCCGGAACGTCGTCCGAAGTCTTTTAGTATGCTCTCCATATCGGTTTGAGCCAGTAATTGAGATAAATCGTCAACGAGCCATGCTATGCGGTCATCAAGGTCAGGTCCTGCGATGTGGTTAAATAGCTTACGCAAGAAAGGATTTGTCTTGGGGAGTAGATAGGATGCGTTCTGGCGGGTGAAATCCTTACCTTGTGTAGCATTGCAGCGCGCAGCAAAAAGGCCATAGGCAATGGTCTGGGCATACATGTCGGCAAAATAATCAACTGATAGGTCAGGGATGAGGTTATCACGAAAAGCGGCAAGCTGGCTATGCAGGCTGCCGCCTTCCGGCTCCTTATCGAAGGCGTTAATTATTAGATTCCGAATCAGGTGCGCCTGCCGAGCCATGCACATCGCCAGTTCTTTTGGAGTGCCCACAGCTTCGGCTTTATGAGTGAGAAAGTCACTCAAAAGTTCCGCTACAGCTTGAATACCAGCGTTATCACGTTTGATTTTGCTTTCTGCGGTCAATGTGCCCAGACGTGCCGAGAGGCGGCGTTCTCCGTCCACATACCAGCGGAATTCAAGATAATCAGTCAGGATAAGGTTGCTCAGCGAGTCTAGATATCGCTTTAGCTGCTCTGTCTTTTCGGTTTCGTCAAGGCTCTTGCCAATATCCTTGACTTCGATATAGCCGACGGTAGCTGAGCCCTTAGTGACAATAAAATCAGGTGCGCCGCACTCTATACGGCTGGGCAGACTGGTGGCAATAACTCCATCACCAAAGGACTCCAGCAGAGCTTTCAGTGTGGGATAGTGAGAACCCTCACTGGCATGACTCGCTGCTAAAGTCGTCTGAACCTGCTTGAAATATTCACTAAATGCGCCGATTTTGTGTATACTCACTATTAAACCCACTAGAATTCATTCTTATGTCAATGGCATTATACTACACGATTAGAGGCAGTTCTATAGGGGAAGAATTATATAAGCCGTGCTACTGATGACGCTGTGCAAATACATGTTATTACACAATGTAGCAGTTAGACCGACTTGTGGGCAACAATACTGACTTTTGTTTGACCTTGGCCTGACAATTAAGATGATACGATTTGATCATGTTATAATTAAAAAAATGCCAGTAATTCCTGAGTTCACACATGCGAAGCTAGAAAGTATCTGCAAAGTCCTAGCTGATACAGACCGGGGTTCTCACCGGTAGCGAGATAGGCATCATCTTAGCTCGATTGGATATTCCTGACCCAATGCCTGCTATAACCAAGCGGAATCGACTTTTCCAAGCCCTCACTGAGCACCAGGCACACATTCGCTCAGGAAGCATTGTGGGTGCGTTTATCCAAGAAGCAATGGACCCTGTACGGTATATAGGCAAACATGAGATATTTGACTCGCGCCGCGATGCCCTCAATGCCATCCTAGCCTTCTCTGGTTACTCTTTGGGTGAAGATGGAAAGTTAATTCTGCGCGATCGTCCAGCCCGTACAATCACTGAGGCTGAAGAGGCTGCGGGACGTCTTCGGTCGGAGTTGTCCCGCCGAGGAGTACATCCCGATGTGTTGAAGTTCTGCCGCACGGAACTGCTCCAGGAAAACTATTTTCACGCGGTTTTTGAAGCAACAAAGAGTGTGGCAGACAAGATAAAGGAAAAAGCCGAAGTGGACGGAGACGGATCAGAACTTGTTGACCGTGCCTTCGGCATCGGGAAGCAGGAGATGCCGTTATTGGCATTTAACAGTCTTCGGACTGAGACTGAAAGAAGTGAACATAGCGGCCTGATGCAGTTAATGAAAGGGATGTTCGGGGTCTTTCGCAATGTTACAGGGCATGCCCCTAAAGTGAAATGGCCTATTTCAGAACAGGATGCCCTAGACTTACTTACTATTGCGTCATACATTCACCGCCGTTTGGACATCTGCGTTAGGACACGTCGGACGGTATAGAAAGCTTGGTTTTTTACTGAGCCTCAGGAGACTAAAGCTGTTTTATTATACAAATACTCACATTGTTACACGAGCACCGTCGCACCTTTTAGCGAATCATGTACTCGCCTAGCTTTGATCCATCCCCTTGCGGCCAAAGAACCGTCAAGGTGGAATAGGGTTTTGGAGGCAGGTCCCCATTTCTAAAGGGACAGTACCGAAGGTGTGTAGCGCAGTTGGCTTACGCGACATTTTTTCTCGCCTCGAGTTAGAAGAGAATCCCTAAGGATTGAAGAGGATTCCTTAATACATGACATGTGGAGCCACGATGTCATTTAAGAAATACGGAGATAAAGAATTATACAAGTACTTTAAGAGGGTCTATATGCATACGTTTGACAGGCTCCCTGTTGGATCGGGGATAGTGCCACGAAAGTGGGCATGCAGTGGAACGTCCCAAGAAAAAGGTCAAGAAGTAACATTCTTTTACAGACTCATGACACCATACTTCATAGTCGAGGACGTGCATGAATTTGTTGGCGAGTTGATAAAGACGGAGCGAGCGTTGGGACTGATAAGTGCCGGCATTCTAGAGAGATTCTATAGGGATCATTCGACTCATATGGTCAGGACGCTACTCCTTGGTTCCTTTCTTGTTGCGAGTATCAAGGATCAGACCGAATTTGATTTGAAAAATCTTAACTTGGATGCCTTTATGCTTGCTTGCTTATTCCACGATATATGTCTAGCTGTTCAGGAAGCCTGGGCTGTTTTCGAAGAGTTCAGCAGCCGTTTCAGAGGGGTAGATATATGCGGACCGTTAATAGAGAATAGCCGAAAACAGGTAGCCACTAAATTCTTCAAAGATATGGTTGATCTCAATAACAAGGGCAGGTTCATAGATGTAGACGAAAGTAAACTATTTGCACTCCTTTTTCAGAACTATCTTGATCTCAACCACGGGGTTTTAAGTTCTCTTGAAGCAGGCCTGAGAATGAAAGACTTCGCTATTCAGTCAGAAGAGCTTAAGAGAGGTTTGCTCGCGATAGCACTACATGACCTACCTGTGGACGTCGAGCTATCGGCATTTCCGGAATTGTTCTTGTTAGTACTTGCCGACACACTGCAAGAGTGGGAAAGACCAGTCTTTGAGCCACTTTGGACGGATCGCCATTTCGGCTACATTACCGACAAGATAGGCGTTTGCATCACGGGCCAACCAATGCCCCTCATGAGGTTTTGCCTGGACTACGGCGAAGCACCGGTGGAACTTACCCTGTTCCAAACTCTTCAGGGACTCAAAGACAAGAATGCACTAGCAAAACTGAAGGTGAAGGGTATAATACTGGAAGCCGACTTTAAGTTGCCCCAATACCTTTACGAAGGTGTGAGGTTTCCCAACACAGTAAGATTAAGAATAGCGGATGGTCGGAAGCAGTGGTATGCCAAGTTGGGGCAACGGGGTTACGAAGAGACACTAAAATACCTTGATGGGTTGACGACCGGCGCACAGACAGGAGGGACGTTTTTTGGACCTGCGTCAGCAGCCTTACAAACAATGTACGTGTTATCGGAACTAGGTATCGAAAACGAGAGAACATTGGATATTGCAGCGAGAAGCATTGGGTTCTTTCTCGATCAAGTCGATATGTGGGACCGGATGGAAAGAATTGGCATCCATGGTCACCCGACTTACCTGCTTGAACTGAATTTTTCCCTGAGAGCGGCCGACATATTGCTTAACACTTATCAAATGCTTAAACAACAAGGCAAGCCTGATCTCCGTGAACTCTTTGAAATAACTACGCGCCACTTGAAGCATTTTCGGCACCGGAACCCACAATATTGCGATGATAGAATCAAGCGTCTGAAAGACGCTAGAGCTCAACTTCTTTAAGAGGTCATGTTGTTCCTCTAGTTAGAAGCATTGAACAAAAGGGCGAAATGTGTAGTCCATTGCATCTGACATACCGGAGAAATTCTGAAATACCTGATACTGTTGACATCCTTTGAGAAAATACTATAATTCGTCTTGAAGCGAATGTGCATATTGAAGAATGAGTAGATAATCCCTGAGAAATAATCAAATACGGAGGTAGAAACGTGGGTAGTAAAGGAAGAAAAAATGTAAAAAAACCCAAGAAGCAATTATTAAAAAAGAAATCACCGGAGGCAGAGCAAAAGAAGAAATAAAAGTACCCAAGACGGGACTTAAATAGCGCTGGTAACTAGGCGTGACAATTGTTCGCATGCTCAGCCGGTCACATTAGTCTAAAAAGTTCAATACAACGGATTTTACGTTTAATGAGTCACCGTTTCACTGGCTGATTTCTGAGATTAACTGAGCTTTCCCAATTTATGCGCAGCAATTGCTGCATCAACTAAATACCAAATTCCGGCGCCTCCAATCGTTATCAATTTAAGAATACCCCATCCCACCTGTCCCCGATAGAAACGATCAAGGCCAAAATACCCGGCAAGGAAGGATATGATAAAGATAGTTAATTGACGTTGCCATTCCTTTTTTGTTGTCTCCATCCTTAGCACCTCCTGCAGTTTTGTTCATCTTAAAATATTATACCCTAATAAAATAAACAATAGCCTGGATTGTGTAGTGTGATGAGGGGAGTAAAATTTCCTTCTCCAAATATTGTAATCATTCCTCAAGGGCAGGGATTATGCAGGTGTGTTGGTGCAACACCTTCTGATAACGTGTTTCATCGGCAGGCCACCGTGCTATAATTGGCACAGGGAGAAGTTTGGTTATGCGGGAGGCCCTGCTTTACGAGAAATTGCCCGAACGACGCGTCCGCTGTAACGTTTGCCAGTGGCGCTGCGTCATCAACCCGGGCAAATCAGGCGTGTGCCGCGTAAGGCGTAATGACGATGGGCGGTTGTATCTGCTGAACTACGCCAGGGTATCGTCGGTTGCCGCCGATCCCATCGAAAAGAAACCGCTTTTTCATTTCTTCCTCGGAAGCGCGGTGCTGTCCTTCGGCACCATCGGGTGCAACTTCCACTGCGTACACTGCCAGAACTGGGAAATAGCCTGCGTGGAAGAGCCAGCGTCCTTTGAAAGGACGCTGCGCGAGATCTCACCGCAGGAGGCCGTGCGGCTGGCGAAAAAGAACCGGTGCGCGGGGATATCGCTGGACCTATAATGAGCCTTCGATCTGGTTCGAATACACTCTCGATACTGCAAAGCTGGCACGTGAAAACGGCTTATACACGGTTTATGTAACGAACGGCTATATGACACCGGAGGCGCTCGATATGATCGGGCCTTACCTGGATGCCTGGCGTGTAGATGTCAAGGGATTTTCGGATAAGCTCTACCGCGACCTGGCAAGGATAAAGCAGTGGCGCGGCATCCTCGAAGTGGCCGAACGAGCCAGGTACAAGTGGAATATGCACGTGGAAGTGGTGACTAATATAATACCGTCCATGAACGACGACAGGGAACAGCTTACAGGCATCGCAAACTGGATAAAAGAGAAGCTCGGCGAGCTGACTCCCTGGCATGTGACCCGCTTCCATCCCAATCATAACCTGATACACTTGCCTGCTACGCCTATTTCAACGCTGGAAAAAGCTTATGATGCAGGCAAAGAAGCCGGGCTGCGCTTCGTTTACCTGGGGAATGTGCCTGGCCACAAGCATGAGAACACGGTCTGCTACAATTGCGGCAACGTGGTGATAAAAAGGACGGGTTACAGCACTTCCATAGTCGCGGTAAAAGGTTCAAGCTGCGCCATATGCGGCGCGGACCTGAACATAAGGAATACATTGAATACGGGGGCGGGAAAATGATCAGGAATCCGGCAGTGGCAGGCCAGTTCTATCCCGGCTGGCCGGAAGAGCTGAGGGAAATGATAAAACATATGACCGATAAGGATAGCCCCAAGATTGATGCTTTAGGCGTTGTATCGCCTCATGCCGGCTATGTATACTCGGGGCCGGTTGCAGGCGCCGTTTTCTCACGTTTGAAGTTCAAGGATACCTTCGTGCTGCTGGGGCCGAATCACCGCGGTGTGGGCAAGCCTTTCAGCATCATGACGCAGGGAAGCTGGAAAACTCCTTTAGGCGAGGTGCAGATCAACTCCGATCTCGCCGATGCCATTCTGAAAGCTTCGACCAACCTGGAAGAAGATACGCATGCCCACCGCTATGAGCACTCGCTCGAGGTGCAGGTGCCGTTCTTACAATATTTCAAACCCGGAGTGATGATAGTGCCCATCGTTCTATCGCATGCTAACCCTTCGGTCTATAAAGAAATAGGCAAGGCGATAGCCAGAGCGCTGAAAGAGACCGGAGCTGAGGCTATTATATTGGCCAGCAGCGACATGACCCACTACGAGCCGCACGAGAAGGCCAAAGCCAAGGACAAGCATGCAATAGAGACTATTCTTGATCTCGATGCCGATGAGCTCGTTAAGCGCATTGCACAACACGACATTTCAATGTGCGGCTATGCCCCGGCTGTCAGCCTTATTACCGCAGTAAAAGAGCTTGGCGCCAGCAAGGCGGAACTGGTGAAATACCAGACCAGCGGCGATACCTCCGGCGACTATTCCAGCGTAGTCGGATATGCGGGGATCATCATCAGCAAATGAGGTGACTTATCCATGAAGAAAGAAATGCATCCGGTTGCCCTGCTGGCAAAGCAGGCTGTGGAAAACTATATAAAGGACGGTGAAATCATTAAACCCGGGGAGCTTTCGCCCGAGATGACGGGACGGGCGGGAGTATTCGTCTCCCTGAAGAAGCGCGGCCAGCTGCGTGGCTGCATCGGTACCTTTGAGCCTGCTCAAAAGAACGTGGCTGAAGAGATAGTGCGTAACGCCATCTCTTCGGCGGTTGATGATCCCCGCTTCACGCCGGTCCACCCCTCGGAACTTGACAATCTTGAGTACAGCGTGGACATCCTCACGTCGCCCGAGCCAGTGGACAGCCCTGCAGAGCTCGATCCTAAGAAGTACGGTGTGATTGTTGAGTGCGGGTACCGCCGCGGCCTGCTGCTGCCCGATCTCGAGGGAGTGAACGACGTGGAAACACAGATAGCCATCTGCCGGCAAAAGGCGGGCATCGGCAGCTCCGAGCCCGTCAAGCTTTACCGCTTTCAGGTCAGGCGGTTTAAATAACACCCTGGTGGTTGCCATGCTATGTCTTATCTGTTATGGTATATAGAAACGTGGAGATAAGTCAGATAGTATCTCTTTGGTTTAAAACCCCACTGGGGGTAAAGCGTATATGAAGCTGGTAGTAATCGGGGTCGGCGACTGCGGCAGTAATATAGCGGCAGAGTTCGTCCGACTCGCTTCCCGGGCAAGGGCGGAGACCGGGGTTGAGATACTGGTCAGATCCTATGCCATAAATGACGACCAGCAAAAGCTCACTGCTATGCGCAAGTTGGGCGATAAGCTCCTCACCATCGAAATTCCCTCGCCGTCTACCACGCGTAAGGAATCTGAGGTCGGTGCTGGAGCCATGAGGGTAAACGGCGATCGCATACTGGCCACCATGAGGGCCGGCGAGTTCTTCGAGACGGATGCTTTCATGCTCGTCGCTGGCAGCGGCGGGTGCATAGGTTCGGGGGGCATCTCCTTGCTGGCAAGGAAGCTGAAGGACAGGTATGTAAACAAGCCCGTATATGCCCTGGTAGTCCTGCCGCTCGCGGCGGAGAGCAATGTGCCCGCCTGCGTGTACAATACCGCGTTGTGCCTTAAATCGATCGACAAGGCTGCTGACGCAATCTTCCTCTTCGACAACGAGAAAGTCAGGTCGGAGGCGAGCACGGTGTCGCAGGCGGGGAATGACGCTATCAACCGCGAGATAGTCATCCCGTTCTTTGATTTGCTCAGGGCAAGCGAAAGGGTGGACCAGAAATACCTGGGCACAAGTCATCTCAGCGTCGGCGACATCGTGCAGACACTCAACGGGTGGAGCGCAATAGGTTTCGGCATGTCGCAGCTATCTTCTCGGAGGCCTCTCATGGTTCAAGCGGGGTGACGGCTTTGAGAACAAGGGAGCAGAGACGGTGAAGGCTATGGAAGCCATGAGCGCGGCTTTGAGCCACTTCTCCGTCGAGTGCAGGCTGGAAGATGCGCGCAAGGCGCTCTATCTCCTTTGCGTCCCGGTAAAGCATGCCAATGTTAATGGGACGAGATCTGTAGGCAACCGCCTGCGCGAGCTTACCAACAATGGAGAAGTGCGGGGCGGGGATTTTTACGGCGTTAAAGATAATGCCCATGTGACTCTGGTGGCTTCCAAGATAACCTACCTGGATAAAATCAAAGATTATTACGAGCGGGCGTCAAGCCTGGCTCCGGAACTCAAGAAGAACGAGACGAATCAACCATGACCCTTTTCGATCTCGGCTCGCCCGGATTGAAAGGTAGTAAAGGCGCCGGGGAAAATCCGGATTCAATTTCTATTATGCCGCTGGCGGCGCGGGTGCGCCCGCGCAATTTCGCAGAATACGTCGGGCAGCAGCACATCATCGGCGACGGGCAAGCGTGTTGCGCAAGGCCATAGAAGCGGACCAGCTGCCCTCGATAATACTCTGGGGTCCGCCCGGCAGCGGCAAGACCACACTGGCGCATGTCATCGCCAACGTATCCCGTTCGTACTTCGTGCCCATGAGCGCGGTCACTGCCGGCGTGGCCGACCTGCGCCGCGTCGTTGATGAGGCCAGGACGCGGCGCAAAGCTCGGCGGCCAGCGAACGATACTTTTCATAGACGAGATTCACCGCTTCAACAAGGCCCAGCAGGATGCCATACTGCCCTATGTCGAGAACGGCGAGGTGACCTTCATCGGCGCCACCACCGAGAACCCTTCCTTCGAGGTTATCTCAGCCCTGCTCTCACGCTGCCGCGTCTTTACCCTTAACGCCCTGACCGACGACGAGATCAGGGCATATAATCGAGCGGGCGCTGAAGGACGGCGAAGGGGGCTGGCGACATTGAACGTCTGAGCTGGATGACGATGCCCTGCAACTGCTCGTCATATGTCCAACGGCGACGCCCGGGTGGCACTGAATGCCCTGGAGATGGCGGCGCTGGCGGTCAGCCGGAGCAGCGATGGCAAACGGCATGTAGCACTGCATGATATTGAGGAGTCTCTGCAGCAGCGGGCGCTGCTCTACGACAAGGCCGGCGACCAGCACTACGACCTGATTTCCGCCCTGCACAAGTCGCTGCGCGGCTCCGACCCCGATGCGGCGCTCTACTGGCTGGGGCGGATGCTGGAGGCGGGGGAAGACCCGCTTTATATCGTCCGCCGGCTGATACGCTTCGCCTCTGAAGATGTGGGCATGGCCGACCCCCAGGCGCTGGTGGTTGCTGTGGCGGCCCAGCAGGCCGTGCATTTTATCGGCATGCCTGAAGGCAACCTGGCGCTGGCCCAGGCGGTGGTCTATCTGGCCACCGCCCCCAAGAGCAACTCGCTTTACACCGCCTATTCCCGCGTGCAGGAGGACGTCGAGACAACGCGCAACGACCCTGTGCCCCTGCACCTGCGCAATCCGGTCACGGGACTGATGCAGAACCTGGGCTATGGCAAGGGGTACAAGTATGCCCATGACTACCCGAAGGCCATTTCGTGGAGCAGCAGAACCTGCCCGACTCCATGAAGGGAAAACGATACTACTACCCGTCGGAGCAGGGCTTTGAGAAGACGGTACTGGCAAGGCTCAAAGCCTGGTGGGGGGCCAGGATGGAAAAGAAAGAATGAAGCAGAGCCATGTTACCTTTCCCTGTGGTGGTTTGAAATTAGAGGGCATATACTATGAGGTCGAGGGGGAGACAGGCGTATCTGCCGTCGTGGTATGCCATCCGCACCCGCTTTACGGCGGTTCCATGCATAATAATGTAATTTACGCTATTGCCGGTGCTCTGGCTGCGAAGGCTATAGCGGCGCTCATTTTCAACTTCCGCGGTGTGGGTAGGAGCGAGGGCAGGCATGGGGGAGGTGTTGACGAGCAGAAGGACATAAAAGCCGCGATCGACTGGCTGGAAAACCAACCGGGGGTGGACCGTGGGAAACTGGGCCTGGCGGGATATTCCTTCGGGGCGGCAGTGGCATTGCCGGTCGCCTGCGTGGACGGCCGGGTCAGGGGAGCTGCCTTTATTTCGCCTTATCTGGAGCGGTCGCACGTATCCCTGCTCAAAAGCTATAGGAAGCCCAAGCTGCTTGTGAGCGGGAGCCGGGACAACATGGTTCTGCCGGATGATGTGGCTGCTTACTATTCTGAGGCCGCTGAGCCGAAGAAGCTCGAGATAATTCATGGCTCCGACCATTTCTGGGGCGGCTATGAGGATGAGATGGCGGATGCGGTGGCAGAGTTCTTCGGTGGACTATTTAAATGAATGCCATGGTAAGCATCCCAGCCATGTCGTTGCGAGCGTCAGCGAAGCAATCTCTCGATCGAAGATGTATGGCTTGACTTAATGCCGTGGGATTGCCGCGGGACTGCGTCCCTCGCAATGACATGTGGTATTTGAGATTGCTTTGCCCCGACAGGTACTCGCAAAGACAAATGCAAAATCAGGGTATATAACCCTTGCTCTGCATCATCCGTATACTTGCTTTGGCGGCTTCAATCTGCTCGGGGTCTTTTGAAATCTTAATAACTTTCTGAAGATCCGCCGCTGACTGATCGTAATAGTTATAATTTTTAGTTATTATGGCAAAGACCTCATAAGCCACCGCGCGGTTGAAATACGCTTCAGGCAGGTTCGGGGTCAAGCTCGATAGCCTTATTGAGAGCCGTAAACGCCTTTTCGATGTCGCTATTAACGATGAGAAGTTCGCCCAGCGTGACATATGCCCTGGCGTAGTTGGGTTGTAGTTCCACTGCCCTGGTGGCGTCCGCTACGGCCTGGTTGAGCTGTTGCTTGCCCCTGTTGGCTACCGCCCGTTCCAGGTATATGCCGCCGGGATCAAAACGGAACGGGTCAAAGGTTTTTGTATCGGCAGCAGGCCCCAGTAAAAGGGCACGGTTGAGGTCGTCCAGTGCCCTGTCAAACTCCTGGTTCGCGTTGTAAACATGGCCCCGGTAGAAGTAGGACATGGCGTCGCTGTCATCGAGCTCAATAGCACTGTTCAGGTCATCCAGTGCCTTTTCAGCTTCCCTGTGTTCAATATAAACGAATCCGCGTAGCTTATAAGCCTCGGCCATGTCAGGGTCGATTTCTATGGCCTTGCTGAAATCATCTATGGCCTGGGTGAGGTTGTCGCTGACAATGTTGATCTTGCCGCGATAATTGTAAGCCGGGGCGAGGTTGCGGTTGATATTTAAAGCTGAATTGAAATCGCTCTGGGCTTTGCTGATCTCCCCTTTGGAGTAGCAGGCAACACCGCGGTTGAAGTAAGCATCGTAGCTGTTTGGATCAAGCTGGACAGCTTTGGTAGCAGCTTCTATGGCCTGGTCCCAGTTGCCCTTGTGTACATGGAGCCAGCTTAAATTGGTATAGGCCATGGTTGCCCTGGGGTCGAGTTCAACGGTCCTGTTGAGATCGGCTAGAGCCTGATCGTATTGCTCTTTCGCCAGATAGGCGAAGGCCCTGTTCTGATAGTTGACAACGGCGTTCGGTTCGAGTTGTATGGCCTTGCCGAGGTCGGCTATCGCCAGATCCCATTCTCCCCTGGCATTGTAAACCGCGCCCCTGTGCGTATAGGCGGCAACAAGGTTCGGATTTTTCTCGATAGCCCTGGTGTATTCGGCTATGGCCTCAACGAACTGGCCCTGATCGTAATAGGTGTCTCCCTGCCGGAGATACTCCGTGGTGGGATCTCCGCAGGCCGTGAAGAGCACTATCGCTGAAATGATTAAAGCAATCAGGATGCCAGTTTTTTTCATCGGCATATTACCTTTCAATTGGATAACGCTGATAAGTTGCCTTCAATTTATTTCGCAGGGGTTTGCCCGCAGGCAAACCGGCAATTAGTATAGCATATCAAATATTGGTTCTTCGGTGGAAAAATGATCGCTGAAAGATATGTTTGATCAATCCGTTCACTCCCAACATAGGTGCAATGGCATTCCGAGAGCAAAAAAGTGTAGAATACTTGCCAGTAATCCGGAAGGAGGCTTGAAATTGGACGTCATTGATGCGCTTAAGACCAGAAGGAGCGTCAGGGCCTATAAAAAGGACCCTGTAGCGAAGGATACGGTTCATAAAATACTGGAAGCAGCCATACGCACGCCATCGGGTATGAATACGCAGCCCTGGGAGTTCGTGGTGGCTTCGGGCAAGGTTCTCGACCAGGTACGGGAGGAAAGCGGCAGGCTTTTTAACGAGGGAGCCTTCCCAACCAACGACATGCTGCGCAAGCCGTTTGAGGGCGTTTACCGGCAGCGGCAGGTTGACCTGGCCGTGGAGATCTTCAAGCTGATGGGCATTGCACGCGAGGATAAGGAAGCACGTAAAATATGGATGTCCCGGGGTTTCCGTTTCTTCGACGCCCCCTGCCATATTGCGATCTGCTCCGATAAGTCCATGGAGTACCACCTCGATATGCTCGGCATAGGCGCGATGTGCCAGAGCATCTGCCTGGCCGCTCTGGAATACGGTCTGGCTACCTGTATAGCCGACCAGGGCATTATGTACGACCAGGTCTGGAAGAAGTATGCCAATATCCCGGAGTCCAAGCGGCTCATTGCCGGCATAGCCATCGGCTATCCGGACTGGGATTTCCCGGCGAATAAACTGGTGACCTCTCGCGAGCCGGTGGATAAGATAACCACCTGGCTCGGCTTTGAATAAATAATGGGGGTGAGAAAATGGGCAGTAGCGGCAAAGCGCATGAAATAACGAAGGCGCACGTGCAGGGCGCGTTCGCGTTCACCGATGAGGTGGTTGAGAACTACCCCTACAGGCTTGCGGGCAGGAAGAGCTGCCATAAGGCGGCCGAGCGGATAAGGACGGAGTTCCATAAACACTGTGACTCCGGTTCGGTTAAAATCGAGGAGTTCAATGTTCACCCGCAGGCCTTCCTTAAATATATACCAGGGCTGGTCATCGTGTATTTCATCTGCGTTGTGCTCATCTTTTTCGGCTATCCCATCCCGGCCCTTATCGGGTTTGCCCTTGGCCTCTTCGTTTTCTATGGCCAGTTTGTGCGTTACTGGCACCTGCTCGACCCGCTTTTCCCCAAGGCAATGGGATACAATGTTCACGGCTCCATCGAGCCTGCCGGCGAGGTGAAGCAGCAGGTCGTGATATCTGCCCACCACGATGCCGCCTACGTTTTCCAGCTGCTGGCTAAAATGCCGAAATACTATGCGCTTCTGATTAACGGCGGCATATTGTTTTTAATGCTCGGATTCCTTGTTTCCCTGGTGGCCACTGTACTGCTGGCTTTCAATATCGTGCTGCCATTGTGGATAGCCATCGTGCTTATAATCGGCGGCGTCCTGGTCCTTCCCATGGCGTTTTTCACCACCGGGGAGGTGGTACCCGGCGCCGGCGACAACATGATAGCCGTGGCCATTGCCGCTGAGATAGCCAGGATTTTCGGCGACCCGAAAAAGGCTGGCGACAACCCTCTGCAACACACCCGGCTTATTATAGCTTCCTTTGATGCAGAGGAAGCCGGACTGCGTGGCGCCCGCGCTTACATTAAAAAACACCGGGAAGAGCTGCTGCAAACCAGGACCTGTGTTTTAAACATAGATACAATTTACAAACTCAAATCCCTGACTTTCCTGGATAAAGACCTTAATTCCACCGTCAAATTGTCTCATCAAATGGCGCAGGACTGCGTTGATATAGCAAAAAACATGGGCTACGCTGCCAGGATCTCAGCCATGTCCTTCGGCAGCGGCAGCACCGACGCGGCAGCCTTCGGCGAGGCAGGGGTGGAGGCTACCAACATCGCAGCGATGAGCTTCGATATAAAGGACTACGGCGAAGGCTGGGTCTATCACACATCTAATGACGTCAGCAAGCATATCGAACCGCAGGCGGTCGAAGCGGTGCTAAAAATCGTCCGCGAGTATATCCTGCGGAAGGACGCTTCAGCTTCGCAGATTTAATCCCCTGCCCGCGAATGTGCTACCATATTAGCGGATGTCTATGCTTGACTTCAGTTTCCGCACGCGGTTAAAACCGTCTTACGCATAAACCATCTAAGGGGATAACCTTGGACCAGAGAAACCGTGAAGATATCAGAAATATAGCCATTATCGCCCACGTGGACCATGGCAAGACCACCCTGGTGGACGCCATGCTCAAGCAGAGCCATATCTTCCGCGAGAACCAGCAGGTGGGCGAGCTCATCATGGACAGCAACGCGCTGGAGCGCGAGAAGGGCATCACCATCCTGGCCAAGAACACGGCTATCACTTACAGCGGCGTCAAGATCAACATCATCGACACGCCCGGGCATGCCGATTTCAGCGGCGAGGTGGAGCGCGTTATCAACATGGCCGACGGCTGCCTGCTGCTGGTGGATGCCGTGGAAGGCCCCATGCCGCAGACCACGCTTCGTGCTGCGCCAGGCGCTCGAGAAGGGCCTCAAGCCCATCGTGGTCATCAACAAGATAGACCGCGCGAACGCCCGCATCGGCGAGGTGCTCAGCCTGACCCAGGACCTTTTCCTGGAGCTGGCCACCGACGCCGACCAGCTCGATTTCCCGGTGCTCTACGCCAGCGCCAAGGAAGGGTACGTGCATCACCGACCCGGCAGAGAAGGGCAAGGACATCAGCCCGCTCTTTGAATGCCATCCTCGAGAAGATGCCGCCGCCGTCCATCGAGGACGGCCCCTTCCAGATGCTGGTTTCCAACCTGGACTATGACAGCCACAAGGGCAGAATTGCCATCGGCAGGATATGGCGGGGCAGCGTCAGGCCGCACGACAGCGTGGTCGGTCATCGGCGCCGACGGGCACCCACGCAGCTACGAGATAGGCGAGGTCTTCACCTTCATGGGGCTGAAGCGGCCTCGAGGTGGACGAAGCCGAGGCCGGCGACATCGTGGCGGTGACCGGCCTGGAGGAGGTCAGCATCGGCGATACGATCGCCAGCCCGGACATGCCCGAGGCCCTGCCGCGCATCGAAATCGGCGAGCCGACGGTGGAGATGACCTTCGGCGTGAACACCTCGCCTTTTGCCGGGCGGGAGGGACGCTACTGCACCTCGCGCCAGCTGCGGGAGCGGCTTTACCGGGAGCTGGAGACCAACCTCAGCCTGCGGGTGCAGGATACGGACAGCCCGGACACTTTCCTGGTATCAGGCAGCGGCGAACTGCACCTGGCCATACTGATCGAGACCATGCGCCGCGAAGGACTACGAGTTCGAGGTATCCAGGCCGGAGGCCATCACCAGGAGGTCGATGGGCAAGCTGCATGGAGCCGGTGGAGGCGCTGACGCTGGATACGCAGGGAGGAGTACATCGGCGTGATGACCGAGATGCTGAGCAAGCGGCAGGCGGAGATGACCGATATGCACAACGACGGCAAGGGCAACGTGCGCATGGAGTTCCAGCATACCCACGCGGGGGCTCATCGGCTTCCGCAGCGCCTTCCTGACCGCCACCCGCGGCGAGGGCGTCATGAACACGCTTTTCCTGGGCTACGAGCCCTGGCTAGGCGAGATATCCTCCACGCGCAGCGGCGTGCTGGTGGCTGCCGAGGACGGCAAGGCGGTGACCTACGGGCTGAACAACGCCCAGGAACGCGGCATCACATTCATCGAGCCGGGCACGCCGGTCTACGAGGGCATGATAGTGGGCATGAACCACGCCCCACCGACATCGCCGTGAACGTCTGCAAGGAGAAGAAGCAGACCAACATCCGCGCCTCCACGGCCGACATCGC
>CAVSBU010000023.1:0-16563 GCA_963726215.1 uncultured Chloroflexia bacterium
GGCAAAACTGCCGCTGCTGCTTTTTATCAGTGGTAAGCAGCGCCTTTTGCTTCCAGCCAGAGGGAAGCCCTGGTTGTTTATGGTCGAAATAACATACCTGCTGGTCGAAGTCCGCCTTTCCTGAATCCTGCACTGCCTTGGCAATAAAGGCAGTAGTTGCAGTCGAATAGACCGGGATGTCCTCCCTGAGAAAAGCGATATGACCTGAGTGGTCAAGATGGGCATGGGACAGCAGCATGCCGTCCAACTGCTCAAGTTTACGATAGGAAGGAGCATTTCGGAACTGCTCCCAGAGACCAGGCGTCACCAGGTCGTCCCGATAAAGTCCTTCCAACGGTGGCAGCAAGCCCATCGCCAGAGGGTCAAGCAGGCCGGCACCGCCGCGTGGCTTCAGGTATTCTTCATAGAATAGCTTGTGTCTTTTGTAGGGAAAGCCGAAGTCAAGGAACAGCCGCCGCTCGCCGTCCTCGAGGAGGATTTTGTTGCCGCCGATTTCGTTGATGCCGCCGTAGAATGTCAGCCGCACCATAGACCGCTCCTGCTATTGTTATCAGTCTAACGCAAGGCGGCTTGAGGCAAGGAATGAGTGTATCCACGTGTCCTATCCGAGTGAAGGATTCTTCGCGATGACAGCTCAGAACTGCACAAGTGACAAAGTAAACTAATGTAGACACAGATCCCTCTATAGAAATCCCCCCTTAAGCCTCGTGGTCAAAGAGTTTAGGACGTGCTATTTCAAGGGTGAAAAGATACAAAACCGAAAGTGACAGATAAAAAGGCAAAATTGACAGCTTATCCTGAATTGAAGTAGGATAATTGCTCGATGAAAAAAGAGTTGATGGATATATTGGCCTGTCCGGTGTGTAAAAGCTCGCTTAAACTAAAAGTTACCGAGGAAAAAGAGGGCGAGGTGGTTACCGGCTCTCTATTCTGTAAAAAATGCAACCACAGCTACCCCATCACGGACAGCATACCCAACCTGCTCCCAGAGACCAGGCGTCACCAGGTCATCCCGATAAAGTCCTTCCAACGGCGGCAGCAAGCCCATCGCCAGAGGGTCAAGCAAGCCGGCACCGCCGCGAGGCTTCAGGTATTCTTCATAAAATTGTTTGTGCCGTTTGTAGGGGAAGCCGAAGTCGAGGAACAGCCGTCGCTCTCCGTCCTCGAGGAGTATTTTGTTGCCGCCGATTTCGTTGATGCCGCCGTAGAATGTCAGCTGTACCACAGACCGCCTCCTGTTATGTTATAAGTCTAACTCAATGATCTGAGGCAAGGATAGAAATCGTCCGAGTATTCTTCGCTGCAGCTCAGAATGTACAGGATCAAAGAATGACAAATAAAAAGGCAAAATTGACAGTTATTCCAAATTAGAGTAGGATAATTGCTCGATGAAAAAAGAGTTGATGGATATATTGGCTTGTCCGGTGTGTAAAGGCCCGCTTAAACTAAAAGTAACCGAGGAAAAAGAGGGCGAGGTGGTTACCGGCTCTCTATTCTGTAAAAAATGTAACCACAGCTACCCCATCACGGACAGCATACCCAACCTGCTGCCACCGGATCTGAAAGCTAACTATTCAGGGCTATAAGTCACTCGGCTTTCGGGTGATTCCCAGACCTCAACGCTCGACAGCGACACTCCTCCGGAGAAACGCCCTTTAAGCTGCATCATAAATAGTCACCGCAATATTTTCCGAAGACGGATTGATTTTATCGAACGGCGGCACGTCGTTGAGCGAGGTGTGGTCGAACCGGGCCAGAACTTCACCCAGATGACGCTTCAACTCCACGAAATCATAAGCCAGGCCGATTTTATTTAGCTTTGTCGCCTTCAAGCTGACCACCACCTTGAAGCGATGGCCATGCAGATTCTCACACTTGCCGCCATAGTCCCTGAGATAATGGGCGGCATCGAAATGCCCTTCAACGGATACTTGATACATCTTGCCTCCTCATAATCTCTTCAGCTTCAGCCCACTGGCGCACACCGGTCACATTTCCCAAATCAGCCAACAGCTTTTTAATAGTTTTGCCACTGCCAGGATGAACCAGGTCCGGGGCGATTTCAGCCAGCGGCACCAGCACAAAAGCCCGCTCAGCCAGACGAGGATGGGGCACGGTCAATTCTTTACTGCTGAAAACCTCATTGTCATAGAGAAGTATATCGATATCAATTGGCCTGGGAGCGTTGGGAAAGCTGGGCGTCCTGCCCAGTTTAGCCTCGATTTTCTTAGCCAGACGCAGAAGCTGCTTCGGGATTCAGCTCCGTAGAGATACGGCACACAGCATTCAGGAAAAGCGGCTGCTGCTGGTAGCCAACAGGCTCAGTCTCATAAACAGAGGAGACTTGTCTCAATCACCACATGTGTTGACAGCAATTCCAGGGCTTGAGCCAGGTTCTGTTTCCTGTCGCCCAGATTGGAGCCGAGACCGAGATAGGCAGTCGCCATTTTTATTTGCCCCTGACAATGGCATCGCTCATGCGGCAGACGCGCATCATCTCTTTAACGTCATGCACTCGAACTATATCCGCACCTCTGGCGATACCGATGGCAATGCTGGCTGCCGTCCCTTCCAGACGCTGTTCCGGCGGCAAATCCAACACCAGCCCAATCATCGATTTACGCGAAGTGCCCAAAAGGATAGGCCTGCCCAGCACCTTAAGCTCATCAAGCCGGCGCACCAGCTCCAGGTTCTGCTCCAGCGTCTTGCCGAAGCCGATGCCCGGGTCAACGATGATATTCTCCCAGGGCACACCGGCATCCAGTGCCAAGTCTATAGCCCTTTTCAAATCAGAAAGGACCGCTGGAACGATATTCCGCTGAGGCTTATCCCTCTGATTGCTCATCAAGATTATGGGCAAGCCTTGTTCTGCTGCCAGCTTAGCCAATCGCGGCTCCTGCTTCAGTCCCCAGATATCGTTTAGCATCTCTGCCCCGGCGTACAGCGCCCGACGAGCCACCTCAAACTTGTAGGTATCAACACTCAGCGGCACCTTCACCTTGCCTGCCAACCTTTCCAGCACCGGTATCACCCGCCGCAATTCCTCATCAACTGATATCGGAGCCGAATTCGGGCGGGTAGATTCACCGCCGACATCAAGTATATCAACACCTTCAGCGACAAAGCGCTGCGCCTGAGCCACGGCAGCATCGACACTGCCCAGGCCATCGCCGGAAAAGGAATCGGGAGAGACATTGATAATGCCCATGACATAGGTCCGCTCTCCCCAGCGAAAAGTGGTTTTTCCGCAATGGGTGACACCCAGAGACGTACCACCCCTGGCCTTCCGCCATTGCTGTCAATGAAGCTTTGCTCACACGGTCAGCCATCAGGTTTTTATTCTATCATGCTATATGATTATACGCTATTCAATATTCGGCGAAATATGTTACAATGCTATCTGCCACCAATCGTACAGGGAAAGGTAAGATAATGGGAATCGAGGAGAAGATAACCGAATTAAACAAATTAAGAGAACAGTCTGATGGCTGCCGGCGGCGCCCAGCGCATTGAAGCCCAGCACAAGAAGGGCAAGCTTACCGCCAGAGAGCGCATTCAGCTACTCTTCGACCCGGGCACCTTCGAAGAACTCGACCCGTTTGCCCTGCACCGCTGCACTGACTTCGGAGTCGAAGAGCAGAGAGTTCCCGGCGATGCCGTAGTCACCGGCTATGGCAAAATCAATGGCCGGACGACTTTCGTCTTTTCCCAGGATTTCACAGTTTTCGGCGGCTCGCTGTCAAAAGTGGCTTCGGAAAAAATCTGCAAAGCCATGGACCTGGCTGCTAAAAACGGCGCACCTATCATCGGCTTGCTGGATTCGGGTGGCGCCCGAATTCAGGAGGGAGTGGACAGCCTGGCAGGCTATGGTGACATCTTCATGCGCAATACCATTTATTCAGGCGTTATACCCCAAATTTCGGCGGTTATGGGACCATGTGCCGGCGGTGCTGTCTATTCACCAGCCATAACCGACTTCATCTTCATGGTAAAGAACACAGGCCAAATGTATATCACCGGACCGGCAGTGATTAAGGCAGTGACCGGCGAAGAGGTCAATCTGGAGGAACTGGGCGGCGCTATGACACATGCCACCAAAAGCGGCAACTGCCATTTTGTGGCCGAGGATGACAAACAATGTCTCGAGGCGATACGCCGGCTGCTGAGCTTTGTGCCGCAAAACAATCTGGATGACCCGCCGTTTATGGATACCGGTGATGACCCAAACCGAACGGATGAGGAACTTCTTCACCTTATACCCGATGACCCGAACAAAACCTATGACATGAAAAAAGTCATACTCAAAATAATAGACAACGGCGATTTTATGGAGGTGCATGAGAATTTTGCCCGAAACCTCATTGTCGGCTTCGCCAGAATGGGCGGGCATAGCGTCGGTATAGTCGCCCAGCAACCGTCAGTGTATGCCGGCGTCATCGATGTCGATGCTGCAGACAAAGGCGCCAGGTTTGTCCGATTCTGCGACTGTTTCAACATTCCACTGATTACACTCGTCGACGTACCGGGTTACATGCCGGGCAGCGACCAGGAATACAGGGGCATTATCAGGCATGGCGCCAAGTTTCTCTATGCCTATGCTGAAGCCACCGTACCCAAAGTAAGCGTCATCACCCGCAAAGCTTACGGCGGCGCTTTTGTAGTCATGAGCAGCAAAAACCTGCGCGGCGATATCAACTACGCCTGGCCGACAGCCGAAATCGCGGTAATGGGACCGGATGGCGCTGTGAACATCATCTTCAAAGACACCATAGATAAGTCGGCAAAGCCGGAGGAGACTCGACAGAAACTGATTGCCGAATATAGAGATAAGTTCGCCAATCCTTATATCGCCGCCAGCAAAGGATACATTGACGATGTTATCGACCCCAGAAGCACACGACCGAAATTGATAAAAGCCCTGGAAATGCTCAGCAACAAAACCGATACCAATCCGCCCAAGAAACACGGCAACATCCCCCTTTAGAAAATGGTTGAAATGAACAAATCAGTGGTAGCCGCCATAGCAGTGGCAATTAATGCCTATATGGAACAGGAGGAGCCAGCCAGGGCATTGCTTTCCAGAGCCATGCCACCCCCTGAAATCAGTTCGTGGCGGCTTTTCGGACGCCAGGAATTGATTAGAGCCAGAAGCCGATGGCAGGCTAGAAGACATAATCGATAGAAGACAAAGTTAACAGTCAATTTGAGAGGAGACACAAGCATGAGCCCAACTAAGGGAAGCGGCAAAAATCCATTAAAAATTACCGACCTTACTCTGCGTGACGGACACCAATCCCTTTTTGCCACCAGGATGCGGACTGCCGATATGGAGCCCATTGCTCCGGAGATGAATAAAGCAGGATTCTGGTCTATGGAAGTCTGGGGCGGTGCCACCTTTGACGTCATGACCCGGTTCCTGAATGAAGACCCCTGGGAAAGAATCCGCATCTTGAAAAAACTGATGCCGGATACCAGATTACAAATGCTGCTGCGCGGTCAGAACCTGGTCGGCTATCGCAACTACGCCGATGATGTAGTCACCGCCTTTGTTCATCATGCTGCCGACTGCGGTATAGATGTTTTCCGCGTCTTCGATGCCGTTAATGACGAACGCAACTTCATAACTGCCTTCAAGGCCATCAAGGATAAAAAGAAGCACATTCAAGGTTCCTTGAGCTACTCTCTAACAGAACCTAAGCTGGGTGGCCCGGTATACAACATCGATTATTTTGTAAACAAGGCGCTTATCATTCAGGACATGGGAGCAGACAGCCTGTGCATTAAGGACATGGCGGGACTTATCTCTCCGGATGATGCTTACGAACTGATCAAAGCTTTAAAGCAGGCGCTGAAGATACCGGTCAACTTGCACAGCCACTTCACCAGCGGCATGGCCTATATGAGCTATTTTAGAGCCATCGAGGCTGGAGTTGATTTCATCGATACCTGCATCGCTCCCTTCGCCTTGCGTACCGCTCACCCGGCAGTAGAGCCAATTGTGGTCGCTCTTAGCGGCGGACCCAGAGATACAGGTCTCGACCTGCAGCGACTGCTCAAACTGGGAGAATACTTCGAGTCCATCGCCCCTAAATACCGGGACTTCCTGGACACCACCAAGATATCGGTTATCGACACCGGCGTGCTGTGGCATCAAATCCCCGGCGGCATGTTCAGCAACATGGTCGCCCAGCTAAGGGAAGCCAATGCCCTCGACCGCCTGCAGGAAGTCTATGCCGAGCTACCCCGAACTCGAAAAGAGCTGGGCTATCCGCCTCTGGTCACTCCCACCAGCCAGATTGTCGGCGTTCAGGCGGTTCAAAACGTCCTCTTCGGCAGATACAAAATGATATCCAAAGAAGTCAAAGACTACGTCTACGGGCTGTATGGCAAGCCGCCCGCCCCAATTGACAAAGAGATACAAAAAATAGTGCTCAAAGGCTACGAACGAGGGGAGAAACCTATAACCTCGCGGCCGGCGGATATTCTCCAGCCGGAACTGGAAAAAGCTAAAGAAGCGACTAAAGATATTGCCAAGGACATCGGTGACGTTCTTGTTTATGCACTTTATCCTCAAACCGGTATGCGATTTCTGAAATGGAAATACGGCTTGGAGACGCCACCGCCGGAAACTAAGCCTAAGACTCTGGAAGACGTGAAGAGAGAAGATGAGCTTATTGCCAAAGCTAAAGCCGGCAAACTGGGGGAGAAGATGGAAATGAAAGCACCGGCCAAGGGTCCGGCTGCCAGGACGTTCAATGTCTTTGTCGGCGATGAATATTATAAGGTCGAGGTCGAGCCTACGGGTGGACCGGTTGCATTTGCCCCACCTCCAGTCTCTGCCTCACCACAACCTAAGGCAGAAACGCCTCCGGCACGAGCCGAGAAAAAAGAGGCTCCGGCACCCCCCAAGGCAGCAGTGGCTGCCGGCGAGACGCCGGTGCTGGCTCCGATACCGGGCACGATTGTCCGCTACCTGGTAAAAGAAGGCGATGAGGTCAAGGCAAACACGGGTATAGTTATACTGGAAGCCATGAAGATGGAAAACGAAATAGTGGCTCCAGCCGCGGGTAAGATTAAATCCATAAATTTCAAGCCTGGCGACAAAGTAAGCGGCGGCGCTGTACTCGCCATAATCGGTTAGGCTCCAATGGGGAAAACCCTCAGTGAGAAGATACTAAGTGAGAAATCAGGGACTGATGCCAGAGCCGGCGATATAGTAATTGCCCAGGTAGATTTAGCCTTTGTCCAGGACACCACCGGCCCCTTAACCGTCCGGCAGTTTAAAGAGGTCAAACACGGTACGTCTAGCCAATCCGCAGCGGACCGCTATCTTTCTCGACCACGCCATACCCAGCCCCAACCGGCAGCTATCCAACGACCATCAGTTTCTGCGTCGCTTTGCTGAGGAAACCGGCTGCCAGATTTTTGAAGGCGGCAGCGGTATATGCCACCAGCTAGTGGCGGAAAAGTTCGCCAACCCGGGGGACATCATCGTCGGTGCTGACTCCCATACGGTCACTGCCGGCGGTCTGGGAGCCTTTGCTACCGGTATGGGGTCCAGCGATATCGCCGTTGTTTTCGCACTGGGCAAAACGTGGTTCCGGGTACCGGAGACATTCAAAATTAGCATCAACGGCAAATTTCAAAAATGGGTTGGCGCCAAAGACCTTGTCCTCCATCTTATCGGAGTACTCGGAGCTGACGGCGCCACTTACAAAGCGCTGGAATTCGATGGCAACGCTGTAGCTAACATGACCATACCTCAGCGCCTAACCGTAGCCAATATGGCGGTGGAAGCTGGCGCCAAGGTCGGCATTTTCCCCAGCGACAATATAACCAGAAGATACCTGGCAGCTCAAGGTAGAGGTAATAAATACCGGGCGCTGCGTCCCGATGCCGATGCCGAATACGAGAGGGCTATTGCCCTCGATGCCTCTGAGCTTGAACCTATGGTAGCCATGCCTCACGCTGTGAACAATGTCACTCCGGTAAAGATGCTGGCCGGTACTAAAATCGACCAGGTATTTATCGGTACCTGCACCAACGGCCGACTCGAAGACCTGGCTGCCGCCGCTGCCATACTCAAAAATAAGAAGCGTAATCCGCAGGGTCAGATTAATCGTAGCTCCGGCATCACAGCAAGTCCTGAGCAAAGCTATGAGAATCGGCTACATCCAGATTTTAGTCGCTGCCGGAGCCGTGATACTGCCACCGGGATGCGCTGCCTGTCTCGGCGTACATCAAGGCGTTCTCGGAGATAATGAGGTCTGCCTATCGACAGCTAATCGTAATTTCAAAGGTCGGATGGGCAACCCGGAAGCCTCAATATATCTGGCCAGTCCGGCCACAGCCGCAGCCTCGGCATTGACCGGCGAAATCACCGACCCGAGAGAGGTGGCATGATGCCTGAAACTATTCTTAGAGGCAGAGCTTTCAAGTTCGGTGACAACATCTCGACCGACCATATCATACCGGGTAAATACGCACACCTGAGAAGCGACCTGCCGGAATTGGCCAAACACGTTATGGAAGATGCCGACCCGACTTTCGTCAAGAAAGTGAAACCGGGTGACTTCATTGTTGCCGGCAAGAACTTCGGGCTTGGTTCCAGCCGGGAACATGCGGCACTGGTTATTAAAATGGCTGGAGTGAGCGCTATACTGGCAAAATCAGTTGCCCGCATCTTTTTCAGAAATGCCATAAATCAGGGATTGCCGGTACTGATTTGTGATACCGATAAAATTGGCGCCGGTGATGAAATAGAGGTGAATTTAACCACAAAGTACTATTACCGACCTGACCAAAAATGTCCAAGCTTACCTTTGGCAAAATCCCGAAGGTGATGGTAGACATACTCAGTGAAGGCGGGCTTATCCCTTATATAAGCAAACACGGCGACTTTGAGCTCTATATCTCGAGAGAAATGTCACGAGCAATAGCGAGTTTTGACGCTTCGCTCAGAATGACATGCGAAGGCTGCAATGACAGTAGAATTACTAAGCGCTCTGAATTTTAAAGGGGAAATTATGCCTTACAAAGTGACTCTTATCCCCGGCGATGGAATCGGTCCCGAGATTACCGAGGCGACTAAAGCGTGTATTAGAAGCCACCGGTGTTAAATTCGAGTGGGATATCGGAATAGTCGGCCAGAAAGCTCAGGACAAATTCGGCACACCTTTACCTGATGAAGTTCTCGAATCTATTAAAGAAAAATAAGGTAGCCCTGAAAGGGTCCGGTAACGACACCGATAGGCACCGGCTTTAGAAGCGTAAACGTGGCTTTGCGCCAGAGTTTAGACCTCTATGCCTGCCTCCGCCCCTGTAAAACATATCGAGGCGTACCCACACCATTTAAAAACGTAGATATCGTAATTGTCCGAGAGAATACAGAGGACCTTTACAGCGGCATTGAATTTGCCAGGGATACCCTGGGGAGCGCTAGCCTGGCAAAGCTTATTCTCGATACCACAAAGACTAAAGTGAAGGAAGATTCCGGCTTCAGCATAAAAGTGATTTCGGAAACAGCCTCCCGGCGTATCGTCAAGTTTGCTTTTGAATATGCCCGCGCTAATAAGAGAAAGAAGGTCACCGCTGCTCACAAAGCTAATATACTGAAGTTCTCCGACGGCATCTTTCTGGACGCCGCCCGCGAGGTGGCTAAGGGATATCCAACTATAGAGTTCGAAGACGTAGTTATCGATGCACTGTGCATGCGCCTTGTCCGGAATCCACAACAATACGATGTCATCGTACTGCCCAACCTCTATGGAGATATCGTATCCGACCTATGTGCCGGATTGGTTGGCGGATTGGGTGTTGCACCAGGGGCTAATATAGGTGATAATATAGCGGTTTTTGAGCCCACGCATGGCAGCGCACCAAAGTACGCCGGCCAGAACAAAGTCAATCCAATGGCTATGATGCTCTCGGCAGTGATGATGCTCCGCTACCTCAACGAAATCAAAGCCGCAAACAATCTGGAGAAAGCTATAGCTGATGTCATTACTGAAGGCAAAAGCGTAACCTACGACTTAAAAGCTGACCGTAATCAACCTGCGGCAACCACCTCAGAGGTCGCTGATGCCGTGATTGAAAAATTGAAAAAACGAGGAGGCTGAAATGCGAAGTAAAGTTAGTGTTATCGGTGCGGGCAATGTAGGAGCCACTCTGGCTCAGCGTATCGCCGAAAAGGGATACGCCGATGTAGTGCTGGTGGACATCATCGAAGGCTTGCCTCAGGGCAAAGGATTGGACATGCTGCAAACCGGCCCGATTACCGGCTCGGATGCCGGAGTCATCGGCACTAATTCCTATGAGGAGACCGCCAACTCCGACATCGTAGCCATTACCTCCGGGGTGCCCAGAAAGCCGGGCATGAGCCGTGATGACCTGGTATTGACTAATATGAATATCGTGAAATCGGTCACCGAGCAGGTAGTCGAAATACTCGCCGAAGTGCATACTTATCATGGTGGCTAATCCGCTGGATGCCATGACCCAACTGGCACTTCACGTCAGCAAATTTCCCCGAAAACGTGTAATCGGCCAATCGGGCATTTTAGATTCCTCCAGATTCAGGACTTTTATCGCCCAGGAACTCAACGTTTCAGTCGAAGATGTTTATGCCTGTGTTCTCGGTGGGCACGGCGATACCATGGTCGCCATCCCAAGGCTAACCACCGTCGGCGGCATACCCATAACCGAGCTTTTACCTCAGGAAACCGTAAACAAAATCGTGGACCGAACGGTAAAAGGCGGCGGGGAAATAGTTGCCCTGTTGAAGACGGGAAGCGCCTTTTATGCACCGGCGGCGGCTACGGCTCAAATGGTCGAATCCATACTGCTGGACAAGAAGAGAATCCTGCCCTGCGCCGTCTCCCTCGAAGGTGAATATGGCATAAAAGGCGTAGTAGTCGGCGTTCCAGCCAAGATAGGTAAAAACGGCATGGAGCAGATAATCGAACTCAAGCTAACTGCAGAGGAAAGCGCTGCACTCAAGAAATCAGCCGAAGCCGTGCGGGAGCTGGTCAAAATAATGAAATTGGAGTAGTTGTCCAATGCGGGATATCGACTGTAAAAAGATAACCGAAACCGTATCCAATCTCTTCCAGGACGCTTGCCTTCATCTACCAGAAGATGTGCTTATGGCTCTCAAGCAAGGCACGGGAAAAGGAAGAGTCGCCAGTGGCTAAAGATGTGCTGGATAAGATTATCGAAAACACTGAAGTCTCCAACCGGGAGGAAATTCCTCTATGCCAGGATACAGGCGCTGCGGTTGTTATGCTGGAGTTGGGGCAGGAAGTCCATATAACCGGCGGTGAGCTTTACGACTGTATAAACGAAGGAGTCCGCCAGGGATACGAAAAGGGCTATCTGCGTAAATCCATGGTCCGTCAGCCGTTTTCCGCCCGCGTCAACACCAAAGATAATACGCCGGCAATCATTCACACCGATATCGTACCCGGCGATAAACTCAAAATTAGCGTGCTGCCTAAAGGAGGCGGCTCGGAGAACTGCTCTCGCCTGACGGTTATGCCTCCAGCCAAAGGACGGCAGGGAATTATAGATTTCGTGGTAAATCTTGTCGAAGAGTCAGGCAGCAACCCATGTCCGCCAATCATTATCGGCCTCGGCATAGGCGGAACCACAGATAAAACCATGGCCATGGCTAAAAAGGCGCTGCTGCGTAAAGTCGGCGAGCCGAATCCTGACCCGGAGGTTGCTGAGCTGGAGAAGGAAATCCTAAAACGTGTCAACAATCTGGGCATCGGGCCGATGGGTTACGGCGGCAGAACAACCGCCTTGGCCGTCCATGCTGAAGTCTTCCCGGCCCATATCGCCAGCATGCCGGTTGCCGTCAATATTCAATGCTGGTGCGCTCGTCACAAGGAGGCAATACTGTGACGGGCAGAAAACACGATGTTATAGTTCTGGGCTCAGGACTTGCCGGACTACGTGCTGCCATCGAGGCTGCCCGAAATCCAGACCTCGATGTTGCCATCGTCTCCAAAGTCCAGTTGATGCGTTCTCATTCAGTCTGCGCCGAAGGCGGCACTGCAGCAGTCATGCAGCCGGAAGAAGGAGATAGTTTCGAACTCCACGCCTGGGATACAGTCCGAGGCGCCGACTTCCTCTGCGACCAGGACGTAGTGAAGCGCTTCGTTGAAGAGGCGCCTAAGGAAATACTGCTGCTGGAGCACTGGGGCATACCCTGGTCGCGGCGCCCGGACGGACGCATAGCTCAACGACCATTCGGCGGCCATTCCTATGACCGAGCCGTCTTCGCTGCCGATAAGACCGGCTTCGCCGAAATGCAGACCCTCTACGATACGCTGCAGAAATATACCAATATAAGCCGATACGATGAATGCTACATCAGCTCCATCGTAATAAAAGACAACGTTTTCTGCGGCTTGACCGCCTGGGACCTGACCAGCGGCGAGTTCTTCTTAATTCAAGGTAAAGCTCTGATTATTGCCACTGGCGGTGCCTGCCGCATGTATGGTTTCACTACTTATTCCCTTACTGCCACCGGCGATGGTTTGGCTATGGCTTACCGCGCCGGATTGCCTATCAAGGACCTGGAATTCGTCCAATTCCATCCTACCGGGCTGGTACCGTCGGGCATACTGATTACAGAGGCAGCACGAGGTGAAGGCGGCTACCTGCTTAATAACAAAGGCGAAAGATTTATGGAAAAATACGCTCCATCTAAGATGGAGGTAGCTCCTCGAGATATTGTGTCACGCTCCGAGATGACTGAAATCGAGGAGGGCAGAGGATTTCAGGGTCCTGATGGCCTCGACTACGTTCACATTGACCTGCGTCATCTCGGTGCTGCCAAAATCAACGAACGGCTGCCCATGATTCGAGAGGTCGCCATGAAATTTAACTTTATCGACCCTATTTTCGAGCCAATACCCGTACGAGCCGCCGCCCACTATTTTATGGGCGGCGTCCATACCGACATTAATGGAGCCACGCCGGTAGAAGGCATCTGGGCAGCCGGAGAAGCCGCCTGTGTTTCACTACACGGCGCTAACCGTCTCGGCTCCAACTCCACTGCCGAATGCCTCGTCTGGGGCAAGATAACCGGAGACGAAGCTGCCAAATATGCTGTTAAGCAAAAAACCCTGCCTCCACCACCTAAAGAAACAAAATTGAAAGACGAGGAGGCTAGAGTCTTCAACAGGTTCAGCTCTAAAGGCAAGGAAAGCGCCTATGCCCTGCGCAAGGAGCTGCAGAAGACGATGGACAGTCAGGTAGGCGTCTTCCGCACCGGCTCCGGCCTGAAAACAGCACTCGATAAGATTCGGGAAATAAAGCAGCGCCTGCCGGGTATCAAGGTCGAAGACCGCGGACGCATATATAATACCGACCTGCTCAGCGCCCTGGAAGTCGATAACCTGCTTGATTTGGCTGAAATCATCGTCACCGGGGCTATAGCCCGTACCGAGTCCCGCGGAGCTCACTCTCGACGAGATTTTCCCAAGCGTGACGATGTCGACTGGCTCAAACATACCCTGGCTCACTACACACCAAAAGGGCCACGGCTCGACTACATTCCGGTAAACATCACCATGTGGCAACCGGTAGAAAGGAAATATTAGGGAGTTAACTATGAGACAGATACGGCCGCGACAAAACTATCTGGGAGTCGGTGGCTGGGTTTGGGCAGGCAACTACAAGCTGGAACGTTACCTCTACATACTGCACCGGGTAACCGGCCTGGGAATCTTGCTCTTCCTGCTGGTCCATCTGATTGTGACAACCTTTTTCCGGATTCAGGGTCAGGAAGTGTGGGAGAACGCAATGAGAGTTCTTAGCAATCCATTGTTTAAAACCGGCGAATATCTGGTAGCTGTCGCCTTCGTCTACCATGCGTTAAACGGCTTGCGCCTCATCTTGCAAGAACTCGGTTTTCTGATGGCAAAGCCGATTCCGCCAATTTACCCATATAGTGATTCGCTGCGTAAAAAGCGCCTCTGGACAATGGCAATTATAGGCATAATCATAATCCTGTGCCTGGTGTTCTTTTATGACTTCATCATGGGAGGCTGGTAATGCGCTATACCTACCTGTGGTTGATGCAACTGGTTACCGGCGTGTTGATAGCAGTGTTACTGGGCATACACATGGTTATGCAGCACCTCGAAGATATCCTCCGCTTCTTCGGTGTCAATTTAAATGACCCGGCTTCGTGGCAGTCCATGATAGAAAGGTCTCGCCAAGTTATATGGGCCGGGATATACATAGCTTTGCTGGCTGTTGTCCTGTATCACGCCCTCAACGGGCTGCGCAACGTTATACTCGAGTTGACGCCATCGGCCAGGACTGAACGCGTGGTAACTCGGGTTATCATAGCTTTTGGCATCATCGTCTTTGTCTGGGCTAGCTATGTGCCGATTGCCCTGCTGTCCCGCTAGGAGATATTGTGGATAAACAAAAAACTGAGCAGATAACATTCAGAGTCCAGAGATACGACCCGGAAAATGGCGGTAAACCTCATTTCCAGGAATTCATAGTGCCGTCCAGTAGAGGCATGACAGTGCTCGATGGTCTTATCTATATAAAAGAAAACCTGGACAGCACCATCGCCTTCCGCACCTCCTGCCGTATGGCGATATGCGGCTCCTGCGGCATGCTTATCAACAACTATCCTCACCTGGCCTGCCACACTCAGATAGAAGAGTTCCATTCGAACAGGTTAACCATCAAGCCATTACCAAACTTCCCCATCATCAAAGACCTGGTAGTTGATTTGACTCCATTCTTCGAGATACACAAATCAATTAAACCATACATTCTCCGTAATGACCTTGAAGAAATGGAAAACCCCGTCTGCTGAATACGCCCAGTCACACCAGGCATTAGAGAGTTTCCTGCAGTTCACCTACTGCATTAAGTGCGGCATATGTGTCTCGGCTTGCCCAACTTCAGCCAGTGACAAGCTGTTTCACGGCCCTCAGGCTCTGGCTCAGTGTTATCGCTACTGCGCCGACAATCGTGATGACGGCGAGCTGGAAAGATTCCCGGTGGTGGGCACCGACCACGGTGTGTGGCATTGCCACCTAGCCGGCGCCTGCTCGGAATCCTGCCCCAAGGGAGTAGACCCGGCTCTGGCTATTCAACTGCTGAAAAGACATCTGGTATCCCGAACTCTAGGACTCGGTAAAAAGAAGCCGCCGGCTTCGACAGTACCACCGCCTGCCGAGACTAAACCCAAACTTCCTTTCCCTGAGTTCACCGTGAAACAGGGCTAAACGAACGTGGCTACGGAGGAATAGCGATGGCAACTGTAAATATAAAATCGCCACTTGATGAAGAAACTATCAAGAAATTGAAAGCCGGCGACCAGGTTTTCATTAGCGGCGTTATTTATACGGCTCGAGATGCCGCCCACAAACGCCTGGTTGAAGCTTTGGACAAGGGCGAAAAGCTACCTTTTGACCTCACCAATCAGACTGTTTACTATATGGGCCCGTCTCCAGCTAAGCCGGGGCAGGTCATCGGCTCAGCGGGACCGACAACCAGCGGCCGGATGGACAGCTATGCCCCTCGCCTTATGGCTGCCGGCCTTAAAGGAATGATAGGCAAAGGTAACCGGTCACAAGCGGTGAAAGATGCCATTAAAAAATATAAAGCAGTGTACTTTGCTGCCATCGGTGGGGCTGGAGCACTCATTTCCAAGAGCATCAAGAAGGCAGAGGTAATAGCTTACGAAGATTTAGGTGCCGAGGCAATACGCCGCCTTGAGGTAGAAAACTTTCCCGTCACTGTCATTAACGATATCTACGGCGGCGACTTATACGAACAGGGCAAGGCCAAATACCAGGTTAAGGCATAACTTTCGCAGTTAACTGCCTTTCAGTCCCTAGCGAAATAACTCTAAGCAAGCCAGCAATGCTCTTAGCATCAGCTATTTCACCGGAAGCAATAAGGTCAGATATTTTAGCCAGTGGCACTCGTAACGACCTCTATCTCATCAGTGTCCTCAGCCTCAAGCCGGCTGGGTATAAGATATGTAGCCAGATACAGATGCAAATACTCGGTGCAATAGCCGGGAGCTGAATAGAAACCACCGAGCTTATCTATTTTATTAGGCAAATAACCGATCTCTTCCTGTAACTCACGGCGGACACTGCTGATGGGTTGCTCACCGGGGTCAACACCGCCGGCCGGGATTTCTAAAAGCGTCTTGCCCACAGCTTTGCGATACTGACGAACCAGAATAACTCTGTCCCTAGAGTCCAGAACCACTACCGCCACAGCATCGCTATGCTCAACAATTTCCCTGGTGGTTATCTTTGCCGCTGGGCTTGCGCACCGTATCGACCCTCAATTTCACCGCCCGACCATCATAAATCCGCTGGCTAGATATAGTCTTCTCCATCCAAGTTCTCCAAGAGTATTTTGTAAATATTTTATTATGTGACCGTGATTCTTTAGGTCGCCAAACCGAGCTTTAACCTAATTGCTGCATCCCAATGAACAAACGCTTTCCCACCCCTCCACTATTTAACGTCAGACTTGAATTGGTAGATAAGAGCCACCTCATCGCAA
>CAVSBU010000024.1:0-67192 GCA_963726215.1 uncultured Chloroflexia bacterium
AGGACTCGAAGGAATTCAAAAAGGATACAAATTACCGCCACCTATAGAAGAGAATGTCTTTGAAATGAGCCAGGAAGAACGCGACCAGAAGAAGATAAAAACGTTACCTGGCAGCCTATACGAAGCTATACAGCTTACCGAAAAGAGCCAACTTGTCAGAGAAGCTCTGGGTGACCACGCCTTGAATAGCTTTATACAGAATAAGAAGGTAGAATGGGATAGATACCGGACACACGTAACTGATTACGAACTAAAGAATTATTTGCCAATTCTGTAGATAACTTTAACTTGAAGCGCCTGTTGATGACTTCGGCCTGCCTTGGTAGCATAACGCACACCGGCAGCAGTCCGAATCAGAAAAAAGCTTTTAACCCTTGTCGGTGGACTTTGTGTTGCTTGTCAGTAGCATCTGGACAACACTACCGCACTTAGGACAGGTGACCTCAATAGTGACAGGCTGCCTCATCACCCGCTCCACCAAAGCGGTAACTACAGAATCGATGTTATCCAGCCGCTTGTCTAACATCTCCAAGCGTTTTTTCGTGTGCTCCAAATCCACATTCGTGCTTTTCTTTTCAGTCTTTTCAGGCATCCTATCCTCCAGCATGAAAACAAAAGAGGAGAAGTTTCTGGAAATCCTCTCCTCTATATAAAGTCAACTCGCTTGCCATTCCTTTCACAAGCTCTTCTCAGCTACTCCCATAGCAGATAGATAATCCTTATCAGTTTTTATCAGATTGTCCACTTTGCCACCGACCGTCCCCTCCAGATATTTGCGGAAAGCTTCACGAGCTCCCGGAGAACTCTGGAGTGTTCCTTAGCTCGTTGCCATTCCTCATTAGTCAATTCAGCTATCCGCTCTGGGCTCAGTGGGAATTCTTCTCCCATCAAACGTTCGGCTCTATCAAGAACTCGGCTGGTAACCGCCCGCTTCAGGCGATCAAAAGATAGGAATTCCTCATTTGCATAAGGCCTCGGTGCCCACGTCTCATCTTTCATCTCACAACCTCCGGGTCGTTATTATACCCCTTTTTATCGCTTATAATATGCCCCCTCAACTGCCGTGTCAAGTCACGACGGACTGCAAATAAGAACTGACGTAACATAATAGTCCTGTCCATATAGGCAGTGCCGCGGTTTACCCGGCCACTAGCGAATATCATAGACCATCTGCACAGTGACTTGAATTTCCAGCTCGCCGGGGCTAATGGGAGTGGTTGGTGGAGCTGCGCCCTCAGCTTTCATTACAAAGTCTCTAACTACCACCGGCGGTACATACGGAGTGCTTTCAGAAATATATAGCAGCTTTCCAAGCTTAATATCCGCTGAGTCGGCCATCTGTCTCGCCTTTGCTATTGCGTCCTCTATTGCCTTAGCCCGCGCCTCTTTATAGTAAGGCGTTGGGTCATCGATGGTAAAACCTATGTTATCAATCCGAGTCAAATCACCACCAGCTTGAGCTACAGCATCAATGACGGGGCCAGCTTTGTCTATTTGCCTTATTTTGGCGAATACGATATTGGTCACTCGATAGCCAATGATTATCTCCCTCTGCTCATCCTCAATCCATTTTCGCACCGGATATATGCTAAATCTCTGCGTTTGAATATCTTTCTCAGCTACGCCGTTGGCCTTAAGCGCTTTCATTACTTCATCCATGGCTTGAGCCGCATCCCGTTGTGCCTGTGCCACAGTCTT
This sequence comes from uncultured Chloroflexia bacterium, assembly GCA_963726215.1. Lineage (GTDB taxonomy): Bacteria > Chloroflexota > Dehalococcoidia > GIF9 > UBA5629 > 9FT-COMBO-48-23. The sequence goes on from CAVSBU010000024.1 coordinate 1,699, forward strand.
GGCTTCGGCCTCTATGCCGAGACTGAGCAACACAAGGTCAGGTGTTGCATTTGACTTACCTTCGCCAGTCACCCACAAGCCAACTTGCTGTTGACTATAAATTACTCCCCCGAAATCGGGCGTGCCCACATAGCCCGTTATAGTAGGCGGCGAAACCTGAGCACCCTCACCAACCACGCAGCCACCAGCCCCAATCAAAATCACGACTAACATCACTCCCGATAGAATTAACCAAAATTTATGCATCTAAACCTCCTGGAATTTAGTGTCCAGCTAATAAACTTGCCAGATAGCAGCATCATTCTTCTATTATAATAGCATGTAGGCACTGATCATTACCAAATATAACGCTGAACTTGATTCTAAGTTTAGCCGAAATAGCGTAAAAAGCTGGAATAGATTATAATATCACGACCTTAACTATAACGAGTAAATGAAAGTTTTCCGCGATATCATTGCACCTATACTTCTTGGACTCGCTGTCTTCGCCCTGTTTCATGCTACGGTTGGAAGCTTCAAAGTTTACGGCTCCTCCATGTTACCTACCATTGAAGAGGGCGAATATATCATGGTCAGCAAAGCTGCTTACTTCTTCAGCAGCCACAACGCGGTGATATAATTGTCCTTCGCTCCCCGCAAGACCCTAACTCAGACCTTATCAAGCGAATCATTGCCCTGCCAGGCGATACCGTAGAAATTAGGGACAATACAGTATTCATAAACGACACTCCTCTAGTTGAACCTTACACCCTCGAGCCACCCCACTATCTAATGCTATCCTCAGGAAATTCCTCCCGATCACTATTTTGTTCTCGGTGACAATCGCAATAACAGCTCCGATTCACACCGGGGCTGGACAGTGCCTCGCAAAAATATAATCGGCAAGGCTTGGGTAACCTACTGGCCACCCTATAGATGGAGGCTAATAAAGCACTATACGTTCAATGTAGGTACGCAAGCAGCCGAAGTCAGCAAACCCAGCCTGGCAATGAAAACACTATGTCCGACGAGATAATACAAATCTTCAGAGACGCCGGCGCCATATTAGAAGGGCATTTTCTGCTTACCTCGGGGCTACACTCACCGGTATACTGGGAAAAGTTCCGCGTTTTGCAGTAACCACATTACACCGAAAAGCTCTGCCGACTTATTGTCGAGCACTTCAAGAAAGAAAATGTCCAGGTAGTTGCCGGCCCGACCACGGGCGGCATTATCCTTGCCTTCGAAGTTGCCAGACAACTGGGCGTAAAGGGCATATTCGCCGAGAAGGAAGGTGAGGAAAGGGTTTTCCGACGTGGTTTTACCATCAATCCCGGTGAACGCATCCTGATTGTGGATGATATCATGACTACCGGTAGCTCTATCGTTGAAGTAATAGAAGCTGTTAAAAAGCTTAAGGGCACTGTCGTCGGTATCGGAGTGCTCGTTGACCGTTCCGAGCAGGAGAAGGAATTCGGTGTGCCTCTTTTTAGCTGTCTCCGTTCCGCCACCGTAACTTATCCCCCTGCCGAATGTCCCCTCTGCGCCGCCGGCATACCTCTGGTCAGGCTCGGCGGGCAGACATAAACTCAAAGCTTTTCCCTTGACAGCTAAAAACGAAAAATCTAAAATGGCGGCGCGCCGAGGTAGCTCAGATGGTAGAGCAGCGGACTGAAAATCCGCGTGTCCCCAGTTCGATTCTGGGCCTCGGCACCACTGATTGAAGCTAAAATGCCCCCGAAGTGATTAACATAACAGGGGCATTTTCATTTTAGCTAACGGATAGCTAACCAAATTTTGCAACAAGCTCTTTTTTAGGCGTGGAAATAAAGGCTTCATCAAAACGGACGGCTGCGGCTTCTTGAAGTCCGGGGGCTACATGGCTATAAGTGTCAAGGGTGATCTGGATACTGGCATGTCCTAATCGTTCCTGAACTATCTTGGGGTGAATACCCTGTTTCAGCATTAAGGAAGCATGGCTATGTCGAGCATCATGTAGCCGTATGCCTTTCAGACCAGTACGTTGTGCCAGCTTAGCCCAGGCATGGCTTACTGTATCCGGCAATAATGGACTTCCGTCAGATCTGGGAGAATACTAAATCGTCGTCTTCTAATAGTGTGCCTAACATTAGCCATATTTGTCTCTTGCTTTTCTCTGTGTTCTCTAAGAACCAGAATAGCCGATGGCGGAAGTGCTATAGTCCGGCGTCCCTTTGCTGTTTTAGGCGTTCTGAAAACCAAGCTCCTGTCACGTAGATGGTGCAGGCTTCGATTAACCGATATCTGGCCTAGAATTAAGTCAACATCACACCATCGTAAAGCCAAGTAGTTCAGACCGCCTCATTCCGGTGAAAAGTGCCATATAGAATAGGGCATAGTAAGGGGTAGATTTGGCAGCTTCAAGGAAAGTCTGTGATATTGTCCTTCATTCATTACGTGCATTTCTGGGCGCTGGCAATGTGGTAGGTCAATGGCATCTGCGGGATTCCGTGATAATCAATCCCCACTTCACCGCGATGTGCAAGGCACGATGCAAAACCATATGATGCTGTCTTACTGTACCGGCATTGAGGCCCCCTTTGCCATCACAGCGCCCACCTGAGAGCACTCTGAGTAATAGCTGTTGTAAATGTTCTGGCTTTAGTTGAGTTAACGGTATATTTCCAAGTTGGGGACAAGGTGCTGGCGTATGATAGACTCATAGCCTTCTAGCCGTCCTGGGTGAAAGGTTAGGCCATGCATATTCCTTCAAGCCATCTCTCAAGATATTCTGCCAAAGTAGTCTTACCAGGCTTCATAAAAGTGCCGGTATCAAGCTGGTGAAGTAGTTCGGCAAGCCTCTTTTCAGCATCCTTTTTGGTGCCCTTGATGCTGACCCATTGCTGTTTACGCTTCCCAGTAGTCGGGTCAACCCAAGTTAAGGACAATGGTGTAGCTATTCTTGTACCGCTTGATTATGTGACCTCTCATCTTGTGCCTCCTTTTTGTATTTTTCTGACTTGGCAATCTCCTCCATCTGCTCCATTGTTAGATTCGGGGCAATGAGTTTAACGGGGTAAGCACCTTCATTATCTCGCCTATTTTGACTGTTTTACGGGGAAGGTAGACATCTTTTATCATTTCTCGGTCAAGCTTACTGCTGTCAAAAGATTTCCCTGACAGCTCATTAATCATTTCCTCAACAGCGTAGATAGAAGCCCAATCATAAACTAAATCTTTAGGCTCAATAACGCTGTACAATCGTCCAATCCATAGCGCCTCTCGAATAGTTAATTGGTTATCTTTCAATCGCTTTTTATAGGCTGACATTACTGCCGGTAAAGCCTCGGGGGGTATCTCGTAGTCCACCAGAGAACTAAGAGACCAAGGCTCGTCAAGCGGACTTTCTAGATGATTGCGTACCTTTGAAATAAGCTTGGCTATGCTTTCCTTTTCAGGCAGTCTGTCCTTTATGTCCCTGCTTTGCCTCATCTGCTCCAATATCTCATCAGCAAGCAACATTCTAGGTTTGTGAGACTGCACTATTGCCTCTTGCATTATGTATCTTTTCCAATCATCGGGTATGTTGGGGCCTCTCCCTACTTTGTCTGTAGCTTCCCAACTTTTCTCAAAATGTCTTTCACTCACTGCTAATTGTCCTTGCCAATAGACTCTACTGTCTCTATTATAAGTTATAGCGAGGAAAGTTGTCAAGGGTCAATAGGAGGAATGACTAGATGTTTACTAACAGACTAAGGGAGTTCCGAGAAAAGGCGGGATTAAGCCAGAGCGAACTCGCTCGCCGGGCGGGTATTGCCGTCAAATCTCTCAAAGATAGAAAATGGACTGTGGCAAGCCTGGCCAAAAGCTAGAAGGCGACTAGCCCGTGTGCTGAAGGTGAGAATATCAGAATTATTCCCGGAGGGGTAAATGAGTGCTGATAGTTTAACGATGTCCATACCTGAAGTCGCCAGGGTATTGGGAATAAGCCGGGGGCTAGCCTACGAGTTAGCACGGCGGGACGCACTACCCGTGCCAGTAATAAAACTTGGCAGGCGCATGGTGTTGAGCCGTAAGGCTGTCGAGGCACTGTTAAAAGCTGGCAAACAAGGGGGGTCCAATGGGTAGCCGAACATGGATTAAGATTTACTGCAACAAGTGGCTGACGGGAACGTTGCGAGAGGATGCCTCAGACGTTAGGGGCGTTTGGATTGATTTGCTCACTTTTGCTGGTGGTGGCCAATATGGCGATACAGGGGAGATAAAACTAACAAACGGGGTGGGCTTTACCGATGGTCAAATCGCAGAAATTTTGCATATACCGAAGTCTTTATGGCGGAAGGCAAAGCACCGATTATTGGAAACAGAACGCATTAAAATATCGCCAAAAGGTGCGATTCGTATAACAAACTGGAGTAAATATCAGAGCGAATACAACCGCCAAAAACCGTATCGGCAGCCAAAAGAGGATACTTCCACGCCCGAGCCAAAATCCCCCCTTTATAATACCCCCCTTGGATAAGAGATTGAGAAAGAGAGTGAGAAGTTACAACCAGAAGTTACAACGAGAAGTTACAAGAGTAGAGAACTTCCTCAATAATTCTCTTAGCCTTAGGGGGGCTACGCCCCCCTCAAGGCGTCACCCCCCTTTCTTAGGAGGTAACGAAGGTACTTACCAAGAACGTATTTTTAAGTATATTAAGGCTAATGTTCCAGCGTCTATCAAAGCTATTACCAAGGATAAGGACATTAAAGCCAAGCCGGTGAACGTCACCACGCATATCGGCAAGGGTAAGGTTTCTAAGCACCTCCTGGATAAACGGACTTGGGCAGTAAACCATGATTTGGGCAACCGAGCGCTGTCTGTCCCCGCAACTTCAAAGAAATGAGTGGTGAATAAATGACAATACTTACTAAAACACGCCGTACCCGCGTGACAAAGCTAGACATAGCGAAAGCACGTGAAGAGATACTCGCTCAGCCAAAGTTGGAGAAGCAGACTATTGAAAAGCTGGATACCGAGCCGAAGTGGAGCAAAGACAAGTACTATGGCCTCATTTATTGTGATTCCTATGGTTGGGCGTGGATTGCTGATTTAAAGCTTGAGAATATCCCTTTAGGTAAAACCGAAGAGGTCATAAAAATCCTTAAAGACAGACAAGTTGATACTGAAGACGTTGCTCAGGTGCTCCAGGCTGTTCAAGAATTTCAGGCCGAAAAGAAAAACCAATCGTATCACTTAGATACAAGAAACGGTGCGGTTGATAATATTGGGCATGCCGCAAAGCCGCATCGTATCACTTTTAAGACAAACCCCCAGTTTTTGGGGCTTCTGGACGACCTTATTAAAAAAGGGCTAGGTACGCCGACTATTAAAAGAGAATTAAAGGCCGAAGGCTATGAGGTGCCGTATGCTACTTTAGGGAGGTGGATTAGGAAGCGCAGAACTTCACACCCCGCCGCCAGAACAGCAACCGCTTCTTTTTGCAGACTAACCGCCGGGGGTGCACTGGGCGATGAGTGATTTGCCAACGGAATGATGAGGTGAAGACTTATCTTGACCTTACTGACATAGAACTGATGGAGCGAGCTGCCAGTTACCTCCGTGATAGGCTGCTTATCAGGCTTCTATTTCGCTTGGGCTGTCGAGTTTCAGAGCTCTTGGCGCTTAAGGTGGGCGATATAGATTTCGGGGAAGGTACTGTGACAATCCTGCATCTCAAGACGCGCATCAGGCTATCTTGTCCGAAGTGCAAGGCGAGACTAGCTAAGAGGCATCAATTCTGCCCTGGCTGTGGTGAGGAGGTCAATCAGGCTACTAAGCGTCAGCAAGAACAACGACGCATAAGGACGTTACCTGTTGACAATTGCACCGTGCTGATGCTGAAGGACTACATAAGTAATCGGCCAGCCAGCAGCGGTATTTCAGAGCTTATCTTCCGTTTGAACCGGCATCGAGCTTGGCAGATAGTGAGAGACTGTGCTAGTAAAGCAGGGCTTCCGAATTTGGTGAATCCTGAAACAGGAAGAATAAGAGGTGTTAGCCCTCATCGTCTAAGGGATGCCTTCAGCGTTCATGCAATGAAGCTTGATGACTCTGGTGACGCGCTGCGCTTGCTTCAGGAGCACCTGGGCCACGCCAGTTTCAATACCACAGCGAGATATCGGAAAGTTGCTGGCGAAGAGCATCGCAAGTGGTACGACAATTTGTGGGGGAAATAGGCCTACGCCACTTGATGAAAATGAGAATCACACAGAACAGGCTTCTGTTCAATTGGATAACGAATTGGCACTTGTTATTCACGGACAAAATTTTAATTTGTAATTCAGACCAAATTTATCCTTATTGACATTCCAATGGGCATAATCTATTTTAGATTATGCTTATATAGATGGAGGTGATTAATGCACTGGAGAGATTTCAGGACACTATTGTATTTCGTCATTGCTGCTGTAGTCTTTGGCGCTATAAGTTGGATTACTCTGCCACCAGATGTCATGTGGTTTGCTCCTGTTGTTTCATTGGGGCTAATCTCGATAGGATTAGGTGTAAATAGTTTAGTGCTTGTAAGCCACACAGATAGGAAAATTGAAGCAATAAGCGTTACCCTCGGTAATATTGAGCAAATACAAAAGGAGCAGAGGGAACAGTCAGGTTCTCGTTCAACAATAGTTCCAACGTTACAAGCATTTTCACAATTATATTTGGATTACCTTGCTAATCAACAAAGTGGAGAGGAACAACAAAAAAATATCAAGGATGCCTAGCAAATTCAGTTCCTCTTTGAACAATCTGGACTTTTGTTATCATCAGGCCAGAAGCCAGCCTAATACGCTTAGGTTCGAACCCAGCCAGCCTGACATCTGGGATAGTTACACTTGACTACGCCTCTTCCTCCACACTCAGCACACCGTTCAGTCTCATATTTTCCTACAGGCTTATGCGCTGCATCTGGTTTCTTTCCAGAGCCATGACAACCAGGACACATCATCCATGATGTTCCTCCACATACTGGACATCTTATGCGTCCTGTCCCCGCGGGCAATACAACCACCTCCGTGTGCAGCCTGAATCTCCAATCCTCTCCCGAGAGGGTGCTATAACCTTAACTGCACCAAATGACTAGGAGCTTCAGGTGCTAACGTTATCTCCACCTAATTATAGCCCGAATCAAACCAAAACAGAATATCTGTCTGTCCGCCTTTGAACTACGACCTTATATGGAGATATCAATACAATGGCGCGTTGCTTATTGAACAAACCGCCCAAATGTGACATTGTTGATCTGCCCCCAATTATTGTACCACTCTATACGTTATAGCTGTCATATAAGCCTTTCTGACCACCGACCGCTGCTCGCATTTTCAGCTGGATTAATCACCTGAGTAATTCAGTGCTGCGAATCTGAAGCTCGGACGTAGGCGTGAACGGCGGTTAGGGCAAGCGTCGACTAATCAACGCCATAACGACTGGACCCTTGCAGTTTCACTATGGTTACCCCACCGCCACCCTCTTCCTTGCCTGCTTGCCCAAAGGACTTTACCAGAGGATGCCTCCTGATGAAATCGTGAACTATCTGCCGCACGGTGCCGGTGCCAAAGCCGTGTATGATGCGCACCTGGCTCAAGCCTGAAACAAAAGCATCATTAAGATAGATGTCGAGTTTCGGCTCTACTTCATCAGCTCGCTTACCCCGAAGGTCAAGCTCGAGTGAGCTTCGCTTCTTTTCACTGCTTGTTTTCACCACCGACGATGGAAATGCTGCTGCAGTCGGCAAAGGTGAAACCTTCTCCACGCCTTCCGACTTCATCTTTAGCTTGATGTCCCCTGCTTGAATCTCAAGCTCACGCCTGTTTTCCAGAACTGAAAGGACTACCCCCTCCAGTCCAGTCTCGATGAGTCTTACCCGGTCACCCACCGCAATGGCGGAGGTCTCCTCCATAATAGGACGACTTTGCTGAGTTTGCCAGGCGTGGCTTTCCAGGTCTTGGTGTACTCCAGCCAGCACCTTTTTTGCCCGCTCGATATTTGTTTTTGTTTTCGCTTTCTGAATCTCCTTAATAGCCTCACGTATGTCTTTCTCCAGCGAGGCGGCTTCCTTCAGGAGGTTGTCCTTGATTTGGCGCAGCGTATTCCGCTCCTCCACCTTAAGCCTCTGAAGCTCGCTCTTAAGCTCCTCTCTCAATCCATCGATTTTGCTTCTGTCACTTTCCAGACTGTTGCGTAGCTCTTCAACCCTTCTCTTTTCATCCCCCAGGCCTGAAAGCAGGCTCTCCATCTCCAAGTGCCCTTCAGGCATGAATTTTTTGGCGGTAGCGATAATCTCCGGCTCCATGCCTAGTTGGGAAGCTATAGACAGGGCATTGCTGCCGCCGGGCACGCCCATAGTGAGGTGATAAGTGGGTTTCAAGGTAAGCGGGTCAAAATCGAGCGAAGCGTTTTTCAATCCTGCGGTCTGGTGAGCGAAAACCTTGAGTCCGGAATAATGAGTGGTAGCCACGACCAGGTTCCTATTCGACAGGAAATTCAGCAGTATTGACTGGGCTAGGGCAACTCCTTCAACCGGGTCAGTGCTTGTCCCTAACTCGTCCAGCAGCACCAGGCTGTTTCTGGTGGAATCCCGAATTATTCGGACGATATTGCCCATATGCCAGCTAAAGGTAGACAGCATCTGTTCGATGCTCTGCTCATCGCCGATATCGGCAAAGATGCCGTCGAAGACAGGGATGCAACTTTCAGGCGCTGCCGGTATAGGTATACCAGCTTGTGCCATCAAGGTTAGCAGCCCGACGGTCTTCAGAGCTACAGTCTTGCCCCCGGCATTGGGGCCACTGATGACGAGGATAGAGAAGTCGTTACCTATCTCAATAGACAGAGGCACTGCTTTTTCCTCAAGTAGAGGGTGACGAGCACCAATCAGATAGAGTCTGTTCGTTTTAGTTATTGCATCCGGGCTGTCCTCGCCGGTAGCGGCAATAATGGGTTCGGTGGCATTGACCTTTTCCGCATATCTCGCCTTGGCCAGAGCCAGGTCTATTTCGGCTGCCAGAGCCACGTTCCTGGAGATTTCAGCACAATGGATGCCCACCTGGCTGCTCAAATCTCTGAGAATCCTCTCTACCTCCTGCTCTTCGCCTAGCGCAACCTCCCGCAACTGGTTGCCCATCTCTACGGTTGCCAACGGCTCGACAAATACTGTGGCACCGGTGTTGGAGATGTCATGTACTATGCCTTTGATCTCCTTCCTCATCTCTGCCTTGACCGGAACAACGTAGCGGTCGTGGCGCATCATAATCAGTGACTCTTGGAGGAATCTCTGGCTGTGGCGGGATTTGATTATGGAGTCCAGGCGGCCTAAAAGCTCTTCACGTGTCCTTTTAAGCTGCTGCCTCAGGCTCGATAGTTTGTCCGAAGCTGAGTCCAGTATCTCGCCTGTCGGTGTCAGGCATCTTCCTATTTCAGCTTCCAGGTGAGACAGGTCTGTAATACCGTTGGCAATGTCCCATAAAGCGGGGAGCTTATCTTTTAGCTTGCCGATAACCGCGCGAAGAGAACGGATTTCTTGCAGACTGTCTTTAACACCTACTAGAGTGGACGTAGCGAGAATCTTGCCCCGGCTTGCCATTTCCGCCTCTGCACGGAAATCAACGATGCTGCCGATGGAGCCCCCGGGATTTAAAGCCAGAAGTCGCCGAGCTTCAGCTGATTGCGTCAACAGAAGGGAGACAAGCTGTGGCTCCGCTGATGGCATTAAATTGAGGGCAAGCTCCTGACTTGCCGAAAAAGAGGTGAAGCTCGCCAGAATTTCCCTCACTTTGGGAAATTCCAATAACTCAAGGCTGGTTTGGTCCACGTAGGCTACTCCTGGCTATAAGTCTATCACTAAACAACCGAATCTGAAAATGGAGATATGCGACAATGTTGGGCAACCTTATTTTGCGCAAATCCTAGTTTCAAATTCCCGGATGACCCGCACCCAATAGTTATACCACTTCTTAAGTTAGTCCCACAAGCATAATAGCCTCAGCCTACAAAACATCGAATTGTTCAATCCGCCTTTTTCAACCGATGGCACGGAAAGATGTTTTCGGTAGGCCGAAGTAAGAATAAAGCTTGACTTCATTATGGCATTTGACATAGGGACACAAAACACTAGCCCTGTTTTCTTACCTCCCGTGGCCTGCCGTAGCCTAGTTTGTCTTACTGTATCCTGCCATGGCTTGCTCTCTTATACACTGCCGTTGTCTGCCTTGGACTCGTGGTGATTCCTGTGGTTTGTTGTGTCCTCCTACACACTCCCAGCGTCCCCCTTACCCTGCCTTACCACGCATTTCCCGATGTTAGGACTGTTCTTCTTTCCGATACGAGCTCAATTCGGCGGAAGTGGCCGTGCAAAGGCAACCAAAAGTGTTTATAATATCAGGGCGTATGTCAGGAATTCACGACAGCAATCGGTCAGAGCCGGGGATTACTGCGATGCCTTTTCCGGGCACGATATTCGTGTTGAGGTCCCGGCAGAACCGCGTACATATCATCGCAGAGGTCACCGGTTCAAGTCCAGTACCGCCCACCATTTCAATCGAATTCCAAATCAGTCGTGATGCCTGGCCGCAAGGACTAATGGGTCGAAGTCAATATCTCAGCCATACGGCTGCCAAGCCTTCGTGCCTCCTCAACTAGTGCCGCATTATTCTTTACTTCGCCGGGCTTGCTGGCACAGCCTGAAAGAATAACTATCCTGTCATCGGGAATGTCAGCGGATAACTTAACAAATCGCCTCAACGCCCTGACGGTATGTTCCAGACCGGCGCTGCCGCCAATAACAATCAAGCCGGCACAGACCATGCGGGGAGAAATATTATGTCTATAGAGGAAATAGTTCCGGTCGACAAAGGCCTTCATCTGGGCGGTCATGTTGTAGTAATATACCGGACTGCCGAGAATTATTCCTTCTGCGCTGCAAAATTTATCCAGAATCCAGGGAGCATCGTCATCCTGTTTGCAAGCTGAAAACGAAGAACAGTTTTCGTGACCCTGGCAGGGGTTGACTCTATATTGAGTCAGGATAATCTTTTCCGTTTCGAGACCGTGGGCTGCTGCTTCTTGTAGCGCCTGGTCCACAAGATAGCTCGTATTGCCCTTAGGTCTGGGACTGCCAACAATAGCTAAAATCTTCATTATTGTCTCCTAATATTTTTTGGCCGCATTACGGAGAATCTTAAGGGTTGGGAGATTGATTGTCAAAGCTCGCTGTTAGAAATCGATAATATTATGATAAAATCTTTGCATGGGCAAGTATATTCAAGACAGAACTGTGTCTTGGCGGTTGAATGAAGCAAGACGATGAAGGAGATAGCAAATGAAAGCGAAGACTAGACTGTTTCAAATAGCGATTTGCGTGTTGATGGTCATGAGCCTGGTTGCTTGTTCAGCCGGTCAAGAATTGAAATTCAAATATGAGTCCAACGCATCGCTTCACGATAGTTTGAAAGCGGCGCCTGCCTATCCTGAAACGAGCTTTATTGTATTTAGTGATCCGCACCTTTACGACACCTCGCTGGGAACCGAGGGAAAGGCATTCGAAAGCTATCTAGCAGATGACCGAAAACTTCTAAGGGAGAGCACTGAAATTTTGGAATCGGCCATTGCCGCAATTAAGAATGAAAAGGCCAGTTTTGTGCTGATACCGGGAGACATGACGAAAGACGGTGAGCTCAGCTCACACCGGCTAGTTGTAAGTTATCTGGAGCAGCTAGAAGCCAGCGGTAAAAAGGTGTACGTGGTGCCGGGCAATCACGACATTAAGAACGGACACTCATTCAAATATGTAGGCGATACAGCCGAACGTGTGCCAAATATAACGCCTGCAGAATTTGCTGACATGTATGGTGATTTCGGATATAAAGAGGCGCTTTATCGTGATACCTGCTTCGCTCAGTTATGTAGCTGAGCCGCAATCCGGCCTGTGGTTACTTGCGCTCGATGGCTGCCGCTATGCCGAAAACATAGAGAATGAAGCGCCCATCACTGACGGCAAATTCAGCACAGCTACTCTGCAGTGGATCGAAGAGATGCTGGAGAAAGCGGCGACGGAGAAGAAGGCGGTTATCGTGATGGTTCATCACGGCATAGTTGAACATTACGTTGGACAGGAAAAGAACTATGGCGAATATATAATCGATGATTTTCCTGCTGTCTCCAAGCTACTGGCAATGTACAATGCGCGCCTCGTTTTCACCGGTCATTACCATGCGCAGGATATTACCCTGGCACGCTGGCCGGAACCGAATAAATTCGTCTTCGATATTGAAACCGGCTCTCTGGTCACATATCCTGCTCCTTATCGAATCGTAAGCATAGACACCTCGCAGGAAGCCGCAATAAGAACGAAACACGTAGAATCAATACGTTCCCACCCCGATGATTTTCAAGAGTATGCCAGGGTATATGTCCAGAGCGGCATAGAGGGCATTGCCACCCGGGCTATAATGGGGTATAAGGTTAATCAAGCTGAAGCGGAAAAACTTGCTGGGCAAGTTGCTCAAGCTTTTCTAGCCCATTACGCCGGTGACGAGAATCTTCCGTCAGGGCAGGAGGCGATGCAGACCAGTGGGCTGAGCATACCCGGCTGGGTGGTGGTTAATTTCCGCAAGAATCTGGTTATCGGGCTGTGGCATGACTTGCCGCCGCCTGATAATAACATCACTATCGATTTGAAAACGGGTAGCTGGCAAAAATAAACCACTCCACTCAGCAATTATAGCCTCAGCTGTGCCCTACATTGAAGTAGGCTCAATTCTAGACGACTTCACTGGAAGGTCATTCAGCAGCGTGACTCATATTCCTGCCTGATATATTTCTAAATAGCTCATATCCCATACAGCTTAATACTACGATATACTCGACTGCTACCAACCAAAGGTTCTCGGAATAAGGCACTGTTCGATATGCCGCGTAGCTTAATATTATGACCACAGACCACACAATAGGATATCGGTAGCTCGTAAATAACGATATTAGCACCAGCGACGTAATATACCAGGGATGTACAGTAGTGGCCAAGAGAAAATAAGCCGTGAGACACATGAGCATCCCTTGAAATAGCGATAGCCATGTAACGGTCTTTTCTCTGACGGCAATGGTGACAATTGTCAGGAATGTAGCGATGGCCAAGGACAGTACCCAGGGTAGCAATAATGTTGTAACCGGTAAACTGATAACCAATCCATCGTAATCAGGTAATATAAGCTGGCATTAAATTCAAATGTTTGAAAGTAGAGACGAAGGCTGGAGAAGAAATTAGGAATCAAGTCGACACTGTAAAAGGGCAGGAAAAGGACGACGAGCGTCGCCCCCACTATAGCGTAGAAAATCATACTTTTTGCCAGTCCAAGCCGCTTGATTAACAGCGGTAAAAAGATGAGCGGCAGCAGCTTGACGCCGACCGCCAGGCCAAAGCTTACTGCGGCATAGAGTTGTTTTCTCAGGACCAGTAAGTATATAGACAGGACTAAAAATAGGAGCATTACTGCCTCGAGATGCAGGTTCCCTGTTAACTCAATAATAACCAAAGGATTAAAAGCGTATATAGCAACAACTTTCGGTGATATGGCTAATTTAGAAGCTAATCTATGCAGGAAAATAATGACTCCGAACTCTGCGAGAAGTATAACAAGCCTGATAATGATGATATTGCCCAGTATATTACCGCCAGCAAGTTTGGCGCTGAGACCAAAAATGAACTGGCACACCGGCGGATAGACCGTATAGTAATTTGGAGAATTAAGCCCTGCGTAGAGGCTATTGGTAATGCCGGTTACGGCATGTGAGCTGTGAATGAATTGGGAAGGCAGAATAAGGTAAGGATTATAGCCGTGAGCAAACAATAGTCCGTCCCAGATAAATCGGAAATAATCATCAGTCAGGTTAGGGGTCATGAACATCAAGGACACGCGAAGCAGCATGGCACTGCCGAGAATGAGCGGGAATCCAACATCAAAAACCTTTCTATACAGGGCGAGAATATAAAGGCCGGAAAGGAAACCGAACAGTACAATAAGCTGACCGAAATCGCTTCTTACAGTGCCGTAGCCAATCCAGATATAACCAAATAGGGATAAAAGAGTAAATACTATTATCTGTACAGCACTTCGCCTATCCATTGGCGTGTTTTGTTGTTATCACGGCGTGTACTATGGAATAGTAGAATACATATCCAAAGCCTAGTGTCAACATAAGGTAAAAGGGAAGCAGCCCATAATTTTGAAAGTATATAGACAGATATACACCTGCGAAAAAGTACGCGGTTAGTAGCGCTTCAAGTATGGTGATGCCGTTGATACCCTTAACCAGGTACTTGTTTGCCTGCCATCTGTCTTTGCTGCTGGTGATGTTAAATTTTGGTGTTCGAATGAACGGAATCTTTTTTCCTGCATAGCCTTCGCACAATGCAATCGAATTATGGAGCGAAAATCCCATTGAAATTGACAGGAATAGGAGAAACTTACCCAGGAACGAGGGGAACGATATGCCCGGTCTCTGTGTGGCAGAAATCCAGTAAAAGTAGCTAAGCAATAAGAGGCTAAATGGTGAAAACAAAGCAAATAAAAAAACCTGGGCGTACTGGGGGTGGCTGCTTTTAATGAATAGCAATGGAATACTGAATACAGCGGCCAGAAAAATACAAATGAAGACTGTGCAATTCATCAGGTGGAAAATAGCGTGAACCTTAGTTGTATCTTGAGGTATGCTTCGAATTAAGGACAGATGGCAGGTTTTTTTTGACGCATTCCGCGGCTCCTTTTGTCCATCGAAACTGCTGCGTTTTCAAGGCGTTCATGGTGACGGGAAGTTCGGCAGGACTTTCAACGTGTTCAAGATAGAGGAACTTCCATCCTTTTAGCTGTGCTCGATAGCTCAGGTCAAGGTCTTCGGTCAGCGTGTCAGATTGCCAGTTGCCAGCATCGATAATACAACTTCTTCGCCATATACCGGCAGTACCATTGAAGTTCATGAAATGCCCACCTGCGTTGCGGCCATGCTGTTCAATGGTAAAGTGGGCATCAAGCCCGAAAGCCTGCAGCCTGGTTAATAAAGAATAGCCCTCGTTGACATGCTCCCATTTTGTTTGCACAAGACCGACCTTCTCATCCTGAAAGTAGGGGATTGTTTTTAAAAGAAAATCAGCCGGAGGAATAAAGTCAGCATCGAAAATGGCGATGAATTCCCCTTTTGCATCCCGTAGTCCGTAAGCCAGCGCACCTGCCTTGAAGCCATCTCTTGTACCGCGGCGAATGTGCGAGATATTAAGCCCCTTGGCTTTGAGGGCTGCAACTTTTGATTTGGCCAGTGCTACCGTTTCGTCGGTTGAATCATCAAGTACCTGAATCTCGAATCTGTCTGTGGGATAACGAAAGGCAGCGACGGCATCGATAATCCGTTCCACAACATACAATTCATTATAGATAGGCAGCTGGATGGTAACGAAGGGATATTGGTTTGCCGGAATTTGCGCCAATGCTTTTATTTGCAAACTGCCTTTTTTGCCGTTTGGAGGTCAGGTAGAGATGGACTAGATGGGCCTGTGCCATGCTGTAACTGAAAATAAACAAAAGTGACAATCCGTATATCACCAGTATGATAATAGTAATTGTATTCAAAATAGCGTCAATCATAAGCCCATCGATTCTTAAGCAGGGTGGCGAGTATGCTATACCCGGCACACAGCGTTCCTTTAGCAGTCCCCGATATTTTGGAAGTTCCGATTCTGGCTCGATATGTAACCGGTACCTCAAAACAGCGAAGTCTTTGTCTGGCTGCTTTCGCCTGCATCTCAGCAGTCCAACCGTACCTCTGCTCTTTCATATCCAGCTTGAGGAGACTATCGAATTTAATGGCGCGGAAAGGACCAAGGTCAGTGTAATGAACGCCATAGAGGGCATTAATCAGCATAATCGCTAACCGATTTCCCAGTACCTGGTGCCATGGCATAGCGCCTTTCTGCACGCTTACCAATAAACCGTGAACCAATCACCATATCGTAGTCTTGCTGAATTATCGGTTGTATCAGATTGGTCATTTCCTCGGGGCGATCTGAATAGTCGGCATCCAGAAAGACAACGACGTCCGGTTTTTTTGGTCTTGATAGTACATATTCTATGCCTTTTAAGCAGGCAAATCCGTATCCTTTTCGAGTCTCGTGAACAACCGTAGCTCCGAAATTTCGTGCCACCTCAGCCGTGGCATCGCTTGAATTATTATCGACTACAACGATCTCAGACTGCAATATTACTTGGAATATGCGCCAGTACCTTGCCGATGGCTCTTTCTTCATTCAGGGCGGGGATGATGACAACTATTTCTGGCATTACCTATACCCCATTATATAATCACAATGTATATAGCGTAAAATGAGAGACAGTCAGAACACGTATAAATGCTATAATTAAAATAAGACAGAGAATTCGTTACTCGCTACCACATGAAGCAAAAAACACCATCGAACGCATTGCTTGTATTTATGCGGACTCCACAGCCCGGGAAAAGTCAAGACCCGTTTGGCGAAGTCGCTGGGCGATGAAAAAGCAGCTGAATTTTACAGGCTATGCACTGACGCTACACTTAAGTGAGATTGAGCAGTTATCCCAGGAGGTAGACAAATATATTTTCTTTGCTGAACCGATTAATAAATACGAAATGAAACGATTGGCCGGTTTGGGATTCAAGGTTGCAGTTCAGGAAGGTGAAAGTCTGGGGCAGCGACTGTGCAACGCTTTCAGTAGGGTCCTGGAGAACGGAGCACGGAAAGGTTGTTATAGTAGCCAGCGATGTACCTGACCTGTCCGCGAGGATTATGACAGATGCTATTAATAGTCTTGATAATAGTGATGTCGTTATCGGCCCCTGCTATGATGGTGGCTATTATCTGATTGGCATGAAGGAATTGCATGAGGAGCTTTTTCACGGTATTTCCTGGGGAACGGAACGAGTCTATCAACAAACGCTTGATGCGGCAAAGGAAAACGGATTGACGGTTAATCAACTTCCCATCCTTATTGATATCGATACTGAAGCCGACCTCCGTCGATGGTCGGAGGCAGACGGGTATAAAAAACCGGCTCTTGTAGATTTTATTAAAGCCATGCAGCTATAATTAATCTTGGAGTTGTTATATATGCCCCCTGTGTTGACAAAAGACAAGCGTTACGATTTCTATGATGTGCTGGCTAAGCATGACCTGAAGATTGTCCCAATCTCCATTGAGACGCTTTGGGTAAATGTTACGCGCCTGTGCAACCAGGCTTGTCGTCACTGTCATGTTGATGCTTCGCCCAGAAGAACTGAACAAATGGAGCGGGAAACCGTTGATCGCTGTCTTGAAATATTGGAACAATACAAACAAATAAAAAATCTGGATATTACCGGTGGGGCTCCTGAGCTCAATCCAAACTATGACTATTTTGTTATTGAGGCAAGAAAGCTTAACAAACATGTGGTCAGTCGACATAATCTAACAGTCATCTTTGATGGTAATCCTGAGAATGGGGAACACAAGGAATATCTTCCTGCTTTCTTTGCCGCCCATCAGGTTGAAGTACTCGCCTCGCTGCCTCACTATGAATCTCATTATACAGACAGCGTGCGGGGTAGGGGTGTCTTCCAAAAAAGCATTGAAGGAATACGTTTGCTTAATGCTGAAGGTTACGGAAAAGAAGAGACTGGTCTTATTTTGAACCTGGTCTACAATTCAAATGGCCCTGTATCCCGGAAACAGCGTGCGGAACTGGAAGCAAGATTCAAAGAGGAATTATTACGGTACGGACTCATCTTCAATAAGCTTTATGCAGTGACGAATATGCCTATAAATCGCTTCAGAGCACAGCTTCAGCGATCGGGAACATATGATGAATACATGGATAGTCTGGTAAAAAACTTCGACCCGGAAGCTGCCCGGGGTGTAGCCTGTCGTTCGCTTGTCAGCGTGAGTTATGATGGCCGGATTTATGACTGCGATTTCAACCAGATGCTGGATATGCAGATTACCAATTCAAGACCGCTGACCGTTTTCGATTTTGACTTCGATGCCCTGATTGAGCGAAAGATTCGATTTGCCTCTCATTGTTTCGGCTGCACTGCTGGCGGCGGTGCCAGCTGATTCGGGAAGACACTGCCCGTGTAGGCAGTCATGAATCTTCAAATAAATACTGGCAATTAAGGTCTATTTAGCTTCTTCTTCCTGCAGTATTCTGCGTAACACCTTCCCACCATTGTCTTCGGCAATTAACTTCTAAACTCCAAGGTATGCTTTTTTCACGTCTTCGTTGTTAAGCAGGTCAGAAGTCTTGCCCTCCAATGCCAATTGACCATTTTCTAAGACATAGCCGTAAGATGCCAGCATGAGGCCAAGACGGGCATTCTGCTCCACCAGCACAACTGTCGTTCCTTCGCGGTTGATTTCCTTTATTTTTTCGGCAAGCTGCTGGCGAAGTAGGGGACTGAGACCCAGAGAAGGCTCGTCAAGCAGAAGTACTTCTGGCTGTGCCATCAGCCCCCGTGCAATGGCAAGCATCTGTTGCTGTCCACCGCTCAACTCCCGTCCCTTAGCATTGAGCTTGTCTTTAAGGTCGGGGAAAAGGGCCAGCGCTTTCTCAAGTGACTTATGCACCTGTTCATTATCTTTGCGTAGATAAGCTCCCACCTGTAAATTCTCTCTAACTGTAAGATGCGGGAAAATCTTTCTGCCTTCAGGTATCTGGATAATGCCCATGGAGGCTATCTTTGCAGCCGTCAGTCCGGATATTTTCTTCCCCTTAAAATAAATCTCGCCATTTAATCCTTCTTCCCCAATCCTCTTTCTCACCTTTATGATGCCGCTAATAGCATTGAGTGTTGTTGTCTTGCCAGCTCCGTTTGCCCCCAGGATGGTGACAAAGTCACCTTTATTTACAGATAGGGACAAATTCCTGACGGCGACATGTTTTTTGTAATAAACGCAGACATCTTTGAGTTCCAGCATCTTCTATATGGTCTCTGTTCCCAGGTAGGCCTCAATGACCTCCTGTTTATTCATCACTTCCTCAGGTTTGCCTTCGGCGATCTTGTTGCCGAAGTTGAGCACGACAATCCGGGTGGCTATGTTCAAAACTACCTTCATATTGTGCTCAATCACTAAAACCGTGACGCCCTGTTCGCTTATCTTCTTGATATTCTCAACTACGAACATAGCCTCCTCGTGGTTCATGCCGGTGGTAGGCTCATCAAGAAGCAGCACTTTAGGGTTTGCTATGAGCGCCATACGCTATACCCAGCATCCTCTGGTAACCATGTGAAAGCCCTGCTGCCGGCAGAAATATATCGTTAAATATATCAAATGTCTTCAATAGCTCGATCACCTTACCTACAACTCTTTCGTTGTCATCTTTATAAGCTTTAGATTCAAGAATAGACTGCCAGTCCTTCGTTTTATATTGCAAGAAAGAACCAATTATCATGCTTTCCAGCACTGTGGCTCCCTCGAAGAGCACATTCGACTGAAAAGTCCTGACTATGCCTCTAGCAGCTATCTGGTCGGGCCGAAGCCCGGATATTTTCTCGCCATTAAAAAAAATTGTTCCCATGGTAGGACGGTAATAACCGCTGATGATGTTAATCAGCGTCGTCTTGCCGGAACCGTTAGGGCCGACGATACCCAGCACCTCACCCTCTTCAACCTTGAGGTCGATATCTTCAAGTGCAGCCAGCTTGCCAAAAAATTTTGTTAGACCATTCAGTTCAAGTAACGGCATTTCTGTTTAATTTCCCAATTTATTCTACAGCCATCTCAGATTCTTCAGGTATTTCATATTCTTCAGGCTCTCTAAACACCTTGTGCCAGAACTTACCCCAGAGGTCAACCAGCCCGGTACCCTTGGGCAGGAACAGCAGCACCAGCACCACGACAGCGCCGAATAATAAATACTGAATATTATATATTGGCAGGCGGGACAGATAGATACCTAAAGTATACAGCACAGTAGCGCCTATGAGCGCCCCACCGACTATCGAGCTGATGCCGCCCACAATGCTCATCATCATTATCTGCATGGACTTCCACAAATCAAACATCAGCGGAGTTATTACTGAAAGAAAGGTAACATAATAGGCTCCGGCAAGGCCGGTGAACACGCCAGCAACAGCAAACGCAATCACACGGTACTTCATAAGATGAACACCTAAATGCTCGGATAGCATCGGGTTAGCAGCTACGCCCCGGAATGTACCACCTATACGAGTCCGGTCTATTTGCCAGAAGACCAATCCTGCCATAGTTACCAGCAAGAACATAAAGTAATAGTATGGCACCACGCTGGTAGCGAAGTTTATTTCAAAGTTTCCTATTGTTATGGGGGCTGGTGGCGAGGTCAATATTCCAGCGGCCCCCCGAGTAACAGCCTCCCAATTCAGGGCCACAATCCTCACTATCTCTCCGAAGGCAATTGTAATGATTGAGAAATATATACCACCCGCATTTAGCACAATCACGCCGATAACTAATGCTATCAGCCCTGAAACAACACCCGCCGCTAAAAAACTTGGCCAGTAGGGGATGCCTAGTTTAACCGTGAGTATAGCTGAAACATAGCCACCTATAGCCATGAAAGCTGACTGCCCCATGCTGAATTGCCCGGTCCTCAATATCAGCACAAAGCCCATAACCGCAATTGCCCAGATACCGCTTGATATAAATATGGACAGGGTTATCATATTAGTCGTGAAAGCAGGAAGGATAAGGAACAGGGCAATCAGCACCCAGATAACCGTTCTTGGTATTAAAGTTTTATAATCGATATACGGCATCATTTCGCAGGAGCTCCAAACAAGCCTTGCGGTCTGATTAGCAAGATAAGAATTACTAGCACGAACAACGCGACCTCGGAGAAATATGATATCTTATACGCTATGACGCTGTTAAGGAGACCCAGTATGATACCACCCACGATGGCGCCGGTGAGGCTGCCGAGGCCTCCGATGATAATGGCCAGCAGGGACATAATCATGGGAATACGTCCCATGAAAGGATTAACTGAATAGACAGGTCCAATAATGCCGCCGGCCATGGCCGCCAGCGCACAGCCAATACCCATGACAATTAATGAAACTCGTCCTACGCTGATACCGTATAAGCTCGCCGCCACTGGTTCTTGGGCTGCCGCCCTGATAGCCAGTCCCACCTTGGTACGGTTGAGCACGATATACATGGTGACCATAATAACCAGGGTGAAAATGATCACGGCAATTTTTTGATAGCTAATACTAAATGAACCCAGGTCAAGTACGCCGGGGAGTACCGTGGCCATTCCCTTATCCATAAGGCCAAAGGACATACCGGCCGCACCCTCGAAGAAGAAGATGAGCGCCAGGGTGGCTACGGTTACGTATAGCATGCCGTACCCCGGGACGCTGAGACGCTCAATGACGAACTTCTCCACCAGCATGCCCAATCCGCCTACAATTACACCGGATATCAGCAAACTTATAGGGAATGGTATGCCCGCTGCCGTGATTGCGTAATAGACAACGAAAGCGCCCAGCATATAAAACTGACCGTGTGTCCAGTTCAGAATCCCCAGTATGCTGAATACCAGCACCATGCCGAACGCCATCGTCACATAGATGCAACTTTGAACCAGTCCGTCAATCCATATTCCGGCAGGGGGCATACCAATCCTCCTTATCTCGTTTCTGTGTTGTTACGGCAGTGGTTCCATGGGATGTTCGGAAAGATATACTTCTTTGCCACCCTGGATGATGCAGAGGCAAGCAGGGGTTCCGAAAACTACAGGTGAACCATATGTCTCTGCCCCTGACATTGTCCATTTGCCTATCGTGGTGTCAAAGGTGCCACCGCGGATAGCCTTCATTATGGCATCGGTGTCATCCACAGTGCCGGCCTTCTGCATCGCCTGAACCAGTATCAATACGTGAGACGGCAGCCAGGCTATTTCACCGGTATAGGCATACGGTTTGCCCGTCTTCTCCGCCGCAATTCTCAGGGCTTCCTGACACTGGGCGATGTATTTGGGGTCCACCTTGGTCTTCTTGAATTCCGAGTTATCATAGTACGCGCCAATGGCGCCCTCGAAAGCATCGGCGCCGACAACCGCTTTGTACATGTCTAAGCTTACGAATGGGCCGGAACAGGCAACCTTCATGTCCTTGTAGCCCATCTCCCACCGCTGTTTGGCGAACGCCATATATTCACCGATCCACCCGGCGACAAAGACGATATCGCAACCTCCTTCTGCAAATCTGGTGATAATGGGAGCAAAGTCTGTGGTGCCGGGCGTGAACCACTCACTGTGCCACCTGACTCCCGCTTTATTAAGCGTATCCTGCAACACAATCCCAGCCTGGGCCACCTTTGCCCACGGTTGAGTCCAAAAGACCTAGCTTCTTGTAATTGGGGAATGCATCTACAAGCGCGAAGCAATCAAACGTGAATTCTTCTTGAGACGGAGTGCCAAAAACAACATAAGGCATAGTCTTTGCGTCATATGCACCCTTCCAACTGGCAGGCAAAGCATCCGGAGAGCCGGTCCTGGTCACAAAGATGACTTTAGCCGGGTTGGTCACGGCTGCTATGGCGGAGAAGTTCCAGGTCCAGTGCCCGGCTAAGAACTTGCACTTATCGCCGAATATGAGTTGCTTAGCCGCGGCAGCGCCTCCCTCAGCTGTGTTCTGATCGTCAACTTGAATTAACTTAATGTTATAGGTCTGGTCGCCTATTTTAAACCCTTCCTTGTTAAACACCTCGAACCAGGCTTCGCGGAATGGCGTAGGAATCTGACCCCACGGCGATGCTGAGCCGCTCAGAGCCACTGGTTCTCCGATATTTATGGTGATGGGCCCGGTGGGCTGGGGCGGCGCTGTCTTGGCGCAGCCTATGGCAAATACGCCAACCACAATTACGGTGGCCATTAAAATTGCCACAACGTTGTACCACTTTTTCATCGACTTTTTAATCCTCCTTCCTTTTTACTAGTCATTGTTCGCTTCAAATTTTTCCTTCACTAATGCATACACCCTCCTTCCCCAGGCCGGTTGTTAAGACGTAGTCCTCTTTCCATTACACTCATGAGATTAAAACCACCTTCGTCTTAACAATACTACAACTATCCGGAAACTCGACCTTTTCATATATGCTGAGTTCTTTTATGCTCTCAAATTATAACCAGATATCTCGGTGCCCCATTTTAACCTTTCGTATGTCAAAAAACAATCTGATTAATTTCTGATTCTGTACCGGGTAATTTCTGGGGAGGATTCCGAATTCGGCCAGTGCACTAGTGTAGTTTTTATCATCATTGTTAGCGGAAGAGGTAAAATAAATATTAGCAATTCGACTGACTGCTCGTTCGGTAGTCAATATGGCACAATTTATCATTGATTGCTATTTTTGTCAACGGGTTGTTGTGCGGTGTCCAAAAGCAGATTATAATGGCTAACACATCGTTTCGTAATGTAAGGTGATCAATTTTGGCTAGAGTAAATATCAACTTCATCGGGCCGTGGAGGCTTTTTCTGGGTGTGCGGTCTGTAACAGTGGAGGTAAACAGCATTGATGAAGCCAGGGATTACGTTGAGACTAATTATGGGCCCGTATTTCAGAAAAAACTTAAGTCCAGGGGTATCACCAAGAAACAATCGATCTGGGATAACAGCAATATCCTTCTGAATGGTAAAAATATCAGTCAGCTGGATAAGCCGGTCCTCAAAGACGGCGACAAGCTTGATTTGTTATCAAGAGTTGCCGGCGGTTGAAAAAGCTGGCTGCTTATAGCGGCCAGCTAGTCGACATCTTAGTTGTTAAGTACTACTTGGCGCCAATTGAGGCCGCGATTTCTGGCATACCCAGGCTTTCTAAGCGTTTCTTTGATGGCTTGCCCGTAGCTGCTGTCCCAGTCTCTGAGGGCATAGTACTCGGGCAGCATCTTCTCCATGTTAGGCACATGGCCCTCCGTTCCACCTTCGGGGATCGGCCTCATGATGAGCTCAGGCAGTACATCATCTTTGGCAGAGATGCCGAGCTTGCAGGAAAGGGCACGCTGCAACTGGAAGATACGTTCCCCGGCCTTCAACAACTGCTCCAGGTCAGTATTCCAGCCTGTAGAAGCATTGATCATAGCGGTTATCAACGTAACTGGTATAAGTGCCCAGTGACATATACCTATTGAATCGCTTACAGCCACCCAGTTCTGGCTTCTTTCCACCATCGCGGCTTTATCATCAGCCCAGCGGTCTGTTATCTCAAAAGCCAGGTCAGGATGGCCTGTGCCGCCATCTATCTGGTAACCGTTGCTTTTATTATGGTCGGCACCGCGTGGCGCGGTGGCATAAACGAGACCCATGGAGTGATATGCTCTGGGGTCGTGCATGGGAATCTCGAGGCCCTTCGTCTGGACAGCCTCGCCAGGTGGGCGCCCATATTTTTGAGCCATCCGTTTTGTTCCGCCTGCCACTACAGCGCCGAAACCCTGGTTTTTGCCGATAAGGTGCAAAAGCTCGATAGCGGCATCGACATTACCCCAGGTGAGTTTAAGGCCACCGGTATCCTTCTCCGAAATTACACCTAAGTTGTAGAGATAAAATGCATAGCCGGCGCTGGCGCCGCTGCTGATAGTGTCGAACCCATAAGCGTTACACATCTCGTTAAGGTAAACAGCCGTGGACATATCAAGGTCCAGCCCCATCATTGCCCCCCAGGCAATCAGTGTCTCATATTCGGGTCCTTCGACCCTATCATATAAATACTTTCCTTCTTTGATCTGGAGTATCTTGCGGCAGCGTATGGGACAGCTAAAACAGGCGGTACTATCGGTCTGAAATTTCTCGAACTGCTCGGCGCCGCTTATTTTGGTTGCTTCCGGCAGGGTAGGGGCGGTGTAGTAATTGGTTGGGCCGTCACCATAGGCAATAGCAGAATCTACCCATGAGGCTGTGCCGCCTTCATGCATCCACTGGGTGAAAAAACCTTCCTTCACCTCCTGTCATAGCCTGGCGCGCCACCTCACGGAACTTTTCTGAATCATGCATGGGCAGCTTCATCTTGCCGCGCACTGCTATGGCTTTGACCTTCTTGGAGCCCATAACGCAGCCCAGCCCAGCCCGGCCCAGGCAGTGGCCATACTCGGACATGATATTGCCATAAAGCACCAGATTCTCCGAGGCGGGGCCGATGCATGCAATTTGTGTGCGATTGTCACCGCATGCCTTCTTAATTTCCTCCTGAGTCTTGTAGGTATCCTTGCCCCAAAGGCCGCTGGCATCTTTTAGTTCGGCAGTGCCGTCCTTGATATAAATATACACCGGTTTGGCCGACTTGCCTTTGAGTATGATGCCATCGTAACCGGCATTTTTGAGCTCCGCACCGAACCAGGCGCTGGCATTGGCATCACCATAATGCCCGGTATAAGGAGATTTGGTAGCGCCGCCCCAGCGGCTGACACTGGGACCGCTGGTGCCATTGAGGAGACCGGGCATGAGGATAAGCGGGTTATCCGGTCCTAGCGGGTCGGTTTTCTCGTCGACCATGTCATACAGGTAGCGCGCGGCCAGGCCGGTGCTGCCGATGAAATCGCGGGCATATTTTTCATTCAGCGGCTCATCGATTAGCGTATCCTTGCTCAGGTCAGCTACCAGGATTTTGCCATGATATCCGTTCATGGTTTCCTCCTTCGGATATTTAATTAAAAGTCGATGCTTTTGCCTTCGTAGGCATAGCGGAAGATTTTCCCCAGGTCTTCCTCTCCGGGAACACGGGTGACGGTCATGGTCATGACCTCATTCAAGGCTCTGTCTATCAGTCCGGGAATTGATTCCTCATACTTCGCCTTGTCGATGCCGCAATCCTTGACCGAGAGCGGTTGGCCGATTTCCTTGGCTAGTGCCCGGATTTTAGCTACCAGGGCTTTAGCGCATTCCTTGTCGGAGCCGGATGCAATGCGGCAGTAGCGGGCTATCTCCGCATATTTGGCCGTTGTCTCCTCGGAGCCGTTTATAAGGTATTCCATGGTATAGGGCAGGAAGAGACCTACGGTGCGTCCGTGAGGAACATGGAAAATTGCGCCAAGGGCGTGTCCGGTGCTATGGCCCAATCCAGCCATGGAATTGCCGAAGGACATACCACCGAGTATAGCAGCGTTCTGCATCTCCTTACGTGCCTCGAGGTCGTCCCCGTTTTTATAAGCTTTAGGCAGATATTCGAAAGCTTTCCGTGTGGCAATCAATCCCGGCCCCTCGGTGATGCTGGTACCCCAGGTTGAAACGTATCCCTCAATGGCGTGAGTGATAACATCCATGCCGGTGTCGGCTGTGATTAGCGGAGGCATGCCGGCAACCATAACAGGGTCAAGTATGGCCACATCCGGCATACATTCGGTAGTACCCAGCCCGAGTTTACGGTTTTCGTTTGTGTCGGTGAGCACTATGGCCCAGGTAGCTTCAGCGCCCGTGCCGCTGGTGGTCGGAATAGCCATGAGCCTGGCCTTGGCTCTGAAATTGTAAGTATCGGAGGCAATGATGGAATCCGGCTCGAGGTCCGGCCGTACCAGCAGGATAATAATAGCCTTGGCGGCATCCATGCAGGAACCACCGCCAATGCCTATGACCCAGTC
This sequence comes from uncultured Chloroflexia bacterium, assembly GCA_963726215.1. Classification (GTDB taxonomy): domain Bacteria; phylum Chloroflexota; class Dehalococcoidia; order GIF9; family UBA5629; genus 9FT-COMBO-48-23. Next base: position 28,309 of record CAVSBU010000024.1, read on the forward strand.
AGGCTGGTATTTTCCAACCGCTACGCCTCCCTTTTTAACGGTGTTAAGCGAAGGCTCGGGTTCCACTTCATCAAAGATTTGCCATTTGATGTTTACTGCATCCAATTGGTCGGTAACCAGCTTTGCCAGTCCGAGTTTTACGATGTTTTTATCTGTGACAATGAAAGCTTTTTTGCCCTGAATCTGTGCTATGTACTCAAGAGCATTGTCGCCATAGGCGATAAATGGGCATGAAAAAGTCCACATGACTAACCTCCTCTATTTTTATATAGATGATTAACCCAGCTTAGTCCAGCCACTCAGTTGGCACACGTGTGGTGCTGGTGGTCAGCTCGTTAGCCGCCTTGACGTAGCGCATGATTTTAGCCATGTTGCCTGAGAGCTTGGCTTGCCTGGTAATCATTGCCTTTATAGGATCGAGCTCCTTGGTGGCTATTCTCTTCCAGACAGGATATGGAAGCTGACATCGTGAATTCAGGTTTGTATTTGCTGGGGTCGGTAGGCAATTTCTATTTTTCGGCATTTGCCATGGTAAAGGTCTATGTACATGTAAGCTGGCTCTTTAACCGGGCCGCCTGCCTCCATAATAAAGTAAAAATCACCCTCCCAGGTCTTTGCCGCCTCCTCGTATGCCTTGTTGCTATTGATCGCCTCCTTGTATAAATCGCCCCATTCTTGAGTGAAGAACTTCGCCATGATAAAACCTCCCTTCTAGGCTATTATATGCTTATCCAGTATTTTTGCAACGCTTAAACCTGTTTAGTCCAGCCATTCGGTGGGTATTCGTGCAGTGATATTGGTCAGCTCATTAGCCGCCTTGGTGTAGCGCATGATTTTGGCCATAGTGCCCCTGCTGCCCGTCATGAGCTTGGATTGCTTGGTGATAAGTGCCTGCGTGGAATCGAGCTGTTTCAGGCATATTCTCTTCCAGATATGATATGGAGCCTGAATGATGAATTCAGGGTTATATTTCTTGGGGTTAGTAACGACTTCTGCTGCCCGGCATTTGCCATGATAAAGGTCTACGTACCCGTAAATTGGCTTCTTTGACCGGGCCGCCCTTTTCTGTGATAAAGTAGAAATCACCTTCCCAGGTCCTTGCCGCTTCCTCGTATGCCTTGCTATTATTGATCTCCTCCTTGTAAACATCGAACCATTCCTGTGTACCGTACTTTACCATATTAAACTACCTCCTTTTAGTTTTTATCCTCTGGTAGTTGCCAGTAATTTAGCCAATGCTAGTTTATCGACTGAACGCTCATTAGAAAATCGGCAAAAACAAATCTAGCATTAACTAATATCATTGTCAAGAGGTTGTTGGGCCGCCTAAAACATGTTACCAACAAAGCTTTACCTTTTCCTATCTGAGGTCTATAAAATTTGAATTTTCTAGCTATTCGTGACGTTGGTACTATTGACATTTTACTCGTTATGGTTTATTGTGTATTGCTAAGGAGGGAAGAAATGCAAGCATACTGCATGAAGTGCCGCACTAAGAGGGAAATGAAGGATCCGAAGAGCATAAAGATGAAGAATGGCAAGCCGGCAACCCAGGGTGCCTGCCCTGTGTGCGGGACTAAAATGTTCAGAATAGGTAAAAGCTAAAGTTATTCAGTAGTTAAGACTATCCAAAAGAGCTGGGATTCTATCAGATATAGATACCCAGCTCTTTAGTTTCAAATCTAGCTGCTGATGGCTTAATGCACTGATTGTATAAAGGGTTGTTCTGGTTATGGGACGACCTTTATGGTTTGTTGGACTGATCAAGAAAGGTTTTCCCGGCCGTTTTCTAGCTGCCAAACTGACCAGGGTGCCGTTTATTGGCACGGTAATTGACCGTTGTATTTTTTGCCGGCGACGATATAATTTACCTGCCCAAAGACCGGGTAATTCGCCTGAATATATCCGTTGATACGCCTGACCAGGTGGTATTGCCATCTCAGGTGGTAGAACATTTTATTGAGAAGGCAAATTATCACTGGGTTATGAATACCTGTATCTGCCGTGATGCCTCTAAGTGTAAAGACTACCCGATTGACCTTGGCTGTCTTTTTCTTGGGAGATGCGGTATTAGGTATCAATCCGGAACTCGGCCGCCGAGTGACAAAAGAGGAGGCACATGACCATGTGCGGCGCTGCCGGGAAGCCGGCTTGGTTCATCTCATCGGCCGCAACAAGCTGGACACAATCTGGCTCGGAATTGGTCCAGGTAACAGACTACTCACTATATGCAACTGCTGCCCCTGCTGTTGTCTGTGGCGGATACTGCCTCATATTGCCCCTCAAATTAGTGCCAAGACAACGAGAATGCCTGGCGTTACAGTGACGGTTAACGGGCAATGTATAGGTTGCGGAACCTGTACTCAAGGCGTATGTTTTATTGATGCTATCCATCTGGTCGATAATCATGCTGTCAGAAGTGATGAATGTCGTGGTTGCGGCCGCTGTGTTGATGTCTGCCCCCAGGGAGCCATTCAAATTTCAATCGATGAGGAACAATTCGTGGAAAAGACAATCGAACGCCTATCTCCTTTGGTTGATGTTTCCTGATAAAGAATATTGTGCTAAAAATTCTTATGGCACTTGGTCTGCGGCGAACTGCCGCAGTCTAGATAGCTCAGCCGCCGCCGAAACCTACCTTGACTTCTTCACCAATTACCAGAATAGGAACTATACCTTTACCGTTCGAAAGACGCATTACCTCCTGGGCAACCTTCGGGTTGTCTTGAATGCTTAACTCCTTATATGGGACACCGCGCTCTTCAAGGTCCTGCTTAGCCGCAGCACAAAAGGGACAATCCGGCTTTGTGTATATGGTAACCTGTCCTGGCACTTGAATAGCATTTATCTTCGTATCCAGTTCGTAGAGCTTCTCAATAATGAACTGGACATAGTGGTCACATTTTTCCTTCCAGATGCCTGATTCCTGGAAGCGCTGGTATCCCCCAGGTTCAGAAAAATCGATCCCGACCAAATCGAGGCAAATGATGGAGCCGAACTTCTGGGTGAAGCTCTTAATAAGTTCACTGGCGCGTTGACGTGCATCTAATCGTGCTTGCTTGGTCTTCTGTTTATCTGTTGCGTAATTACCATGACGCAAACCGAGGCAAATTGCTGCTGCAGATACGGCGCCGCACGGTGCTTGCTGTTGTCCGCCTATGCCGCCGGTGAAGGCGATACCAGACCAAAGAAGGTCTTCGTTGCCTAGTCCGTAAGTTTCCCACATAACTTGCAGGACGCCCGGACCTCAGTGATAACCTCGGTGCATCAGTTCGATGGCACGCTCCTTAGCCTCCTCAAGCGACATTTTCAGTGTCATAGCTCTATACCTCCTGTTGTTATCAAGATTAACCTGATTACTAGCAATAATGTTAATTCTCCTACTAATAAGGTGTCAAGGTCTGAAAGAGTCCAAGATAGAAGATAACGGAGCAGAAATGTGTGCAGTCATCCAGTCCAGCGCCAAGGGGTAATTTAATATAGAGGGTGTTGACTCTATGTAGTATGTCCTAACTGGTGGGCCATTGTGGACTCGAACCACAGACCCCGGTCTTATCAGGACCGTGCTCTAACCGACTGAGCTAATGGCCCCGGCAAAAAGTATAGCTTTTGCGCTGAGATAGTGTCAAGGTTATTATGGTGCTCTTTGAGATCATCAATCAGATTCAATGGCCCTTCGGGCTTCCGCATATTTGACCAGGGCAGCCATGGCACGTGCAGCCTGCTCAGGAGTGTCATATACAGGTATGCCGGCTTCTTTCAGAATATCGATAGTGGGGTCATCAGTCCGGCGAAAGCGCACAGTAATAATTGGCTTATTATATTTGTGGGGTAGGGTGGCAAACCGTCTGGCAGCTTGAAACGAAGCTTCGATTGAATTAGATAAAGTCTTGTCGGCTTCCGCTGATGTAGGTTTAAGCCCCCAAATCATCGGGTTTACGGGAACATTAGTTATCACGCCGTCGATGTAGTCAAGACTGAGGAGCTTTTCTACCACCAATATCTCATTAAGGGTGGTGCGGTAGCTGCCGGCGAAGTCAACTGGATTTTTAGCCGGTGGAGCATGAGCTGGTAACAGTTCCTGTAAACTACTGGTGGTCTCTACTGTCGAACTCAGGAACTTCAAGCCCCAGAGAGACACAGGCATCAGTAACCACAACACCCTGGCCACCGCTTCCCATGATAGCCACTCGTTTTCCCCTGGGTAAAGGTTGTCCTACGAGCGCCTCAGCCATTTCGAAGGAATGTATAGCCTCGCTTGCCCGTATGAGACCTATCTGCCGGCACATACCTTCAAATACATTTTCAGAACCGGCCAGTGAGGCAGTATGGGATAATGTGGCTCTGGCACCGGCAGTCGTGCTACCGCCTTTATAGATGATTATGGGTTTCTCCTTTATAACTTCTCTGGCGAGCTGGAAGAATCTTTTGCCGTCTTTAAAACCCTCCATGTAGAAAACGATGACTTTTGTATCATTATCCGCGGCAAGGTATTCCAGGTATTCGGAAGCGGTGATATCTGCCTGATTTCCGATGCTGATGAATTTGCTCAGTCCGTAACCTTTGGCACTGGCTATTTCGGATAGATAGCCACCGAAGGTGCCACTCTGGGACACGAAGGCGATGGCTCCTGGCTTAGGCGCTTGGTCAAAGCAGAGATTGAGCTTTCCAGCGGCACTCCATATTCCCATGCAATTGGGGCCCACAAATCGTATTCTTCCTTCCCTGGCTATTCTTACCACCTCTATCTTCAAGCGCTTTACCCTCTTTACCTGCCTCAGCAAATCCAGCGGAAATGACGATGGCACCTTTCACCTGTTTGGCAACACATTCTTGCATCAGCTTAGGAGTGGTGGCAGCAGGGGCTACTATAACTGCCAGGTCGATCTGGTCGGGAATGTCGAGGATACTTCGATAAGAAGGTAGGCCGAGAATATCTTTTTTATTTGGATTCACCGGATATATAGTTCCGCGAAATCCTGTATTTAGCGGTCTTTCAACCATTTCGTATCCCCATTTGCCAGGTCTGTCTGAAGCGCCTAATATGGCGATGGATTCTAGGTTTAAAGATAGGATCCAATTGTTCTGATGATGCTGCTCACAATGTGTCTCCTTATTGGAATTCAATCCATCAACTCATTAAGGCCGGTATAGCTATCTATCTGCCGGCGAAGCTGGTAATCAAGTTCCCCTAAAGTCACCTCGGCGGTAGAAAATATGGTTGCCCTGGCCAGATGGCCGCCGGAGCAGATATCCTGTCCTGAGAGTTGAATGTGTATGTGGATAATAAGTGTATCATCTTTTAATGCTATCGAGCCCTGGGCACAGACAATTTCTAACGGACCGCTATAATCCACGCTTTCATATTTACCTGGTAGCGCTTTCAGGAAATTGAGTTTGGCGTTCTCCACCGAGCCGATAATGCCGATGATTACACCTGAAGAGATACTATTATCCTGACAATAATTTGATATGCCGTCAAGCAGTTCTTGGCCTGGTTTGACCCTGAATACATGTATTTTTTTGAACAACAGGTTGCCTCCTATTTATTATCTATTGCTAATTAGTTTATCATAGCTTTAGCCTGGTCTTCTTTCAATATTCACCTTTTTGCCAATCTGTTCTAGTCATCTAATTTCAGTGATGTTATACTGAGTCAATTCCGTAGAGTTGAAGTTTTTAAGGTTGTGTTATACTTATCGTGTATAGGCATGAATTCGAAAAAGTGAGTTAGTGATGGGAGTTAGACTTTATAAGGAACCAAAGTTGATTGATCCGGTTTTGATAGCCTGCTGGCCGGGAATTGGGAACATTGGAATCATGGCTGTCGATATGTTGAGAAGGATGGTCGCAGCAGAGGAGCTCGGTGAGATAGAATCATGGGACTTCTTCTATCCGAGAAAAGTTTTGATAAGAGACGGTGAATTGAAAGATTTGGAGTTTCCTGATAACAAGTTCTATTTTAAAAAAACTGGGAAAAAAGATTTATTGTTCTTTATTGGGGAAGAACAGCCTAGTGATGGCGGGGGAGTTTATGCTGAGGGAACAAAGGCTTATAGAATGGCTAATCTTGTTCTGGACGTAGCACAGAGATTCGGGTGTCGGAGGGTCTATACATCAGGTGCAGCTGTGGCGCCTATCCATCATACTACCAGGTCGAGGGTTTGGGTGGTGCCTAATAGTAAGGACCTGCTTGACGAGGTAAAAGGCTATGAAAATACTGTGCTGATGTCTGAGGTAGAAGGCAGGGATGGTCAAGGTAACATTACCGGACTGAATGGACTATTGTTAGGCGTAGCTAAGAAAAGGGGGTTGGAGGCTATATGTGTGATGGGTGAGATACCAATTTACATCCACGGTTTTCCAATTCCGTATCCTAAGGGGTCCAAGGCAGTACTCGAGGTATTGAGCGCTGCCTTAGCTGTTAAAATACCTATGGACGAAATTAACGCACTTATCCAGCAAAGCGATAGTGAAATCGAAAGTGTTTATGAAAAGCTTCCTTCGGAAATTAAAGAGCAACTTGATAAATTAAAATATGTTGTTTATGCCAAGCCTAGTGAACCGGAACCGATAACGGAAGAGGACAAGAAGAAAATCCTGCAGGAAATAGACAAGTTGTTCAAGAAAGACACCGGGAGAGACCAGTTTTGAGCGAGGGGAAATCATTTAAACTGTTTACCAGACCTAAGTTTGATAGCTCGTCGGTGGTTGTAGTCTGGAACCAGGATGTTGGGAGGCTCGGCCCAAAGGTTGCTGACTATCTGACTGGACAACTGGACGGCCGAGAGCTTGGCGAAATTAGTCCCGAGGGCTTTTTCTCACTCAGCGGCATTACAGTAGAAGACGATATTGCTCAATTTCCAGAAAGCAAGTTCTACCGGTGTCGGAATGAGGATTTTGTGATTTTTAGGAGTGACATACCCAGGTTCGATTGGTACGGGTTTATTAACCTGGTCCTGGATATCGCCGAGAAATATTTTAAGGTTAAGCAAATATACACCGTTGGCGGTATGGTTCTGCCAAGCGCGCATACTACACCACGAACGTTGTTGTCCGTGGTCAATTCGACTGAGATGAAGAAGATATTAGGCAAATATGACATAGTCGATAACATGGATTATGAAACGCGCGAAGATCAGAGACCAACCTTCAGTTCTTACCTTCTTTGGGCTGCGAAGATGAGAGATATTCCCGGTGCATGCCTTTGGGTACCTGTGCCTTTCTATTTAATGACAGTTGAAGACCCACAGGCTTGTAAGAAAGTTTTGGAATTCTTTAATAGACATCTCGAGCTGAATATCAATTTCGCGGATATAGATGACGAGGTGGCAGAGCAGAACCAGAAAATAGCTCAGGCGAGGAGCCGGTTTCCTGAGCTAGACGGTTATATAAGTAAGCTTGAAAGCAATCTTGGCCTGACAGCAGACGAGGGTGAAAAACTGGTTAAAGAAATTGATGAATTGCTGAGGGGCAGCCATTGAGGCTGAACCATAGCAGTGATTTTTACTGGCTTGACCGGCTGAGCTCTATTTGGCGCTCTTTACAATTGTAGCCAGAGCACCCGGACCGCCGTGTACTCCCAATGCAGGCCCCAGTCTTGATATCCTTGGTATTACGTTGGGAAAGAGCGACCGGGCGTAGTCGGCAAGCGTTCGAGCATCATCTGGTGTAGTACTGTGCACTATGGCGAGGTCGTCGATGTCCGATGTCGCTATGAAATCGCGAAGTCGGTCTATGCCTTTAACCCGGCTACGGGTCAGTCCGGCTGGACGTATCTCTCCATTAATAAGGGTAATCAAAGGCTTAATGTTAAGCTTTGATTCCAGGGCGAAAATGGTATTACCGAGACGTCCGCCTTTGACTGCATATCTAAGAGTATCCAGAAGCGCCAGGGCATGCAGTTGATTGATAGTGCTATGGGCTTTGTTTACCACCTGTTGTAAGCTGCATCCGGCCTTGGCAGCCTGAGCGGCGACTATGGCAACAAGACCCTGCCACATGGTAACGCCGCGAGAGTCAATAACTTCAATCTTGTAACCTTTTCCTTTGGCAATATCTTTACCCACCAGAGCAGAATCGTACATCGCACTGTGCTTCCGGGTAACATGTATAGAGACGATCTCGTTGGTTTCTTTGGCTATCTCTTCATATACTTTGGCGAAGTCTCCCGGCGATGGTGCTGCAGTAGACGGGTGAATCGAGCTGGTTGTTAGTTTCTCGTAAAATTGGTCGCAATCAATATCTACTCCATCACGATAGACCTCATTGCCAAAGTGAAGATAGGCTGGCACCACTGTAATACCTAATTTTTTAGCTTCCTCCTGCGTGATATCGGAACAACTGTCAGTAACGATTTTGATTGTCATAGGTTGACACTTCTTAATAAAATGGCTCGTAGAGATTAAGTTTAGAGTATACTTTATGATTACGGCTGTGTAAAGTGATTGAATAAAATTAAGTCATCTGGCTTGAAGTATAAGCCTTGGCAGGTTAAAATTAGGACTGGCTGCTGTCTTAAGCAGAAGTTCAGTAGATTAATAGCATCGATTTACTTTAAAAAAGGGTGATAATAGTATGCAACAGATTTTTCCTTGTCCTGCATGTGGTGCACAGAACTGTGTAGGTCAGGAGTTCTGCCAGGTATGCGGGCAGAGATTTCAATATAATTGTCCTTACTGTGGTGCCATTGTTGACTCTACGCTGGTAAATTGTCCCGGGTGCCGCCAAAGCCTTTTCTGGCCAACACCCCAGAGGGTAAAGCCTTTTCCCAAGCAGCCGGCGGCTCAATAGAGGACGTGGAGAAGGTGGAGAAGAGGAAACTAAAACGAAACAGAAGTCCGACCCGTGGCTTACGGGATGCCTTGGTTTGGTAATTATTGCGATTTTATTGCTGGGAGCCTACTTTATTTATGATAATTTCATTAAGGAGAAGCCGTCGCCAACCTTGCCACCGGTTTCAGGTGTCGAAACCGGTTTCAAACCAATGGAATTTGCAGAATTTAGCCCGATGCACGATATGAGCAGGGTGACTCAGATATAGTGGAACCATAGGAGGTAGATTCGTGATACAGCAAATGTCATTTCTTTAGTATATTTTTTCGCCAATCCCAGTATCTTGGGGTGGAGCTTGGCAATAATCTTTGGTGCAATTTGGCTTGCCTGCTATCGCCCGCCGTTGATTACTAAGCCGTGGCTATGGGCGGTTCTAGTTGCTGGTGCTATTCTGGCACCTATCGCCATCGTTATTACCTCGTTTCCCTTGGGAATTGGGATTACGAAACTATACAGTCACTTCTGGAGTCAACAGACTGTTCAGGGCTGGGCCTGGCTTTTGAGTATACCATCCATTTTCATTTTCGGACTGGTCTGGGAAGGGGCCAAGTTGTTGCCGGTGGGTGTTTATTGGTGGCGTAAAAACAGGGAGATTGAGCCTAAATTAGGTTTGCTAATCGGCGCTGTGGCCGGTGCCGGTTTTGGTATACTTGAGGCACAATGGACGCTTAATTATTTTATTGTGATTCTAACTGGAGCTGGCAACTTGTGCAAGTTGAAGGATTTCCGGCGCTAACAGGATTCTGGGAGAGTTTTTTTGTTTTGGGTCTGAACGTTGCTTCTACGGCGCTGGCTGGTTGGGGAGTGGCTAAAGGTTGGGGATGGAAATTTTATCTACTGGCGGGCTTCGTATATCTCGTTACCAACTATAATAGTGTTTTGGTGAATTATGGCCTCATTTCGGCAACTCAGGCAGAGTTCCTTATTGCTACCTGGGCGCTTATAGTAGTAGGGGTAACTCTCTGGTTGCGCGAGAGGAAATCAAAGGTTTACGCAGGAAATAAAAGGGAGGTATTACTATGGATATCGGGTGGTTTAGAGACCTTGTTATTTGTATCTCGGGATTGGTAATGACAGTAGTGGTCATATTCATCGCTGTGCTGGCATACTTATTATATAATAAGATAAGGCCTGTACTGGATTCAATGAAGGCGACTTCGGCAACCTTACACGAGATTACTTCTACGGTGAAGGACGAAGTAGTAAAGCCCGCAGTTCAATTTGTGACTTTGATTCGCGGTATAGCTCAAGGTATTGAGTTAGCCAGTAGATTATTTAAAAAGGAAGAGCAGGAAGGAGGCTGCAATGGCTGATAGAGACGGAGGCAGTGGATTTGGTATTGGACTTATCGTAGGGGCAGTTCTAGGTCTGGCTATCGGGTTTCTCTTTGCCCCGCGACCGGGTGAGGAGACAAGGCAGTTATTGAAGGAGAAGGCTGAGGCGGCTCGCGAAAAGGCAGCGGAAGCTGCCAGAAAAGTGAGGGAGACTGCTGGCGAAGCCGTAAAGAGAGCTCGAGCGAAAATGGAAGAAGCCTAAGCGAAGCAAGCTATAGCTTTACATAATCGCTTAATAGTTTGGTTCTCTGGAACCAGTGTACCCTGGTCTAACTCACATCTTCACTGATTAAAGATTTCGTTTTTCTGAAACTGAACACATCGAGAGGAGCTAGAGTTGGAGACATCGAAATATTTTCAAAAGGCAATGGCGGCTGATAATTTTCGTATTGGGCATAATTATAACCTTTTTGCTTCTTATGTATTTAGAAGTGTCTTGCTTCCCTTTATTTGCGGCCTGGTACTGGCTTATCTTTTGTATCCTCTTATTTCATGGCTTGAGAGGAAGTTGCCCGGTCAAGGCAGGTGGTTATCAGCCAGGCGAGCCTCTTTGATAGCACTTATCTTTATAGTAATCCTGGTGGTCGTTGGCATATTGGCTTTCTATATCGTTACAGGCGTGGTTAGTTCCTTTTCAATTTTACTGAAAAATGCACCCAGTATTTTTCTGAAGGTTTGCGGACCGTACAGGGTTGGCTTCAAGGTTTTCAACAATGGTTTCCTCCTGAAACACAGCAGCAGGTAGGAGGTATTCTCAAAATGCAGGTACGGCATTGGGCAATGCTATGCAAAGTGCCTTCGCCAAGGGTCTTTCATATGTTTCGAGCACATTTGGCTTAATCCTCGGTTTTGTTGCCTTGCCTGTGTTCCTTTTCTACATCTTAAAAGATTGGGAAAAACTAAGAGCGGCTTTTATTCTGCTTTTTCTCCGCAGATGGCTGAACATGTCAGAGGTGTTGTCGCGGTCATAGACAAGGTGCTGGGGCGATGGATTCGTGCCCAGCTAGTGCTTTCTGCCGTCGTGGCTGTTTTGTGCTTTTATCGGGTTAGCTGCTTTGGGGATAACACTTGCTCCGGCGCTGGCTGCTCTTCAGGGGATGATGGAGTTTGTTCCCATATTAGGTCCGTGGATTGGTGGTGCTGTTGGTGTAATTGTCGTACTGGCTATAGCACCGGAAAAGGCAATCTGGGTAGCTGTTGTCTATCTTGCTGTCCAACTACTGGAAAATATATTGCTTGTCCCCAGAATTCATGGAGGTTATCTAAGGATACATCCGGCCATGATTCTGGTTTTGCTTCCTTTGGGGGCTTATATTGCCGGCTTGTGGGGTATAATACTGGTTGTCCCGTTGACGGCCACTGCCATAGAGATTTACAAATATGCGCGCCAGAATCTGATGGCGCAAGAGATACAGCAAGCCTCCGAATAATTGGCTTTTTCAGTTATTGGACAAGCAACTATTGCTTAGCTAAAGAGTACTCTTCCTGTTGCTTTTCCAGCGCATTGCGGAGATATTGGCCGGTGAATGAGGTATCTATTTGTGCTACCTCTTCGGGTGTGCCGGTGGCTATAATATAACCGCCTTCATCACCAGCACCAGGCCCAAGGTCTATAATATAATCGGCGTTTTTCATTACATCTACGTGGTGTTCAATAATTACTACCGTATTGCCGGCATCTACCAGCCGTTGAAGCACCTGAAGCAGGCAGGCTATGTCGGCGAAAGACAGGCCTGTAGTCGGTTCGTCGAGGATATAAAGGGTCTTGCCCGTAGAGCGGCGAGATAATTCGGTGGCAAGTTTTACCCGCTGGGCTTCGCCGCCGGAAAGAGTTGGGGCTGGCTGTCCCAGACGTATATAGCTTAAGCCAACATCACGCAGTGTCTCCAGTTTGTTTCTCACTTTAGGGAAGTGCTCAAAGAAGGTTAAAGCCTCATCCACGCTCATATCCAGAATGTCAGCTATGTTCTTGCCTTTGAAATAAATCTCCAGCGCCTCGCGATTATAACGCTTGCCTTTGCATACCTCACAGGGCACTGTAACATCGGGAAGAAACTGCATCTCTATCTGAATATAGCCTTCGCCCTGACAGGCTTCGCAGCGGCCGCCGCGGACGTTAAAAGAAAAACGCCCCGGCCGATAGCCGCGCATGCGGGCTTCGGGTACCGTGGCAAATAGTTCACGAATAGGGGTAAAGGTGCCGGTATAGGTAGCCGGGTTACTGCGTGGAGTACGGCCGATAGGTGATTGGTCGATGTTGATGACCTTATCGATATGCTCAATGCCGATAATACCGTCACATTTTCCAGGCCTATCCTTGGCCCTGTAAAATATTTGAGCCAGTTTCTTGTACAGTACCTCGTTGATAAGTGTGCTTTTGCCGCTGCCTGATACGCCGCTGATGCAGACAAACTTGCCCAAAGGTATAGGGACATCAATATTTTTCAGGTTGTTTTCGCGTGCACCCTTGATTATCAATTCTTTGCCTGAACCAGGGCGGCGACTTTGCGGCAAAGGAATTTGTTTGGCTCTGCTGAGGTATTGGCCGGTTATTGATTCCGGGCAGTGCATGATATCTGTCAGGGTTCCAGTAGCTACAATCTGCCCGCCATGTTCTCCGGCTCCGGGCCCCATATCAATAATATAGTCAGCCGCTCGCATCATGGCTTCATCATGCTCAACGATGAGGACCGTATTGCCGAGGTCGCGCAGTCGCTTCATTGTTTCAACAAGGCGATGAATATCAGCCGGATGCAGACCAATTGTAGGCTCATCGCAAATATAAAGTACTCCCATGAGGCCACTGCCGATTTGAGTAGCCAGGCGGATTCTCTGGGCTTCACCACCGCTCAAGGTTGCTGAGGGACGGTCTAAGGTCAGGTAGCCCAGCCCAATGTCTATAAGAAAGCCCAGGCGGGTGCTTATCTCCTTTAGTATCTGGTGGGCTATCTTTAGCTCGTGTGGTGTTAAACGGGGCTTGACTTGGTCATTGAGAAGATGCATCCAGCGCAATGCTTCCGAGGCAGATAGTTCGGTAACTTCGATTATATTCATGCCATCTATCGTAATAGCCAGAGATTCAGGCTTAAGCCGCTTTCCGTGACAGACTGGGCATGGAGAAGAAGCCATATATCGTTCAATTTCAGCGCGGGTATTGCTGGATTCGGTGTCGCGATAAATCCGTTCCAGATAAGGGATTGCACCTTCGTAGCTGGTAAAGTATTCTCTGATTCGACCATAGCGATTTCGGTATTTTACCAGTTCTCCATCTTCGCCGTAGAGGACGAGGCTGAGATGCTCTTTGCTGAGCTTATTCACCGGAGTGCTAAGTGAGAAACCGTAGCGGCGGGCTAAATCCTGAAGTTCGCTGGCATGCCAGGCAAACCATCCCCAGGCATGGATAGCACCCTGCGCTAAACTGAGGTCTTTGTTGGGTATAAGCAAGTCCGGGTCTATCTCCAGCTTTATGCCAAGTCCGCTGCATGCCGGACAGGCTCCGTGTGGGCTATTAAAGCTGAAGGTCCGTGGGGCGATTTCACCGAGGCTCATGCCGCAAAGGACACAGGCGAAATGCTCGGAGAACAGTAGTTCATCTCCATCTATAATTGAGACGAGAACGACTCCGGCCCCAAGCTTCAGCGCCGTTTCCACTGAATCGGCAATGCGGCTTTTTTCAGCTTCGCCTATCTGGAGCCGGTCAATCACAGCTTCAATGGTGTGCTTCTTGTTCTTGTCTAATTCGAACTCTTCGGAGAGGTCGTGGATATGTCCGTCAATGCGAACCCGGACAAACCCTGCCTTGCGTAGGTCATCGAAAACGGCCAGGTGTTCACCTTTCCGGTCTCTGATTAACGGTGCTAGAATCATAATTCTGCTGCCGGCTGGTATTTCTTGTACTGCATCTACAATTTGTTGCACTGTCTGTCGGCAGATTTCACGTCCGCATTTGGGGCAGTGGGGATGACCGACCCGGGCGAAAAGAAGTCGCAAATAGTCATAAATCTCGGTCACTGTGCCTACCGTGGAGCGTGGATTGTGAGATGGTCCTTTTTGGTCGATTGAGATAGCCGGGCTCAGGCCTTCGATGTAATCAACATCGGGCTTTTCCATTCGCCCTAAGAACTGTCGGGCATAGGCGGACAGCGATTCTACATAGCGGCGCTGTCCTTCGGCATATATGGTATCGAAAGCTAGAGAGCTCTTGCCTGAGCCGGAAACGCCAGTGATGACTACCAGCTTATCACGAGGTATAGCTACATCTATATTCTTGAGGTTATGCTCGCGAGCCCCTTTTACAATTATGTTTTCTAAAGGCATACTATGTCCTTGCGGAATAAATTGACTATTTATTTTAGCATTACATCCGCCGAAATCCTAAATCCGAATTTCTAAGCTCCAAACAAATTCAAAGCCCTAAATACTAACAACCAAAACTGTTTTTTGAACTTGGAGAATTCGAATTTTGGTATTGTTTAGAATTCGAGGGTTGAGTATTTAGGATTTCCCAATCTGGTTGCTTACGGAGGCTAGAGACTGGCACTACCTCTTTGTTCTGCCGACGAGGTCAATCTAATTCTTATTTTTCTCTCTTAATGATTATTGCCTAATAATACATTATCAATAGCATGAAGGGTGGGTTACATGCCGTCCGGACACGATTGCAGCAGACGCACCAATCTACTCAAGGCAAAATACCTTTGCCTTTGCTGAATAACAATATATTTAGTTAATGACCATAAAAGGAGAGGGAGATTAGTTTGGAGGTTTTCTTAAGATGCCGTTTCAGGGGGCAGCTTCTCGGGGGCAACAACCTCTCTGGCAGCGACATCTACTTGCGGCATACCGTCGGTATAGTGAGGTGCAGGTGGTTCCAGGTCCTGCCCCGGAGCATAGATTCTCTCTTCAGTCGCAGTGTTCATCCGGCTGTAAACTATTTCTACGCTACCTTCGTGGGGTTCTTTATGACCACGAGGCAACCAGCAGCTCAGGATTTCCCACTCCTGGAATATATCACGCGCCCACATTATGGCTATGCCAGGCATACCTTCGGCTGTCTTTTTATCAGCTGTTTTTGACAGTGTCGCAGTCCTGGTTTCTAATTGTCTCCAATTGCTGACGACTACTCTCAAAGGCCTCTTCGAGGTGAAGTTGCATGTTGTGGTTTCCTCTTCAGGTGGAACTGCTGCTTCGGCTGCGGCCGGTGGTATTGATTCCGGTGCCGGCAGTCTTTTATCTGCCCCAACCGTTTGGACTCCGGGCAGTTCTTTGGGCGCTGTTGTAGACTTTAATTTCATCCTCGTATATCTGGAGAAGCTCGCCGAATTTCTCCATGAGCTGCTCTCTAGTTGTCCCCGGACCTAGTTTTGGCTTATCTCCACCTATCATTACCACTGTGGTTTGAGGTGGTTGTATGGGTTGGGGAGGTGGCGGTGGGGGCATATATGGATAATACGGTGGTGGTGGTGCTGCCGGTTTTGGTTGCAGACTGCGTAGCAGCAAGTACAATCCGTAGCCGCCCAGGACAAGCAAGACAATTGTTAGAGGTATCATAATGAATGGCAGGGTGTAGTCAGGCTGCCAATCTATAGTCACTGTCTTGGGGCTATCCATCAGAGTAGTGCCACTGGAATTGACGGCATTTAGCTTGCCTCCGAATACACCGAGAATACCCTGTATTCGGACTTGCGGATTATTCATACTCCATTTAGCTTCGCTGCCCGCCTTGTACCAATCGCTGCCCTCCGCTTCGCCATAAGGCGATGTCAGGGTCAGCCTGTAGTAGGTATCGTAGTAGGCTGTGCAGCTTCCGGCGGCGTTGACCGTCAGGCTCAGGTCTCTGCCCGAGGCAGTTTCACCTGTAGGTAATTTCCAGTAGGCGAAACGGTATTGTATACCCGGGCTATTCGGGTCATTAACCTCGTCCGGGGCACTGGTTCTGAGCGTGTAGTCTTCCTTATACCAACCGGAGCCTGATAGCTGGCCTACCTTTGAAGGCTCGGTTTTGAAGTCGATAGAATATTCTGTGTTATAAGTGAAATTGGCATTAGGCGACGATTCAGTTACGGTTATGGCATTTTCCTCGGCCTTGTATCTGATACCAACCTCTGTCGGGTCTTCGACAATAGAGTCGACGCTAATAGAGCGGATGACACCGAGGTCGAGGCTGAGTGTGGTGGATTCGCCGCCGCGCAGCGTAGCAATGATACTTCCTGACGCAGATACTTTTGTCTGGCCAGATTTGAGGCCGCTGCTGATGGTGATAGTAGCTTCATAGCCTCCCTTCTCGACGGTTATGCTGAAGCTTGTTGACCGGATAGAGTTGTGGCTGAGCTGTCAGTGACCTCAACTATGAAGCTATAGCTGCCGGCAGTACCTTTGTCTGGAATGCCTGAAATGTAGCCGGTGCACTGCATTGAGAGTTAGTCCTGAGGGCAATGTCCCACTAGAGCATAGACCAGGTATATGGTGTTGTCCCGCCGCTGACTCTTATCATATCCGTATAGCTTTCACCCTCTTTTGCCGATAATAAACTGGTTGTAAGGAACCTTAATGGAGGTTGAGTAATGGTGATGAAGAAGCCCTGCGCGAGAGGAAGGGCCAGTTGTGTCAGTAACCGTAACGATGAAGGTGTATGTCCCGGCCGTGGTGGGAGTGCCTGAAATAACACCCGAGGCTGCATTGAGAGTCAGCCCCGGTGGTAGAGAGCCGCCTGTTACTGACCATGTGCAGGGACATGCCAGTGGCGCCGCAATTAAAGTTGCTGTATAGGATGTACCAACCTGCCCATTTGGCAAGGAGCTGGGGAAGATGGTTGGGGCTGCCTGGACAGGGCCGGCGAAAAGGAAAAAGACACTGAAGATGGCTGAGCAGGCAAATCAGTGTCAGGTAAAGACCTTGACCAATGCCCTGGCTTAATAAGATGTGTTTCTTCATGAGTATAGGTTTTATATACCTTGTATCTATTATAGTAGTCAGGCCGCCATTTGTCGATACCAGGTAGTCAATCTTTGGGCAGCCGGGGCAGAAAAGAACAGCTGAGCCAGGGGGACGTTACTATGAGCTGAAGCAGAAGATTTCTCTCAGTCTTAAGAGTGACCGTCGCCAGCCAGTATGACGTGGTATAATTAAGGCTCTGGACGAGCCGAAACTGACGACATGTCGTTGGGAACACGGTTAGTAATATGATATATGAGCATTACCGTCAGCCGATAATTTCCAGAGCTGCGTTTTTTCTGCGCATTCTTCTGCATGTCGGTATTGCAGTGGGAATTGTTGTCGCTTCGCTGGCGCTCGGCATTATCGGCTATCACGTATTCGAAGGCTTATCCTGGATTGATTCCACGGTCAATGCGGCCATGATTCTCGGCGGCATGGGGCCGGTAAATCAGCTATACACAAATGCTGGAAAGCTGTTTGCCGCCTTTTACGCGCTATTTTCCGGTATAGTCTTTCTTGTTGCCGTTGCCGTAATGCTTGCCCCAGTAGCGCACCGATTACTTCATCTGTTTCATATCGAGTTTGACTCCGAGGATTCAACTAAAGGCTAATTCGGTGTCAGTCTTTACTCAATAGCATACATTCATTCATACAAGCAGTACACACATTTCTGGCTATTTGCTGAGCGCTGTTCCGTTATAGAGATGTTGCTATAATTATAGAAGGCAAACTTTAGGTAGTGAGGGAAATAATGAAGATTAAAGATAATACAATCTTAATTACCGGCGGAGCCACAGGCATTGGTTTCTCTCTGGCTCAGGCCCTGGTAAATGCTGGCAATAAGGTAATTATATGTGGCAGAAGGGAAAGTAAGCTGAAAGAAGCTAAAGACAAGCTTCCACAAATACAGACTAGAGTATGTGATATGTCTAAGGAGAAAGAACGCGAATCATTATTCAAGTGGGTCGAAGCTAATTTTAAAGACCTTAATGTATTGATAAATAACGCCGGGATTCAAAGGATGGTAAATCTCAAGAAAGGGACTCAAGACCTGTTCAGTGGTGAAGATGAAATCGAGACCAATTTGGTTGCTCCTATTCACCTGTCTGCATATTTTATTCCATTCCTGCTTAAAAAAAAGGAAGCAGCTATTATCAATGTTTCCTCTGGATTAGGTTTTGTGCCCATAGCATCTATGCCTGTTTATTGCGCTACCAAGGCTGCAGTTCATTCGTTTACCGTATCCCTTAGATATCAGTTAAGAGATACTTCCATAAAAGTATTTGAAATAGTGCCACCTGCGGTGGATACTGAACTAGGCAAAGGGACTACTGAAGAAGGAGACCAGGAATATAGAGGTATACCGCCATCTGAAGTAGCCAGGGCAGCTATAACAGCAATGGCAAATGACGAATATGAGATATTAGTTGGGGAAGCTAAGGATTTAGTGAGGCGAGCGCGGGCTAACCCGGAACAGGCATTTCTAAGCATTAACCAATGGTGATAATTAGCTATTTATATATTCACTAGATTTATACAGAAGAATACTGTGTGGTAATCCTGCTTGCACCATTTGTGCATTGATTCCTCCACCGATTTCATATAGATTTCGACTTCGAGAGTTCAACCGAGCACTGATTCAGTCCAGAAATGCAACTGCACAATTCGATGTATTGTTAGCTCATTCTTCTCGCAATATGTCTTTAATCCGCTCACAGTAAACTTCTGCTTTAGCCCGTGCATCGATTTTCTTTTCCTTGAAGTAAGTGATACCACCACTCCATTCCTTTCGTATGCACCGACCATCTTCTTTAATATCAAGACAGCCTCTTTGCCTTGCTTTGTCTGGTTGCGGACATCGCCACTTCATAAGACCATCAGGAACCTCAATCCTACTATTATTTTATCACTATATAATTGAGGCACCTAATTGTCATTTATAGCAGAACGGAACCAACGAGGTACCAATGGTGCAACACCAGGACTTTGCTTCCTCACCTCTTATTTTGTTTCAATCATCCCCTCTATTTCGTCATATTATCAATAATGGCCCTGCCAGCGTATTTTCCTTCGTCCATATCCCTAAGTACTTGACTGATTTCCGACAAGCTGGCAACTCTACCTACATGAGTTTTGACTTTACCATCCACGGCCAATTGAACTAATTCTCTCATTTCCTCTACTGTACCCACTGCCGATGCCATTATGAGCGGGTCTCTGCCTAACAGCTCCAATGGGGTTATCGATATTGGTCCTTCGCTCACGGCAGGCATTCCAACGCCAACAAATACTCCTCCACGCTTCATTAATCTTAATCCAAGCTCAAAGCCAGCTATTCTTGGTGAAAATACGATACTTGCGTACACGCCACCAAATTTCTCCTTAACGAATTCGACTGCTTCGCTTACAGGCACAGCGTAATCAGCACCCTGGCTCTTCATGAATTCTATTTTTTCCTGGCTCACATCAACTCCGACAACTTTATACCCGAACGCCTTGGCTATCTGTACTGCGTAGTGACCAAGCCCACCCGCCGCGCCAACGATCGCTACGGGCTTACCTGGCAAAACACCGAATTTGATAAGCTTTTTGACGGCGCTATAGGCTGTTAAGCCTCCACATGCCAATGGGACTTCTCTGTCGCTTATTTCCTCAGGTAGCTTTACTAATGATTTTACCCAAAGCGAAATGTACTCGGCATAGGTACCAATAATGCCCTTAGCTTGTTTGCATAGCCTAGGTCTTCCACTGAGGCAATATTCACAAGCACCACACCAGTATCCTCCTCCTGTGCCACCGAGACCCAATATAACCCTATCGCCTTTCTGTATAAATCTCTCCGCTCCAGGACCTAACTCCTCGACTATTCCTATGCCTTCATGACCCATCGGAATTGGAAATGGTCGGACAAACCCGGGCCAATCCCCCTTAACCAAATGTAGGTCCGAGTGGCAAACACCTGCGGTGGTAATCTTGACCAAGGCTTCTTCGTAACCAGGGGAAGGTTTAGGCACATCTTTTATAGCTAATTTGCCATCGGCAAGGATAACTGCGCGCATATTTCTTTACCTCCTACATACTATTCAATAACGGAATTATATCATTGGAGCAGGTATAGGTGTATCCTATTTTTGGGGTGAAAATAGTCGATATCTCATGGCGCTTGACGTTGCTAAAATCATCAATGAGGAAATGAAAACAGAATGACGTTTTGTTACTTTTGGCTGTGGTGATATCCTAAACCTGCTTGATACTCTCTATAACTGTGCAATCTGCGAACTGATGTCATGAAAATGCTAACCTATGTGGGGGTGGTCATTGTCCTTTTACCCTGGACCGGCAGGCAGGCTACCATGAGATAGACTTCGGTGGCGTGGCTGGCGAGTAGCTGGTTGGCTTTGCCCAGCAGGTCGCGGTAGATGCGGCCGAGCTTGGTTTCGGGCACCAGGCCCATGCCGACCTCGTTGGAGACGATGACGAAGCTGGCATCGAGCTTGTCCATGGCGGCGATAAGCTCGTTTATTTCAGCTGTCACTCTTTTTTCCGCTTCCGGGTAGTCAGGCTCGCCACGGAGCAGGTTGGAGATGAGCAGGGTGAGGCAGTCTATGATTACTACCTCGGCATCGCCGATTTGTTTTTCTATTCCTTTGCCGATGCCGGTTGGTATCTCCAGTGTTCGCCAGTTTTTGGGGCGGGCTTTTTTGTGCTCGGCAATCCGGGCCTGCATCTCTTCATCCAGCGCCTCGCCGGTGGCGACAAAGAGGACTTTGTCGCCGAGTTCTGCAGCCAGCTGCTGGGCGTAATGGCTTTTGCCGCTGCGGGCACCGCCGAGTAGGAGGATGATTTCCTTAGCCAAGGCTGTACTCCAGTATGTCTAAAGTCCAGTGGTCGTTTCTGGCTATAGGGACTGCCTTGCCTATTTTTACGGGCTTCTTAAAAGCTGGCCCGTCATAAACAAAGGTGTGAAATTCCCCGCCTTCGCCGCAGACATCAATATTCGCCAAGCTGGCTGAGTTCAGAAGCCAGTTTGCTGTCCACCTGCCTGCCCAGCCATTCTTTGCCGAGGAATTGAGCTTTGACGCTGACGATAATGGCTTTGAAGCCAGCCTCGATGAAGTCGGTTAGAAGCTGGGCGGTATCCATTTCCCACAAGGGCAATACCGCTTTAACCCCCGATTCACCGCAGACCCTGTCTATCCAGTCCTTGTGTTCCTGGAGGTAGATGTCGCCGGTGACCAGGCCGGTAATGCCTTTCAGCTTCAGCTTTTCCAGGGCGTCTTTGAATCCGGCTTCGTAGGTCTCCCAGGTGACTTTTTGCTGGAGTATGGGCAGTCCCATAGCCTGTGCCTGTAAAGCTATCAGTTTGCGGTCCAAGCCGTGAGACATAGCCTTTGTTGAATCTTGCATTTATGAAGTTGAGCAGATGGCTGACCTTCAAGCCCTGGGAGATCGCTTTCCAGTAGGCGAAGCAGCTGTCTTTGCCGCCGCTCCATGAAGCTGCATATTCGGTCATAGTAACCTCCCAATTAAGATTAGTAGCAGAAGTACCAGAACCTCAGAAAGCTCGTTGATGGCTCCGTAATTATCGCCGGTAAGCCCGCCCAGGCGGGAGCGGAAGTAGCTGGCGATGCCGAAGGCAATGAGCCACAGGGCTGCCATCAGCACCAATCCCCACCACTTCAGCGCTACGGCGACAATTAAAGCTATGATTGTGGCTATGGTCAGCCTCTGCCAGTTGGCGCCTTGTTTGAAGGCCAGCCCCATGCCGGAGCTTTTGGCATAGGGAAAGATGAAGATGATGGAGACCATTGTCCAGCGGCTTAAGGTGGGCATAAGCAGCAAGGCTGGCAATATCGGTGCTGAGGACAGGGAGACATATTTGAGCAATAGCAGGAGGATGGCGCCGACGATGCCGAAGGCACCGACCTTGGTATCCGACATTATGGCCAGCCTTTCTTTCTTCGATTTGCCGGCAATAACGCCGTCGCAGGTGTCGATGAAGCCGTCAAGATGATGGGCTCCGGTCAGGATAACCAGGGCTATGATAAGCAGTGCATTTACCACGGAAGATGGCAGAATCAGAATCAAGCCGTAGTGAAGGCCAAGCAAGATGGCTCCGAGAATTAAGCCGACCAGCGGGAAATAAGTCAGGGATTGGCCGGAGGTCTTGGCGGTGACCTTATGGCGGAGAGGGGTTGGAAATATGGTTAGAAATTGAAGTGCTGCCCAGAAACCCAAAGTTTAAGCTCCTTGATGTGGTTCCAGTGGTTTGGCTTCAGAAACGCCGGCTTGGGCGAAGGTAGCCATCTGGCTCAGAGTTCTGGCGGCGGCTTCGGCCAGAAAGATGCCTATAACAGCGCCGGTGCCTTCACCCAGCCGCATGTTCAAGTTGAGCAGCGGCTTCAGCCCGAGGAACTGGAGCAGCAGCTCATGCCCTGCCTCTGCCGAGAGATGGGCGGCAATGAGGTAGTCTTTGGCCTGGGGTGACAGGCCGGTGGCGATGAGCGCTGCAGCCCCGGAGATGAAGCCGTCAATGACCACCGGGATTCTGTAGGCAGCACCGGCCAGCATAACTCCAGCCAGGCCGCCGATTTCGAAGCCACCGACCTTGGCTAATACATCTATCGGGTCTTTGGGATTCGGCTTGTTAACTGATAAGGCTCTTTCTATCACTTTGATTTTATGGGCAAGCTGCTTATCCCCAATGCCGGTGCCCCGGCCGGTGATTTTCTTGGGCTGGTTTGCCGCTGATGGCAGCGAAGATGGCGCTGCTGGCGGTGGTATTGCCGATGCCCATATCTCCGGTGCCGATGATATCAAGTCTCTTGGCCATCTCAGCTTCAACCGCTTGGATGCCGGCTTCTATGGTATCTATAGCTTGCTGGCGGGTCATCGCCGGTCCTTGTGTCATGTTCTTGGTGCCGAAGTCAATCATTTTACATAATAATCCGGGCAACGGTTGGAAGCCGCCTTTTACCCCCATGTCTACAACTATAACCCGGGCGCCTATTTGACCGGCCAGGACGTTTATAGCGGCACCGCCTTTGAGGAAGTTGAGGACCATCTGGCGGGTTACTTCCTGGGGGTAGAGGCTGACTGTTTCAGCAGCGACGCCGTGGTCGGCAGCCATGACAATTATGGATTTATGTTCCAGTTTAGGTGTGGCTGTACCTTTAATTCCGGCGAGCTGAATTGACAGCTCTTCCAGTCTGCCCAAGCTGCCATGTGGCTTGGTCAGGCTGTTCTGGCGGCTTTGGGCGGCTGCCATTGCTGAGCTGTCCAGCGGCTTTATTTCTCTTAAGTATCGTGTCTAAGGAAGTGGCCATAGTTTAAGCTCCTTATCTGTTAGTATTCGATGCCACGCTGGCGCTTGTTCCCTCGGTGAAGGGATGCTTAATCATGAGCATCTCGGTGACTAAATCGGCTCGCTGGACTATCTCTGGAGGTGCGTTCCGACCGGTTAGCACCAGTTCAACTGAGACTGGCTTTGAGTCCAGCAATTCTAAAACCTGTTTAACGGTTATCAAGCCCTGGTTGATGGCGACGAAGATTTCATCGAGAACGACCAGGTCATATTTCCCACTGAGTATTTCCTGCTCGGCATAGGCCAGCGTCTGCTGGGCTTCCTGGCTCAACTGTTCCTTAGATTTCTTAAAACTATCGCCGACACTTATCTGGACTATTTCAAAGGGTTTATACTGCTTTGACAAAAAAATGCTCGCCGCAAGGTTCACCTTTTATGAACTGGATAAAGGCTACCTTCATACCTTGTCCTACGGCTCTCATTGCCAGACCTAAAGCCGCTGTGGTCTTGCCTTTACCATCGCCAGTGTAGACGTGGACGAGACCTTTGCCGTTTTTTTCAACCATGATTCCTCCCGAGAGTTATTTTGTAGACCTGTGACATATCGAGGTTATGTCTGATTATATCGGCTAGTTTATCATACATTTCCTGTTTGTTTATTGATGAGGCTGGGGTTGCTGGCAATCCGCGAAGCTGTCGCAGCCGGTTCAGGAGGCGGTGTGTGAATTCGGCATTGTGAAATAAGCCGTGAATGTAGGTGCCGAATATGAGTCCGTTGTTGCTGACAGCACCATCGAAATAATTGACTTTCCCTTGAGGTGTTTCAAAGACATGGAGTGCTGGCAGGCAGTTCTGGCTTGTAGTTTGCCCCATGTGAATCTCGTAGCCAGTGATATCCATATCCTTCAGACCTTTAAATAAGCCGTCGTCGGCAGCAACGCGGGCTTTAATCTGGGTGGTTGTTTTGTCGCTGTTGAATATAGTGGTGCTATTGAGCAAGCCAAGCCCGGCAATGCTGTCCTGCTTTGATTCGATTTTCTCAGGGTCGAGTATGCTTCTTGCCCAGCATCTGATAGCCGCCGCAAATACCTATTATTGGAATGCCGGACTGCGCTAGTTTGATAATAACCTGCACCAGTCCTTGTTGTTGCAAGTGGATTAAATCGGCGATGGTGCTCTTGGTGCCGGGCAGGATGAGCAGGTCTGGATTTCCTAATTCTGAGGTGCTGGACACATAGCGGACGGTACAGCCTTGCTCTTCCAATGGGTCGAAATCATCATAGTTGGAGATATGGGGTAGGCGTATCACAGCCACATCTAACAGTTCCGTTGGTTGAGCTTGCTTGCCTTTCATCCAGATAAACCGAGTCCTCCTGGGCGATGGTGATGTCCCGGAAATAGGGGATGACTCCCAGAACTGGCTTGCCGGTTCGTTTCTCCAGCATGTCCAGCCCCGGTTTCAGTAGCTTTAGGTCACCGCGGAATTTATTGATGATGAATCCTTTAATAAGGTCACGCTCTTGTTTAGTTAGTAGTTCCAGGGTGCCGATGAGGGAAGCGAAGACGCCGCCGCGGTCGATATCGCCGACAAGGAGAACGGGAGCGTTAGCCATTTTGGCCACTCTCATGTTGACTATTTCCCTCTCTTTAAGGTTTATCTCTGCCGGGCTGCCGGCTCCTTCGATGACCACAATATCATAGGTGGCACAGTAGATGATTTAAAGAGTCCTCAATAATCTTCAGTAGTTTGGGGGTGTAGCTGTAATACTGGCTGGCCTTCAGATTTTTGGCTACCTTGCCTAAAACGATTACCTGTGAGCTGGCATCGGCTTCGGGTTTAAGCAGGACAGGGTTCATGTGGACTGAAGGCTCAATGCCGGCTGCCTCAGCCTGTACTGCTTGAGCCCGTCCGATTTCGCCGCCTTCCTTGGTAACGAAGGAGTTTAAGGCCATATTCTGTGCTTTGAACGGGGCGACTTTGAAGCCATCTTGCCGGAAAATACGGCATAAGCCGGCCACGATGATGCTTTTGCCTACAGATGAAGCTGTGCCCTGTATCATTAGGGTTTTAGCTGGCATGGCTCAGTGACTCCCACATCTTTTATGGCTTCGATTAGCTTCTGGCACTCCGGCAAGGAGCGCGGTGCCAGGCGTATATATTGCGGTAAGCCGAATGACGTGCAATCACGCACCAGTATACCTTTCTTTAATAAAGCTTGTCTGAAGGCTGTGGCATTGCCGACTTTGACCAGGAAGAAATTGGTTTGCGAGGGTAGTGGCGATAGCCCAAGGCGTTCCAGTTCTTTTATCAGGAAATTTTTGGCTTCTCGATTTTGTTATTGCATTCCTTGAGATAGCTATCGGCATTCAGGGCAACGATGCCGGCTTTCTGGGCTACGGTATTGACATTCCAGGGTGGGCGGACACGTTTCAAGACGGAGATAATTGGCTCGGCGGCTATGGCATAGCCGAGGCGCAGTCCAGCCAGGGCATAGTCCTTGGTCATCGACCGCAGGATAACTAAATTGCCACGGTTTATTAAATCACGAGATGCCCAGGCGTTTTCGGTGAAAGCGATATAGGCTTCATCAAGTATGATCAGGCTTTCCTGGGCACTTGACATAATCTGCACAACTTCTTCTTTGGACATATATTGTCCGGTAGGGTTATTGGGATTGCACAGAAAAATGGCTTTAGGTCGGTGTTTTTGGAGCAAGTTTATCATTTCGGTTATATCTAGCTGGAAGTCTGGTTCTTTGAGGATTGGCTGTTTCAGTATTTGAGCATCGGCGAGTTGACAGGCGGTTTCATATTCGCCATAGGTCGGTTGAGGGATAATGACTAAATCATCGGGTTCAAAATAGGCGGTAGCTAGCAGCCTGATTAGCTCGGTGGAGCCACTGCCTATTATGAGATTATCTGGGGATATGCCTAGCTTTTTAGCCAGCGCTTGTTTTAGTTCACTGGCTTCAGAGTCAGGATAGCGTTCGATTGATGTGTTGGCTAAAGCTTCTCTTATGCCCGGTGGTGGCCCGAATGGATTACATGCTAACGCTGAAGTCGAGGACAGCCTCCGGGGAAATACCAAGGCTCTTTAACTCTGCGTAGTCAATGCCACCGTGAATGCAGGGGGTAAGCTTATCTATAGCTGGTCTAGGTCGCAACAAAATATATCACCTCGGCTAAGATGAATATTGAGCTCCAGATAATGGCGGCCACCATAATAATTTGCCGGGAGGCATCAATAGTATCAAGTGACAGTGGATAGATGGTTGTCACCCAGCTTGTAATGGCCGGCTTTTTCTAGTTGTACTTCCAGGGCACCGGCGATGGCGCTCATTGTCCAGCCGGCGTTGGGGCTTTCTGTTTTCTTATGGTCACGAATCATAATATGCCAGGCTTGTGAGATATTCTTTCGGCATATCAGGGAAGCCAGAACTATTATCAGGGCGGTAAGCCGTGCCGGGATGAAATTGGCCACATCGTCCAATCGGGCAGCGAATTTACCCAGATATTCCCATTGTCCATGGTAGCCTACCATAGTATCAAAGGTATTTATTATTCGGTAAGCTATGGCACCAGGCACGCCGAAGATAAAGAAGTAAAATAGAGGAGCTACAAAGCTGTCGCATATATTCTCGGCTGCTGACTCTACTGTGGCTGATATCACCTGGCTCTTGCTGAGTTCAGTGGTGTCACGGCTGACCAGAGACTTCAAGCTTAGGCGTGCCTGTTCCAGATTATCTTTGGCTAGAAGTCTTTTAACCGTATCAACGGCTTGCCTAAGTCCGCGTAAGGAAAAACTGAATTTTAGAAAGAGCCCGGCGACAATGACATAAACTATGAGGTTAAACTCACTCAGATGGGCAAGCAAAAAATAAATAGCTGTCGACAATCAGTCCAAGCGTAACTAAAACCATGCTGACGCCATAAGCAAGCTGCCTGAATCTTACCCCTGTGTGGGGCTAGTTTTGTTTCCAGTGAAATTAGCTTCCCTAACCAGGCTACCGGATGCCAGGCGTTGGGTGGCTCACCAAAAATGAGGTCGAGCGTAAGAGCTATGAGCAGGATAACTATTTTTTCCATAATTTCTCGAATAATTTATCTATCTTTGTCAGAGACGATAAGGGTAGCCGGCAAGTTATTAACCGGATGAGGATAGACATAGACTTCCGCCCCGTAAACCTCCTTGATAGTCTGGGCATTTATCACCGTCTTGGGGATTCCCTGGCAATACACCCTTCCATCACTGAGCAGTACCAGCCGGTCGCAATATTGAGATGCCAGGTTTAAATCATGAAGCGTCACCACCACAATTAGTTTCTGTTTCCGGCACAGTTGGCGAGCCAAATCTAAAGTCTCTATCTGGTAATTAATGTCTAGATTGGCAGTAGGTTCATCCATAAGTATTATTTTCGGTTCCTGGGCTAAGGCGCGGGCGATAGTCAGGCGTTGTCTTTCGCCTCCGGACAGCTCGCCAACTCTGCGTTCAGCAAAGGCAAGCGTCTGGGTAGCTTCCATGGCACCTTTGACGATAGCCAGGTCCTTTTTCCCTTCATACCTCAGTAGGCCCAGATGTGGGGTACGTCCCATAAGCACCACCTCGAGAGCGGTGAACGGTTCAGGCAGGGTCGGGTTTTGAGGAACAACAGCCACCAGTTGGGCTAGTTTCTGCCTGTTTATACCAGATATGTCACTGCCGTCAAGGAAAATTTTTCCGTGAGCTTGGCTGGATAAGTCGGGTTATGCCTCTTATCAAAGTCGATTTACCGGAGCCGTTAGGGCCGATTATGCCCAGCATTTCTCCCGGTTTGGCTTCGAAGCTGACGTTATGAAGCACCGTTTGTTTGCCGTAGCCTAGGCTGACGTTATCTAATCGTAAGTTGAACATTTAAAATATGGCTCTCTTCTTTTGTCGCAATAGATAAAGAAAGAAAGGGGCTCCAAGAAAGGCGGTGATGACACCTATCGGCACCTCAGTAGGCGCCAGCATAGTTCGGGCGGCAGTGTCGGCTAGAATCAAGAAAATAGCTCCGGCAAATGTAGCCAGCGGCAGTAGGAAGCGGTGGTCGGGGCCCCATATAAGCCGCACTGGCGTGGGGGATAATGATGCCAACAAAGCCAATGATACCGCAGAAGCAGACCGCAGCCGCGGTTATCAAAGTTGCAGCTCCGAGCAAAATCAGCTTGACTTGTTCCACGTTGATGCCCAGCTGCTGTGCTTGTTCTTCATCGAGTTGCATTACATTTAGAGGGCGGGCATAGAGCCAGATGATTACTGTACCAATTAGAATGTAGGGTGTTACCATTGCCACCTGCCACCAGCTGGTTAGTGAAAACGAGCCCAGTAGCCAGGAGATAATGCCGTGTAATTTGTCGCCTGAAGCAATCATTAAATATGAAGTAATCGCTGCCAGAAAAGCGCCGATGGCTACACCAGCCAGGATTAGTGTGGTCATGGGGAGAGTTTTTCCGACTTTGGCTATGGAGTAGACCATGGCTGCCGCTGAAACGGCACCAACGAATGCCAGTAGGGGGATGCTGCCAATTTGCCATGATACCGGCAGCATAAAACCGATGACGGCTCCTAAAGCTGCACCTTGGGCAACGCCGATAAGATATGGGTCAGCTAGAGGATTGCGGAAAAGTCCTTGATATGTGGTACCGGCCACAGCTAACGCAGCACCTACCAGGCCGGCCAGCAATAAACGCGGCAGGCGAATATCAAAAATAATGGTTTCTGTGTTGCTTGTCCAGGTGGGTTCTATATGGATAAAAGGCAATTTAGCCAATAGAATATGAAATAAAGTGCTGAAGGGAATATCAGTGCTGCCTATGCCTAAAGTAACTACAATAGTTATTCCCAAAAGTAGAGCCAGCCCAACGATGGCGTAAATCCGGCTGCGCCACTGTACGGGGTAAACAGTGGTGGTCTCTGGTATGGCTGCGTCTTTAAGCGATTCCAGTGCCATTCTAGACTATCCTTGTCACCTTATACTTAAGCTCCTCATTTCCTGTCAGACAGGAGACATTATTTAAATATCTTTTAGCCGTGGTCACCGCGGCTTTCATTTCATCGTTAGTGGGCCGCCGCCATGGATTATCACCTACTGGAAGATAGGCATCTATGCGATAAGGGATGTCCTTGTCTACTTGACCAATGAACCTGGCGATTTTTTCAATTTCGTTGTGCTCGATATATTCGGGGATAAAGATGCTCTCAGCTCTAAGCTTCGCTCCGGATTTATATAGAGAAATAAAATTAGCTAGAGCTTCTATATTGGACTTACCGGTGTACTCGCGGTGTAGACTGTCAGTGTAGGCTTTGATGCTGAAGACTATCTCATCAAAGTATTCTACAGGCAATATCTTGAAGCCATTGGTGAGCAGTATATTATAGGTAGCAAATTCTGTATGCAGGCTTTTTGGCTAGCTCCGGCAGCTCTGGGTCAGTAGCTGGCTCCTGCCCCATAAAAAAAACTTGTTGCACTTCCAGGTTACGTATAATGTCTTGAACCTGTTCAATGCTGAGGAATGTTGTCGGTGTTAGTTCGGCCACCTTGTTTTGCTGAAAGATGACCTTCTTTGTTTCTTCGAGATGGCAGTCGTAGATTTCCTTGTGGCACAGGCAAGCACGGCAGCTTAGATTACAGCCCCAGAAATGAAGATATACGGCCTTTGGCTCCGGTGAATAGGTGATATGGTAAATATTCATTTGATTTGCCCGAATAGTTCCGGATGAATAAATTGTGCCATCTGTTCCAGGGCTTCTACTATGCGAGGACCGGGTCGATGTATCAGGTCACCATCTATTTTGTACACTCTGCCGTTCAGCAGTGCTTGAGTATTTTTCAGTCTGGACTCAGATTTTATATATTGCCAGGGCAAGTCTTCACCGGTTCCCATTCCAACAGAGACTATAATTACCTCCGGGTCTCTGTTAATGACTGTCTCCAGGTCGATTGTCTTGTCACCGGTGATATCGGAGGCAATGTTTTGCCCGCCGGCTTGGCTGATTACGTCGTTGCTTAGAGTTCCTGTGCCAGCGGTCATCAAGCGGGTCATGCCAGGTGACGTAAAAAACTCTCGGTCTTTGGGCAGGAGACAATTTTTGTGTTTTGTCAGCTATTGCTTTAATCCGTGTGCTCAGGTCTTTAATCAGCTCCGAAGCCTCTTTACTTTGTCCCGTTATTTTTCCTACCAGTGTGATACTGTCCAGCACTCCAGTAAGGGAACTTGGCGTCAGAGCGACCACTGTTAGGCCAAGTTTCTCCAGGGCTGGGATAATGGTTTTGCTATGAATCTGAGTTGCCAGCACTAAATCTGGCCTGAGTGAAACAACCTTTTCTATGTCGACGGTACTGAAACCACCCACTTTAGGTTTAGTCTTAGCTGCTTCAGGATAGTTACAGTATTCAGTACTCCGACTACCTTGTCTCCCAGGCCAAGAGCGAACAGGATTTCGGTATTGCTTGGTGCCAGAGACACTATTCTCTGGGGTACCGCATTAATCATTATTTTTCTACCCAGGCCGTCAACTATATTGCCAGGGGGAGATTGTGGAATGCAGCTGAGAAGCATAAGCGCTAGTAATGTCATTGTGATGTAAAGACTATTGCGGATGTGTTTACTCATTATCGTCTCCTTCAAATCTATATTTAAATAAAATCCCCTTGCTCCAGAGCAAGGGGATTAATTAAAAATAATAAATCCCACCCCCTTACTCCGCGGAGGCAGCTATACTAGTAAGGCTGATGTTCTGACTTTCACAGCAGGCGGGACTGTGCCGGAATTTCACCGGCTTGCATACCAATTAAGCCCTGGGTCGCCCTTGGGCACCCTACTACAGCTATTCTAGTTGATAAACAGAATAGCTGGAAACCGAGCTAAAGTCAATAGTCCGAAAGAATATTCTATTCGGACTCAAAGAAATAGAACAAAACCCCTATAAAAAGACAGTATTTTTTCGCTTGTGTCCCTTGATTGTGCATGATATAATCCAGCTTTGGCAGTAAAGCTCGGAGTCCTACTTGAAAGCAACCCTGGATAATTGCACTCCAAATCCCGAGCTTATTATTTTGGCTGGGGCTAAATCTTTAAGTTCTAAATCAACTGTTCTTGGTTATTGTGCAAAAAGACAAGTATATCGGATTGTCTAACACGCGACCTGAAATCGGAATAACCGGAATAAAATAATAAGAAGACTGGGGGTGAGAATTACTGATATTACAAAGGCAATTCTGATTTTGAGTTTGGCCAAAATTTAAACGGCTGAGCAACAGGGAGGAAAATAAGATATGACTGCAAAAATCATCAGTGGCACTGAAGTAGCTGCTGAAATTCGCCAGGAATTAAAAGGCAGAGTAAAAAAAATTACAGACAAGGGGATTACTCCGGCGCTGGCTGTGGTGCTGGTGGGAGAAGACCCGGCATCGGTATCCTATGTTACAGCTAAAGCGAAAGGCGCTGAGGAAATAGGCATGCATGAGGAGACCATTCGGCTGCCAGCGGATACCCCGGAGAAAAATGTTCTGGATACGGTTGAAAAGCTAAACAAAGACCCGAAATTCCATGGCATACTTGTTCAGTTACCATTGCCCAAACATATAGATACCGAAAAGGTAATCAGCTTTATCTCCGCAGAAAAAGACGTGGACGGCTTTCATCCAGTCAATGTCGGTAAAGCGCTCAGGGGTGAGCCCTGCCCTCTGCCCTGTACTCCCCATGGAGTGCAAGAACTATTGATTAGAAGTGGTAATAGCCCTGAGGGCAAACATGTCGTCATTTGCGGGCGGAGCAATCTTGTGGGCAAACCTCTGGCGGCTATTTTGATGCAGAAGAAGAAAGGCGCTAATGCTACCGTCACCATCTGCCATACCGGGACCAAAGATATTGGCTATTTTTCCAGGCAGGCAGATATAGTGGTGGCAGCTATGGGGGCTCCTAAGGCGATAACTGCTGACATGATCAGAGAAGGTGCAGTGGTTATCGATGTCGGCGTTAACCGTGTGGAAGATAAGACAAAAGAGAAAGGCTTCCGCCTGGTCGGTGACGTCGACTTTGATGCCATGAAGGAGAAGGCATCGGCGATAACTCCGGTCCCCGGTGGCGTCGGGCCTATGACAGTGACCATGCTGCTGATGAACACCGTGGAAGCGGCTGAAAGAAAAGCGGGTATCAGCTAATAAAGTGAAATCTCGGGAAACATCTATTTATCGATATTCAAGGTAAAGTAAGAATAAATAAAATAAAAGGAGGATATTATATGGCTTATGATGCAGTAAAAATGAAGGACTGGCAAATTTCAGAGGCGGCCGAGAAGAACATGCCCACCCCTGATGAGTGGCGGGAGAAGCTCGGACTGCAGAAGGACGAGATTATCCCCTTTGGCAGGTTGTGCAAGCTTGATTTCATGAAAATCATCGAGCGCCTCAAGAAAAAGCCAGACGGCAAGTATATCGAGGTAACTGCTATAACCCCTACACCACTAGGCGAAGGGAAAAGCACCACTTCAATGGGGCTTATGGAAGGCCTGGGTAAACGGGGCAAGAATGTAGGCGGTTGTCTGCGCCAGCCATCCGGCGGTCCCACCATGAATATCAAGGGAACTGCTGCCGGCGGTGGCAATGCACTGCTTATTCCCATGACCGAGTTCTCCATGGGCCTTACCGGCGACATCAATGACATCATGAATGCCCATAACCTGGCCATGGTGGCGGTCACCGCCAGGATGCAGCACGAGCGGAACTACGATGATGCCGAGCTGGCTAAACGTAACCTGCGCCGATTGGCTGTCGACCCAACCCGTGTAGAGATGGGCTGGATTATGGACTTCTGCGCTCAGAGTCTCAGGAACATCGTTATCGGCCTGGGCGGCCGAATGGACGGCTTCCTGATGCAGTCCAAGTTCGGCATCGCTGTCAGCTCGGAGCTGATGGCCATGCTGTCCATAGTCAGAGACCTGGCTGACCTGCGCCAGAGAATGGACAAAATCACTGTAGCCTTTGATATGAAGGGTAAGCCCGTGACTACAGGCGACCTGGAAGTCGGTGGCGCCATGACCGCCTGGATGCGCAATACCATCAATCCCACATTGATGTGCACCGCTGAATACCAGCCCTGCATGGTGCATGCCGGCCCCTTTGCCAACATCGCCGTAGGGCAGTCATCCATTATTGCCGACCGCATCGGTCTGAAGATGTTCGACTACCACGTTACCGAAAGCGGCTTTGCGGCTGATATCGGCTTTGAGAAGTTCTGGAATGTCAAGTGCCGCTTGAGTGGGCTAATACCGCATGTATCGGTGCTCACCACTACCATCAGAGCTCTGAAGATGCACGGCGGCGGACCCAAGGTGGTAGCCGGACTGCCCTTGCCTGATGCTTATACAAAGGAAGACCTTAAGACACTGGAGAAAGGTCTACCCAACATGATACATCACATTAATACCATCAGGACAGCCGGCATTAATCCGGTGGTCTGCATCAATGCCTTCCACACCGATACTAAGGACGAGATTGCCATGGTGCGCAAGGCAGCCGAGGCAGCCGGGGCACGTTGTGCCGTGTCCACCCATTGGGCAGATGGCGGTGATGGCGCCCTGGAGCTGGCCGATACGGTCATGGATGCCTGCAACCAGAAGAATGAGTTTAAGTTCCTTTATCCTCTGGAAATGAAGCTGCGTGAGCGGGTGGAGAAGATCGCCAAGGTGGTCTATGGTGCTGACGGAGTGTCATGGACGCCTGATGCCGAAGCCAAGGCTAAGATGCTTGAGAGCGACCCGCAATATGGTGACTTTATGACCATGATGGTCAAGACACACCTCAGCCTGACGCACGACCCGTCTATTAAGGGCACTCCCAAAGGCTGGACATTGCCTATCCGCGATGTCTTAATCTACTCCGGGGCCAAATTCCTCTGCCCGTGCGCCGGAACCATCAGCCTGATGCCGGGCACCAGTTCCGACCCTGCCTTTAGAAGGGTGGATGTTGATGTGAAGACCGGCAAGGTAATGGGTCTGTTCTAAAGAAATAACAAAGAGGAATACTCTAAGGCTGGGTGGTGCTTTGCGCCGCCCAGCCTTTTCTAGTTACAATCAAATTCGGGGTTAAATTGACCAACCAAGAATTGATTCGGGAATTCGAGCCCATATTTTATCCCAAGTCCATTGCCGTCGTTGGCATTTCCCAAAATATATTTAAGGTGGGCTCTCTTTGGTTAAAAGCCATTGTAGATGCTGGTTTTAGAGGCGCTATTTATCCCATTCACCCCGAGGCGGTGAGTTTCTCGGATTGAAAGTCTATACCAGTATCAAAGAAGTTCCGGAGATTGTGGACTACGTTATTGTCTCTATTCCCAGAGAAGCTGTACCTGAACTACTGGATGACTGTGCGCATAAAGTAAAGGCCATTCATTTCTTTACCGCCGGCTTCGGTGAAGCAGGCGACATCACCGGGCGGAAGTTAGAGGAAGAATTGATAAGGAAAGCGCGACAAGGCGGCTTCCGCATCATCGGGCCTAATTGTATTGGCGTTTATTCTCCAGAAGTTAGAGTACCCTATGGACTCAGCGGCAGAATAGGTGAAGTCGGCTCTGTAGGCTTCATTTCCCAGAGCGGGGGCATCGGGGAGAAGTTATTCGAGCTGGGGCTTGCCAGGGGCATCAAATATAGCAAGGGAATCAGCTTCGGCAACGGCATTGACCTGGATAGCCCCGATTTTATGGAATATATGGCCGCAGACCCGAGAGTATCCGTTATCGGCGCCTATCTCGAAGGGGCGAAAAACGGTCACCGGCTATTTGCCACAATGAAGGATGCATCCAGGTTAAAACCTTTAATTGTGTGGAAAGCCGGCAGGACTGATGTTGGTGCCGCAGCCGCCGCCTCACATACCGGCTCTTTAGCGGCCTCAGCACGCATTTGGTCAGCAGCCCTGAGACAATCTGGTGCCATCGAAGTCCGGGATGTCGAAGAGTTGACCGATACGTTGCTGATTTTTCAGCAGCTTGGGCGATTGGAAGTCAAAGGAACTGGCATTGCTGTCGTTGGCGGGCTTGCCGATGGTGGCGGCGGTATATCTGTTTCGGCTAGCGATGCTTGTGCCGAACTCGGACTTAATATTCCAACACTCTCCTCCGAGACAAGACGAAAGTTGACCAACCTTCTTGGCAGGGTAGGCAGTATCTTGCGTAATCCTGTAGACGTAAGTCAAAGTGGCAGCAATCGTTCCACAATAAAAGAGGCTACTGGGCTCGTCCTTGCCGACCCGTCAATTGACATTGTCATAGTGCAAATAGATGCGGGTATACTACTAAAATACTTCCCCTGGGAGCTGGTCGAATCCATTTTTACTGCTTTCATCGAGTTGAGAGCTGAACGTGAAAAGCCTATAGTTATCGTCTCTCCTCCCGGAATTGATGAGACACGACGCATTGATATGGAGCAGCAACTGGCTCGAGCTTCCATACCCGTCTTTCCTACTATGAAACGGGCGGCCAAAGCCATCATAAACTTGAGCCGATATTCTCGATTCCAGAAAGAGGGCTAGCAATATGGAAGGACTGGGCAAGATTCTGCTTATCGTCGGCGGCATTATAGTAATTTTGGGGCTCATACTAATTTTCAGCCAGCATATACCGTTTTTAGGTAAACTGCCCGGCGACATATTCGTAAAGAAAGACGGTTTTTCTTTTTATTTCCCCATTGTCACCTTACTTATTTTGAGTATTCTTAATAACTATAATAGTCAATGTTATTTTGCACTTCCTGAATAAGTAATAAGTCTATTTTTAATGAAGACGAGCGACTTCGACTATCACTTACCTCCTGAGCTTATTGCGCAAATACCATCGGAACCACGAGACCAATCTCGCCTTATGGTTCTGCGTCGGTCTGACGGCTCCATAGAACACCGGCACTTTTATGAGATTATTGACTATCTTCAAAGCGGTGACACTATGGTGTTTAACAATAGCCGTGTTATACCGGCCAGAATTATGGGGCAAAAACGCAATAGCCAAACAAAAGTAGAAGTCCTGCTGTTGCGTCGCTTAGACAACAACATCTGGGAAACGCTAGTCCGACCGGGTAGAAAGGTTACGCCTGGTACCGAAATCAGAATAGCCGGTGCACCTCATGCTGCTGATGAAGAAATGAACGCTGAGGTGCTGGAACAGGGCGAAAGCGGCATTAGAATTATTCGCTTTTCAGACGATAGCTTGCTTGAGAAATTCGGTCAAGTCCCCTTGCCGCCTTACATCTCCACTCCGCTGGCCGATGCGGAACGTTATCAAACAATCTACGCCCAAACAAATGGTAGCGTGGCAGCGCCGACTGCCGGGCTGCATTTCACATCCAGATTACTCGATGAGTTGCAGAAGAAAGGCGTTCGACTGGCTTTTGTCACGCTTCACATCGGGCTTGATACCTTCCGGCCGGTTCGGGTTGAAGACCCAAACCGGCACGCTAATCCATAAGGAATACGGGGAATTAACCTCAGAAGTCGCCACTTTGCTCAATCAGACTAAGGAGCAAGGCAAACGTGTAATAGCTGTGGGCACCAGCACTGTGAGACTGCTGGAGGCAGCAGCTCAGACTGGCACCATTCAGCCTTTTGCCGGCTGGGTTGACCTATTCATACTGCCCGGGTACAAATTTCGTGTCGCAGACGTTATGGTCACTAACTTCCATTTACCCAGGTCAACGCTATTGATGCTGGTCTCAGCCTTTGCCGGCAAGGATTTTATTCTGCAGGCTTACGAGCAAGCCAAGAGCCTTAATTACCGCTTCTACAGCTTCGGCGACGCCATGCTGATTCTATAAGCATCTTTCGTATAAGTTTTTAGCAAATTCAGGCTGGGAAGAGTTTAATAACACCGCGGCTTTGCCAATTAACCGTCATATATATATAATTTTACGGTAACTGTAATAGTTATGCGGGAAAAACAACAGTTAGCAATGTAACAGATTAATATGTGCGGCATTATCGGCTATTGTGGAAAGCAAGCGGCGGCTCCAATCGTTTTTGAAGGTTTACGGCGTGTGGAATACCGGGGCTATGACTCGGCAGGCATGGCTACCTTATCTGACGGGCGACTGTTCATTACCAAAGATATCGGTAAACTGGAAGAAATTGAGAACAGACACAAACTAAGCTCATTGCCCGGGAATACGGCCATCGGCCATACTCGCTGGGCTACTCATGGTCGCGTAACTCAAGCAAATGCACATCCGCAGTGTGATTCTGCCGGGACGATAGCCGTCGTCCACAACGGCATAATTGAGAATTATCAGGAACTGCGCCAACACCTTATCAGCAACGGACATCATTTTACCTCAGAGACCGATACCGAAGTTATACCCCACCTCATTGAGGATGAAATGAAAAAGGGGGCTTCTCTCGAGGCGGCGGTTTTGGCTGTGGCGCCGAAACTCGAGGGCTCATATGCCTTTTTAGTTATATCGTCTCGCGACTCAGGCAAAGTTGTGGCTACCAGAAAGGATAATCCTCTGGCTCTTGGAGTAGGCGAAAACGGTTATTTTGCAGCCAGTGATGCTATGGCTTTCTCCGGGTTGGCCAATCAGCTTATACCTTTGGCTGATACTGAGGTAGCAGTGCTAACGACAAAAGGAATTGAATTATTCGATGCTGCCGGCAATAAGCTGGCGAAAGAAGCTCAGACACATTGATTTGCAATGGTGCGAAAGTGATAAACAGGGCTATCAGTTCTTCATGCTCAAGGAGATTATGGAGCAACCGCAGACTGTTGAAGCAGCTATCAATCAAGATAAAGAGCTATTCACCAAAGTCGCCATGGATATACTTAGAGCCGGCCAGGTGATAGTCACCGCTTGCGGCACCTCCAGATACGCTGCTCTGGTTGGCAGATATCTCTTTTCCAAAGTCGGCAGAAAGTTTTGTGATGTAGTCATGGCCTCCGAATTCCATTATTTTGCTGATTCCGTTGATAAGAATACGGTGGTCTTAGCTGTGTCACAGAGTGGTGAGACGCTGGATGTCATCGAAGGTGTGAAAAGAGCCAGAGATGCCGGCGCTCAGGTTATTTCTATCGTCAACAGGCCATATTCTCAGCTGTCCGAGATGAGCCACCAGGTTATCAATCTCAATTGCGGCCCGGAATTGTGCGTGGCGGCTACCAAGTCTTTCATCAGCCAGTTAGTGGTTTTCTATCTCTTGTCCTTTTCCATGACCAATTCCTTTGATAAAGCTGCCGCAAATCTTAGAAGCATCAGTCATAAAGTGGCTAAAACTATTGAATTGAACAACGGCAAACTTGGTGAACTCAGCCAGGAATTAAAGGCCAAGAGTGACTTTTACTACATAGCCAGGGGGATCAACTTCGCCATTGCCTCCGAAGGTGCTTTGAAACTTAAAGAAATCTCCTATATTCATGCTGAGGGTATGCCGGCAGGCGAACTGAAACATGGTACTTTAGCCCTGATTGAACCAGGGAC
>CAVSBU010000025.1:0-9493 GCA_963726215.1 uncultured Chloroflexia bacterium
ATTCACTTGAGTTTTTCTCCTCGTTGAGCTCGACAGCTCTGACCAGTGAGCCGAGACCTTGCGCTATAGTAGTGAGTTCTTCTGTGCTAAGGTGAGTCAGGATACGATACAAGTGGCTAGTCTTATTCTCTCTCAACTTAGCCAGCAGAGACTTTCCCTTTTTTGTCGCCTGTAAAAGCTGCATGCGACGGTCTTCAGGATTCTCCCGACGACTTACCAGTCCCTGCTCAACCAGGCGGTCGACTATTCTGGTTACGTCAGGCGGAGTGACTCCGAGAGCGGTTGCCAGTTTTCTAAAATTGGTGCTACCTTCAGAATCAATGAAGAATAAGCTTTTCAACTGGCCGATAGTCAAGTTTAGGCCCATCCAGGCCTCGGGCGTACTTGCCCCAGAGCATGGCTCATTTGCTGTAGTCGGATGATTTCTTCGGTTAGTTGTGCCCTATTTGTTGTCAAAAGTGTCCGCCCGATTGTTTTTAATAAAAATAGTTCACATCTAATTAATAGTTTAGACTATGTTATCGACAATATCAACTTTGAATTTGTAAATGACGGTAGTGTAATACTGGCTTCGCGGCTTTCCGGCTAGTGGTGGCATCAGGCTGGAAAAAAAATTGAGCTTATTGTGCTTACATCGGGTGTGGACAATTTGCTTGACATGGTCATATGAAAGCCTTGCCAAAATAGCGAAGCTTATATATACTTTGGTTAGTTTGTTTGATGGAGGCAGCATAAGTGATTTCGAATATGAGTAAAGTTGGATTGGGTATAGTGTTAATGTTGATGGTGTCTGTATAGTGCTTGTACAGTGGCGCCGGGGTCGAAAAGCAACAAATCGCTGGTGATCTCGAGTCTTGAGGCTCAGTATGCAGTGTTTACTACAAGGGTACCTCTGAAATCAAGTGTGTTGTTTCGGCCCCTGAAGGCGATACAGTGCATTTCACGTGGTCATCTGATGGTGGCAGCATAATTGGTGAAGGGTCCACTGTTACCTGGCAGTCGCCGGATGATTATGGCGACTACCACATTATGGTGATAGCCAAGGATAACAATGGGGGCAGGCGATGAAGCCACTATAACCCTCAGCGTGGTGCCTAGACCATATAAGAGTTGTTGCGGTGGGTGATAGGTAACGGAGTTCGCCAGACTTTACCATCCGGGCTAGTACCGATGAAACAGCAGACTCATAGCCATAGCTTTAATTCTGCCTTTGCTT
Organism: uncultured Chloroflexia bacterium; assembly: GCA_963726215.1. Classification (GTDB taxonomy): domain Bacteria; phylum Chloroflexota; class Dehalococcoidia; order GIF9; family UBA5629; genus 9FT-COMBO-48-23. Next base: position 1,217 of record CAVSBU010000025.1, read on the forward strand.
GTGGGTTCTGTTGGCTGTGCCAAACAAGGTGAGCTTTCGGGGGAGTTGAAAATACTGAGCCAGAGCATGACTGTGCACGAGTTCTCCGGAGGCGCACCTCAAAGCACGGCTGTCGTTCGTGGCAGAGCCCAGAATATTAGCCATGTCGCCATGAATTATGCCACGATAGCAGTTAATTTCTATGATAAGAACAAGAACCTCATAGCCACTGGTTCAGCCGTTAAGCAGAATTTGCAGCCAGGAGAGGTATGGGACTTCAGCGTTCAGACTGTTGGCCCTGATGCCTGGAAAATAATAAGCTATGATATTGCAGCCAGCACGAAATAACGGTTATGTCGGAATTTAGAGTTGCGCCCTAGCTTGTCGGAAGTGCCGGCTTTTGATATTCTTTTATGAAGGAGGTGGATGAAAATGAAAGTGGTTAAGAGTTCTTTTGGAATCCTGGTCGTGCTGGCTGTTGTGGCAATGCTGGGGGCTGCTTGTGGGCGACAGGCACCACCGCCACCAACTCCGCCCACGGGTAATCAGCCGCCAGTAATTTCGAGCCTGGTGGCACAAAGCCAGCAGCTTTACCCTTCGGGTAACACGGAGATTCAATGCATTGCCCAGGATGCAGATGGTGACCAGTTGAACTTTACGTGGGCAGCCACGGGTGGTGATTTCAGCGGTGCCGGGCCAACCATTATCTGGAAAGCTCCGCCGAATTATGGCACTTATACCATAACGGTCACTGTGGACGACGGTAAAGGTGGTTCGGTGCAGGCGTAGCTTTGACCTATAACAGTTGGTGCTAATCAGTCGCCAATTATTTCCAGCCTGGTCGCCAACCCATCGGGGTATTGTATGGAGGCAGCACTGTGCTTACCTGTATTGCCAGCGACCCGGATGGCGACGTGGTCAGATATAGCTGGTCAGCTAGTGAAGGGAGCATCACCGGAGTGGGTAATAAGGTAACCTGGATAGCACCTAACAAGGGTGGTAGCTTTAACATCACAGTGATTGTCAGCGATGGCAAGGGCGGCGAAACCAGGGGTAATGTCATGGTTACCGTGGCTAGCAGCGACGAGTACAGTGACTATCTCGCCTGTTGCTCAGGAGACCGGCACCGTAGATTCCGATGGTGATAAAGATAATTCCCGGACGTTGGCTGGAGACGATGATAAAGATATTGGCTATCATGCTTTCTGGAGTTATGATGTTTTTAGCCTGGCGGGAAAAAATATACAAAACGCCACACTGAGGTTTACTACAAGGAGTGTAGTCGGCGACCCATTCTCGAGTGTTACCGGTCTTGCCGGGCTGCGATTCTGGAAGGTCACTTACGGTGACAAGCTGCCGAAATTTGCTTATACCGGCAGTAATCTGATAAAGGTGCCTGTTCAGACTAGTGCACCGACACCATAGATGTAACTCAAGAGATAGCCAATGTAGCTGCTGCGGCTGCTTACCCGCTTCCAGGTGGAAGCACTGTTTTTAAAAGACAACTAACGGGAATCATGTTGCCGAATTTATTGAGTGGTCAGAAGTTGTTCTGGAGGTTACCTATTCAGAGAGTATCGAGCATTCCCAGGAATACAGGTAGCGCTTTTTGACAGATAATATATATAAGGCGGCCGTAAGGCCGCCTTACTTGTTTCTTAATTTGATTTTGACATATTGTTGATATAGTGGTAAATTATAGTAGTTAGCAGTCTTGGAGGGAGAGTGCTAAAAATGTTGAAAGGTTTAACTGCAAGAAGAGAAGCTGTTCTGAAAATAATAGTCAGCGAATATATTGATACGGCGGTGCCGGTAGCTTCGGAAACTATTTTTCGTAATTACAAACTGGGTGTAAGTCCGGCAACTATTCGTAATGATATGGCCTATCTTGAGGAGGAAGGCTATATTGCTCGCCCTCATACCTCAGCTGGCAGCGTGCCTTTGGATAAAGGTTATCGTCATTATGTTGAGTCGTTGACTAGAAAAACTGAACTTAACGTGCAGGAACAAGATCGAATTCGAAAACTTTTCCGCGAGGTGGAAAAGGAATTTGAGAAATGGTTGAAGCTGGCAGCGGCTATCGCGGCAAGCCTGGTTAAAAATGCGGCTTTGGTTACCTTGCCCAAGCCGAGACAGTGCCGGTTTAAACACTTAGAGTTGGTAGCCTTGCAGGAGTTTATGGCCTTAATGGTTTTGGTACTTGGCGAGGCGATACTCAAGCGGCAGCTTTTGTCCTTCGAGGAACCGGTAACGCAAGAACGGCTAGCAATTATGTCTAATAAGTTGAATGCCGTTTTTTCAGGATTAACGAGCTCCGAGATTTTGGCTAAGAAGTTGGAGCTTCCTTCGGAAGAGGCACAAGTGACTGAAGCCGTGATTGATATGATGTCTGCCGAGGACGAATTGGAATACGAGCAACCTTATCTTGAAGGGTTGCGCTTAATGCTGGGACAGCCCGAGTTTGCTGAAAAGGACAGGATGTTGAGCATTATGGAACTGATGGAGACGAAGGATTGGCTTAGCTCAGCTTTCGGGCGGCGGTCGGACGATTTTGGAGTGCAAGTGGTGATCGGTGAAGAAAATCGAAATGAGACATTGCGTGATTTGAGCCTGGTTTTCAGCCGCTATGGTATACCCGACCAGATTGGCGGTACCATTGGTATAATCGGTCCTACCCGTATGAATTATCGCAGAGCTATTTCTACAGTGGACTACATATCGGGGATATTGAGCGATTTAGTGGCTGGAGTTAGCCGTAACGATTGAAATTTCTATGTAGGAGGCTTTGTTGGCTGAAGAGAAAGGGAGACGTTTGATGATAAAGTGTCTAATATGGCCGAGGCGCATGATACCGAGTCTTTAGCACAACTCCTGGCTCAGGAGAAGGAGAAAGCCGAAAGATATTTGGCCAACTGGCAGAGGGCTGAGGCCGATTTTAGAAACTACAAAACACGTGAAGAACAAGGAAAAAAAGATTTGGTAAACTGGGCTAACTCCACACTGGTCTGCGATATATTGCCAGTGCTTGATTCTTTTGACCGTGCTTTTGAAGGGGTTACCCCTGCGGGTAAAGGCCTCAGTTGGATTACCGGCTTTAAACAAATTCAAAAAATGTTGTTAGATGTTTTAGGCAAACATGGGCTGACAGAAATGAAGTGCGTTGGCGAGACATTCGACCCGAGCCTTCATGAAGCAGTAGTTCAGCGCGATGGTGCGGAAGGTTTGATACTGGATGAGGTTCGAAAAGGGTACATGATGAAAGACAGGTTGATTCGTGCGCCGCAGGTCGTGGTGGGGAAGGGTGGCGAATCATCGAACGCTGAAGCGGCTAAAGCGATTGAGGAAAATTCAATAAAGGAAACGGGGGCAGAAAAATAGGAACAATCATGAAAAATCTAGTGTGTGAAGGAGGATATAATGGCTAAGGCAGTTGGTATTGATTTAGGAACTACTTTCAGTTTGGTAGCTGTTGTCGAGGGCGGTGAGCCAAAAATAATTCCCAATGCAGAAGGGGAAAGGCTGACACCTTCGGTAGTAGCTATTGATAAAAAGGGTGAACGGCTGGTGGGATTATTGGCCAAGAGGCAAGCAATCACTAACCCCGAGAACACGATTTTCAGCATCAAGCGGCTGATGGGGCGCAAATTCAAAGACTCTGAAGTCCAGTATGACATAAAGCGGTTGCCTTACAAGATAGTCGAAGCCAGTAATGGTGATGCCTGGGTGGTGATGGGGGGCAAGCAGTATAGCCCGGCGGAAATCTCAGCCATGATTCTGCAGAAGCTGAAGATTGACGCTGAGGCTTACCTCGGCGAGAAGGTCATCGATGCGGTGGTTACGGTGCCGGCCTATTTTAATGACAGTCAGCGCCAGGCAACTAAGGATGCTGGCACGATTGCCGGGTTAAATGTGATACGTATAGTAAATGAGCCAACCGCTTCAGCTTTAGCTTACGGGCTCGATAAAAAGGGAGAGGAAACCATCGCAGTCTATGACCTCGGCGGTGGCACGTTCGACATTTCTATACTTGAACTTGGTGAAGGCCAATTCCAGGTTAAGTCAACCAATGGTGATACTCATCTCGGCGGCGATGATATTGACCAGAGAATAATGGACTGGCTGTGCGATGAGTTTAAGAAGGAATCGGGCGTGGACTTGAAACAGGACAGAATGGCGTTGCAGCGGCTAAAGGATGCTGCCGAGAAAGCCAAGCGTGAGTTATCCACAGTCGGGCAGACAGAGATAAATTTGCCTTTCATCACGGCCGATGCCTCTGGGCCCAAGCACATGAATATAACTCTGACACGAGCCAAACTGGAGCAGTTATCCATGGACTTGCTGGAAAGAAGCATTGAGCCGTGCCGCAAAGCCTTAGCTGATGCGAAACTCACCACGGCTCAGATAACCGATGTGATTCTGGTCGGTGGGCAGACGAGGATGCCCAAGGTTCAGGATATGGTACGCCAGTTTTTTGGCAAAGAGCCGGTTAAAGGCGTTAATCCTGATGAGGTGGTGGCACTGGGTGCAGCTATCCAGGCTGGTGTGCTCAAGGGAGATGTGAGAGATATTCTCCTGCTTGATGTCACACCGCTTACTTTGGGCATTGAGACGCTAGGTGGAGTAGCCACACCGCTTATTCCGCGGAATACTACTATACCTACCTCGAAGAGCCAGGTATTCAGCACAGCGGCCGATAATCAGGCTAGCGTGGAAATCCATGTGCTGCAAGGCGAGCGCCCAATGGCCCCCGACAATCGGACTTTAGGCCGTTTCATGCTAGACGGCATATTACCGGCCCCAAGAGGGGTTCCCCAGGTTGAGGTTACCTTTGACATTGATGCCAATGGCATCTTAAATGTTCGGGCCCAGGATAAAGGCACGGGCAAGGAGCAGAAGATAACCATTACTGCTTCCAGCGGTCTGAGCAAAGACGAAGTGGAGAAAATGAGGAGAGACGCCGAGTCCCATGCTGCTGACGATGCCAGAAAGAAAGACGAGGTGGAAACCCGAAATACGGCTGATACACTCGTTTATACTGCTGAACGAACGCTAAGGGAGCAGGGTGACAAGATTCCAGCAGACTTGAAACAGGAGTTGGAGGGCAAGATAGCTGCGGTACGCTCAGCTCTTCAAGGTACTGACACAAATTACATGCGCAGCGCCACAGAAGATTTATCCAACGTCATGCAAAAAATCGGCTCCGCTGTGTACGGGCAAGCTGGTGCACCACCTCCACCGGGCGGAGAATCCGGCGGCGAGGCCCCTGGTGAAGCCCAGGGCGGACCTCCTCCTGGTGGCAGTGAGGAAGGTACTGTAGAGGGCGAGTTCAGAGAAGTATAAGGCTGCTTCGCACTTAAACTTAGCTATCAAAGCGGTGGATTGGTTACCTAAAGTATGCCATTCCGCCGCTGGTTTTTTTGTACACCATAGTTATTCATTGGCAAGATATCTCCGTTGATTTTGCATGCTTGTTGATATTGACAGCATATCCAAAAATCAATAATATGAGAAGTGAAACCAAATCGAAGGAGGATAAATATTATGGCGAAGAAAAGTATAACCATAAGTGGTGTGGCTATGGCGAGTTTTAGCCATTGTCGCTGGCGTCTTGGTTCTGATATGGCCTGATTTTGTCCGATGGATTCTCGGTATCTTTCTCATTGTGTGGGGTGTGTTGGCACTCATAAACAAGTAGCAGTTTTTCTGTTTGCTTTAACTGACGTTTGACATGGCCTGAGGACATTAGTTGTCTTGAAAGGGGGTAGTGTATTATGCTGGGTATCACGATAAAGCCCGTAAGCGGTTTAGTAATGGGGATATTAGCCCTTATCTTCGGCATTATCGTAATGATTTTTCCCAGAATACTGAACTATCTGATTGGGATTTATCTGATTATAGTCGGGATATGGGCCATAATTCAGGCTGTAGCTTCGTAAGAAATCGAACGTTTACTTGCATCCGCTTCATTCAACTGAGTAGCTTTGTTTTCATTTGATGCTCTGCTAGGCTAGGGTATGCTTTATTTAGGCACGTCCGGCTTTAGCTACAATGATTGGGTAGGTAATTTCTACCCTCGCGGGATGTCCCGTAGAGACTGGCTTGGTTACTATGCCCGGGAATTCAATGCCCTGGAGCTAAATTCTACATATTATGCTTTACCTAAGCTTTCTGTTTTAGAAGCCATGATTCATAAAACGGGAGAAGGCTTTCTGTTTTCGGTTAAGGCGAATCAGGAGATGACGCATCAGCGTCAGCAAGATAATAGGGTTTTTGTGGCTTTTGTTCACATGCTTCAACCTTTTATCGATGCCGGTAAGCTGGGCTGCGTGCTGGCTCAATTTCCTTTTAGTTTTGGCTTCAGTCGACAGAATTTTGGTTATCTGGCACTTTTTCGTGAATGGCTGAGAGATTTGCCATTGGTGGTCGAATTTCGCAATGCTCAGTGGCTGAAGCCGGAGGTCTTTGATTGGCTGCGAAAGCATAACCTTGGTTTCTGCTGCGTCGATGAGCCGCAGCTACCCAAGCTGTTACCTCCTTTGGCTGAGGTTACCAGCGACATTGGCTACGTGCGTTTTCATGGACGTAATGTCGCCAAGTGGTGGCAGCATCAATACGCTTATGAAAGATATGATTACACGTATTCGGCCGAGGAGCTGAAGGAATGGCTGCCACGGATAAGCAAATTGAATAGCCTGGCGGAAAAGACTTTCGTCTTCGCTAATAATCACTGGCGTGGTCAGGCAGTAAGCACCATACGCCAGCTGCGTATGATGCTTGACTAGTTTGATTTCGTAGCTAGCGTAGGCTAGAATAGTTCGTGCAGCAATCAATATTGGTTTTGAGAGATGGCTAATCTTACTGAGCTTTATGAGCGTTTGAAAAAAGAGCAGATACGTCTGAAATCTGAGCTTCAGAGGTTGAAGGCTGAGGAGAAATCTGCCGATGAGCAGCGTGAAGGCAGTCCTTTCGGAAAGAGGGAGGAAGGGGCTACTGAAGCCTTTGAGTTGGAGAAGAGGCTGGCTCTGGAGAGGTGCCTTGGAAAGCACGTCAACTCTTCTTAAACGGGTTAGCTGATTGAAGTCATATTCACCCATCTCTATCACCAGCGATTCGTCTCTTATTTTAATACTTACGGAGCAAAATATAAATATTTACCTAAACTATGCGCGGGACACGCTCACAGGCCTTCCTAACAGCCTAGGACGCGATATTGAAAACCGTTGAAAACCGTCGCCCCCCAACGCAGTCGTATTGTCGCACATTTTAAGCAAAAAAAGGCACCTGAAGTGAGTCTTGGCTCAAAATCGGTTGGATTGTTGCGTCAGCATTCGCGGTCAGTAATTCAGACGACTCTGGCGTTTTGCAGTCGGGAAACGTCCATTCGTCCTTTTCGATTGGTGCTCATTTGTTCTCACTTTGCTTTTGCAGCCTTTAAAGCGCCGCGCCACGAGCCTGGGTCTGCTACCGTTTTCTCTGACCCACACGTCCCGGCGCTTCCCCGTCCGCACTCATTGCCGTCATATCGGACCGATTTCGGGTACAGCGCAATAATGTCGTCAACGATGTCGTAGTTCAGGGCTGCTTCGAGAGCTCTTTCGAGGGTTCCATAAATGAGCTCAGCTACGAGTGTCAATTTTGGATTATCATATAATCCGTCCACCCCCAGCTGCCGAATTTTCTCTCGGATGAATTTTTCGAGCTCAGCGTCCGACATTCACACCCATTACGCCGTATGAGTATAGAAGCATTACGGTGTCAAAAATCGTCTTAAGCGACGGCCATGCTTTTAACTCCCGCTTGCGACAGAAAGTTGATGTTGCCGGTAGTCACGTCCTTGCTTTCGCTCACGTTAGTCTTTGGCGGCTTCCAGCTTGATGAGCTGATCGAGTGCGTTTTTCTACGTATACGATCAGATCCAACGAAGTGGGCAGGTATTGAATCATCATGTCCAGTACGTAGATATCTTTCCAAAGTTGCCGACATTCATTATCAGTCCAGCTGTAAGTACGCTGGTAGATAGGGATAACGAATTGGGGTGATTTCTTAGGAAATCCATGAATTGGGCTTCGCTTGCTCTCATCGATACCCCCTTTCACGTATTCAGACCATTAAAGATTACTGACGCCTTCGGGCCGTCGTTACGAACCTTCTGCAAACTGTCTTAGTCTGTTTATTATCTCTATCATGCCGCCGGTATCCTGTCCGCAGTAAGCCAAGAGGTTGGCGCGTATCTTCTGCTGTTCTTCCTCGGATATATTGCCGAACGCAGCCTCCATGAATTTCAGACTGGCCATCGTG
>CAVSBU010000026.1:0-12418 GCA_963726215.1 uncultured Chloroflexia bacterium
TCCTCAACGCAGTGCCGCAAAATACAGGAACTATACGATTAGCCAGAGTCAACCTTCTTACGGCAGCTTTAATCTGCTCGCCGCCGATTTCTTTACCTTCAACATAAAGTAACATCAAATGGTCGTCATTCTCAGCCAGCCTCTCAATCATTGACTGTCTACGTCTGGCTGCCTCTTCTCTCTCTTCTTCCGGAATCGGCGACTCCGCCGGCGGAACATTAACGTCGTCAGAAAACAACCAGGCTTTATTGTCTACTAAATCTATTAGCCCCTTAAACTGATTTTCCCTACCCCAGGGCAACTGTATCGGTATAGCTTTAGCCCGCAGCCGTTCCTCAATCATATCCACCGTGTGATAGAAATCAGCACCAACCCTGTCCATCTTATTGATAAAGCAAATCCTTGGTACACGATATCTATCCGCCTGCCGCCATACTGTCTCCGATTGAGCCTCGACACCGGCCACGGCATCCAGCACTACCACGCCGCCATCCAGAACCCGAAGGCTGCGCTCTACCTCAGCGGTAAAATCGACATGCCCCGGTGTATCAATGATATTTATACGATGTTCCTGCCAGTGACAGGTCGTAGCGGCTGCGGTAATAGTAATCCCCCGTTCCCGCTCCTGTGCCATCCAATCCATCACCGCCGTCCCCTCATCCACCGCACCAACTTTATAGGTACGGCCTGTATAAAACAAAATCCTCTCAGTAACAGTTGTCTTGCCAGCATCAATGTGGGCAATGATGCCTATGTTCCGCACCTTATCTAAAGGAAAAGTCCGGGTCATGACATTGTTTCCTATTCCAACGGCTTTTTTGGGCTGTTGGGATTTAATTCCTGCTGTAATTACCATCGATAGTGAGCAAAAGCTTTATTTGCCTCGGCCATCTTATGAGTATCTTGACGCTTCTTAATACTTGCCCCCTGACCTTGAGAAGCGTCAATGAGCTCTGCCGCCAATTTTTCCGCCATAGACTTACCGCTGCGAGCTCTGGCAAAGCCGATTACCCAGCGCATCGCTAGTGATAGCCCACGTGCGGCTTCAACCTCAATTGGCACCTGGTAAGTAGCGCCGCCGACACGCCGAGATTTCACTTGAAGTACCGGTGTAGCGTTCTTAAGTGCCTGTTCCAGAACCGGCAAAGGTTCTGTACTTAACTTCTTATTGACCAAATCCATAGCGTCATAAACAACACGCTCCGCCGTGGCTTTCCTACCGCCGAACATCATTTTATTGATAAGTATAGATACTGTAACGCTTCCGTATTTTGAGTCGGGAGGTTGTTTGTCTGGTTACTGCTCTAGCTCGCCGTGGCATTTATTCCTCACCCGAAGTTTTGACTGTTTTACTTGCTGCTGGTGTGCCCAAATCTCCACCCGAGGGAACTCCCGCAATCTTCACTGCCTTGCCTCGTCTTGGCACCATACTTACTTCGCCCCTGCTGCCGATTTTCCACGCCACCGGTATCCAGAGCACCCCGGACAATGTGATACCTGACTCCGGGTAAATCCTTTACTCTACCGCCACGGATAAGCACCACCGAGTGTTCCTGCAAATTATGGCCTTCGCCCGGTATGTAAGCCGTGACTTCAATACCGTTGGTCAGCCGCACGCGGGCAATTTTGCGCAAAGCAGAATTTGGTTTCTTAGGCGTCATTGTCTTGACCTGGACACAAACTCCGCGCTTCTGCGGCGCCTTGTATCTCGCCGGGTTACATTTTTCAGGGTATTGTGAGTAATACCCAGTGCCGGAGCTTTGGTCCGCTTGGGAAGCTTCCGCCGTCCCTTTCTGACTAATTGATTCACCGTAGGCATTTCACTATTCCTTTTATATATGTGTTTACAATTAAAAAGCCACCTAGTTGTCTACCGGTCTACTTCCCCAACGGGTTTTCGTCCCGGTTCAACCAGCCGGCTTAATCAGGTCTTCCGAACCCAGACTAATGGCTAGTAGACACAAAGCAGCAATATAACACAAGTATACAACAAAGTCAACACGTTGACAATTTCTCTTAACCTGCCTAGACTATCATACAGGCTAACAATGACCCCCTAATCCTGAAAAGAAAGCGTCATAATAAAAGGAAGGACGATAATGTGCGTATGGTGTGAGCGTTATGCCGAAGGCTACCCGAGATGGTATTTCAACCCGGCAAACTACGCCAGAAAGCTATATAAAATAAGGAAGGACGAGGGCCCGGAGCTACAGCCTAACCCTGTAGTTGCCGGCGGAATGGCTTTGATTAACCGGGATTTTATAGAGGCTCTGGACAGGAAAGACCATGAGGCAGTGGCCAAGATGAGGCACGACGTGGAGCAGCTCGCCTGGACGGTCCACTTCGGGCAGGTTGTTACCCTGGAGGACGTACTCAAGGTTATAGACATTATATATCCAATCGCGCTCATGACCTGCGCCTGCCGCCGCTCCATGCTGGGCCTGGCCGATGAAGAGAACTTTACCTGTATGGGCATGGGGTCAGGAATGTATAAGTGGGAGAGATGGCCCGAGACCTATAGAGGCGGTGTGCAGTTCCTCACCCCGGATGAAGCCAAGGATGCTGTCACCAAGATGAACAAGAGGGGCCTGGTGCAAACCCTGTTTACCTTCGGCACACCGTATATCGGCGGAATTTGTAACTGTGACTACCCCGACTGCAGCGCTATAAGGACTACCATCGACCACGGTATACAATTCCTGTGGAAAGGACATCATGTGGCGCGGGTTGATAACGAGCTTTGCAACGGCTGCGCCTCCTGCGTTCACCGCTGCCAGTTCAAGGCTTTGAGCTTCTCTGCCAGCCAGAACAAGGCTTATATCGACCTGTTCCAGTGCTTCGGCTGCGGGCTTTGCGCCACGGAATGTCCCCAGGAGGCTATCACCCTGGTGGAACGGGCTAGCTTGCCTGCCCTGGCTAATGTTTGGTAAGAACTTTATCGAGAGGAATGAGAAATGCTGCCAACTATAACCGTAGATGATAACAAGTGCCACGACCCGCTCGACTGTGGCAAGTGCCTTCTGATATGCCCGACCCACGTACTGGGCCTGGGCACCAAGGTAGGCCCTCGAAAGTTCCGGGAAATAGATAAAAACCAGTTCATCGTGGCTGGCGTCCGTTTTGAAAAATGCACCGGCTGCATGGACTGTGTTACTGCCTGCCCCCAGAGTGCCATCCAGGTGAGCTTCTAACGGAGGTGAAAAATGACCACGGGCTGGAAATACGGCAAGATATTAAAGGAAAGATTGATGACTCTGGAAGAGCCGGGAAAAGCCCTGCTCTTCGATGCCGATAAGGGTTTAGTAGAGGAAATCACTCAGAAGTTCGATATCGGGACTGTGGCCAAGAGCCTGCAGGACAAGGACGAGAAGGGGGCATATAAAGCGCTCGAAGAGACTGGGCAAGAAGGTGATGAAGCTCACTATCGAGCTGGCGGACAATAAATATCTGGACCGCACCGGTCAGATGATTGAGAAGGTGTACCAGCAGACGGGCATATCTTTTCCCCATCGCCTGGGGAGATATGTGGAGCTATCCATCTTCGGTCTGAGGCCTACCGACCGCTGGAATATGACCAAGGCAACCACCAGGGAGCTGGTGCTTCAGGTCTCTGCCTGTTCGATATACAAGGCGCTCAACGAGGCTGGCATAAAGGGGCTACCCTGTAAAGGATTCTGCTTTGCCAGCTTCGAGGCTGCGGCGGAGAAGACCGGCGACCGCATAAATATCGAGATGCCGAAAACACTGCCCCAGAACGGTATGTGTGAGTTCCACATCTCGGTACAGCCGGGAGGCTGAAGTTGCGCATTTACCTTCCGCCGAAAGAGTCCACTGATTTCGTTTTCTTCAGCTCCAGAAGCTTCAGGACACATTACCCGCAGATTGCCGAAATTCTGGAAGAGTGGTTTGACCGCAGCGCTGAGAACTGTGACCTCTTCATCAACATAAGCGAGGTAAACAAGTACAGCGTGACCTGCACCGTGTGCCACCATTTTGACACCTCGGGCTGCGTCTCCACAGACGTAAAGGGGCCGAGCATCCTCAAGCTTCTCGATGCCGCCAAAGTGCACGATAGCTGGCATTAGGCTAACTCAAATCACTTATTTCTGTAGAAAATTGCAGTGCAAGCATCCGGGGCTTTCAGTTTCCGGGAAAATGTGGTAAAATAAGACCAATGCAATCCCTTGTACATTTGGGACAGGCAGGCACTAAATATGGGATTGATGGGTTGCCTGCCAGCCCATTATGTTCAATCTCGAATTTCCAATGAATCACCAAAGTTCTTAAAAGGTTTTCTGTAGCCATGCCGAAAAAACAAACTAAAAACAATACCAACAACAATACGCAGGAAAACTACACTGCCGAGGATATCCGGGTTCTGGATGGCCTGGAGGCGGTGAGACGCCGCCCGGGCATGTATATCGGCAGCACCGACGAACACGGTCTGCATCACCTGGTCTATGAGATAGTCTACAACAGCATAGACGAGGCGATGGCCGGTTACTGCGACAAAACCGAGATAATAATTCATAAAGATAACTCGGTAACGGTTATCGACAACGGCCGGGGCATACCGGTTGACAAACACCCGGCAACGAATACCTCAGCCCTGGAAGCAGTGATGACCCGGCTGCATGCCGGAGCTAAATTCGGCGGCCGCACTTACACAGTATCCAGCGGCTTGCACGGCGTTGGTGCTTCGGTGGTAAATGCCCTGTCTTCCTGGCTTAATGCCGAGGTAAGACGCGAGGGTAAAATTTATCGTCAGAAATATGAACGGGGTACTCCTATCAGCAAATTGGAAGCTATCGGCGATACGGAAGAAACGGGAACTACCATCACCTTCCTGGCGGACACCAAAATCTTCAGTGAGATTAACTACAACTTCGATACCATCCGCCAGCGCCTCAAAGAGCTAGCCTTCTTGAACAAGAACCTGGAAATAAGCTTCAAAGATGAGAGAACTGACCAGGAGGCAACATTCCTCTTTGAAGGCGGCATTGCTATTCTTGTCAGTCGGTTCAATAAGAACCGGCCAGTCCTCCATCGCCAGCCTATCTACATATCCGGCACCATGAACAGCACCATTGTCGAGGTAGCCCTGCAATACAACGATGGCTTTTCCGAATCAACGCTTAGCTTTGCCAATTGCGTCAATACCATAGACGGCGGCAGCCATCTTACCGGGTTCCGCTCGGCACTTACCCGCGTATTGAACGACTATGCTCGGAAAAACAAGCTGTTGAAGGATTCCGACCCCAATCTGATAGGTGATGACGTCCGTGACGGGCTGACATCGGTAATCAGCGTCAAGCTGGTTGAGCCCCAGTTTGAGGGGCAAACCAAAGCCAAATTGGGCAATCCTGAAATAAAGACCCAGGTCGAAGCCGTATTTGCTGATGGCCTTGCCGTGTATCTGGAGCAGCACCCCGATGACGCCAAAGCAATCATAGATAAGTGCTTTATCTCAGCTAAAGCTAGGGAGGCAGCCCGAAAGGCTCGCGACCTTATCTTTAAGAGAAGCGGCTTTGACACCGGTACTCTGCCCGGAAAGCTAGCTAGCTGTTCAGAGACCGACCCCAGCCAGTGTGAGCTTTACCTGGTTGAGGGTGACTCGGCCGGTGGTTCGGCCAAGCAGGGTCGAGACCGCCGTTTCCAGGCTATACTGCCGCTGCGAGGTAAAATACTTAATGTGGAAAAGGCCCCCAAAGACAAGATTTTGGACCACGAAGAAATCCGGGCTATTATCACCGCAGTAGGCGCCGGCATCGGTGACCAGATCGACTTCTCCAGGCTGCGCTACCACCGCATAATCATTATGACTGATGCCGATGTTGATGGCTCTCATATCCGGACATTGCTACTTACCTTCTTTTACCGCAACATGACAGAGCTCATCAGCCAGGGTCACCTTTTCATTGCCCAGCCGCCTCTTTATCGCATTCAAGCGGGTAAGCAACAATTCTGGATTTATTCAGACAAGGAAAAGGACGCCAAGATTAAGGAGCTTAAAGGCAGCAAATCGGAGATCCAGCGCTATAAGGGATTGGGAGAAATGAGCGCCGAGCAGCTATGGGACACCACTATGAACCCGGAATCACGAACTTTGCTAAAGGTGGAAATTGAAGATGCTATGGCAGCCGACAGGATATTCCATATGCTTATGGGCAGTGAAGTTCCCCCTCGAAAAGCCTTCATCCAGGCCCACGCCAGAAGCGTGAGAAACCTGGACATTTAGTTTATCTGACTTTATTTCCGTTTCCGGTACAGCTTATTTTCTGCTATGTAGCTTTCTACATCATCGGGCACCAGGCCGTGGATGGACAGCCCCTGAGCAACTCTATCCCGTATATCTGAAGAGCTGATATCAATAGGCGGTATATCCAGCCAGACCACACTCTGAGTTATTCCGGGGACAGATGGTTCCAGAGACTTTAAATCCGGGCGGCTGAAACCGGGCCTGGTAACGGCCACTAACTTGCAGAGCTGAATCAACCTGGCCGGCTCCTTCCACTGAGGCAGCTCAGCCAGGCTATCCCAGCCGATTAAGAAGAAAATCTTGGCCCCGGAACCTAATTGCTGTTGTAAAACAGCTACCGTATCCACACTGTAAGAAGGCCCGGGACGGTCTACCTCCATAGTCGAAAGTTCAAAATTGGCATTGTCAGCAATAGCTCGCTTCACCATCTCTACGCGGTGAGCTGCCTGGGTAATTTTCCTGTTCGTTTTAAGCCACGGCTGCCCTGCTGGGGACAAATATAACTTTGTTAAGCTCGAGTTTTAGTCTGGCTTCTTCAGCTATGACCAGATGTCCCGAATGAACAGGGTCAAAAGTGCCGCCCAATACACCAACGTTCATTTAATCCGCCTGCTCAGTAATTTTTCTCTTTGATCGCACAACCCTGGGCTTGGGTCGAAAAACGGCTATCGGTACCTCTGGACCAGCCTGCTTATCTCCGACCATCTCTAACATTGTCGATTATCTCCGGCATGAGCTCAGACAAACCTAGCCTGGTAATTGCTGAGATAAAGAAGACCTTTATCCCCAGAGAGCTAAAAGCTGTTTAATCTCCGGCAACCGAGCCTGAACCTCCGTCAAGTCAATCTTATTTACTGCAACAAGCTGAGGCTTCTGGGCCATCTCCGGCTTATATAAAGCGAGCTCTCTGTTCAGATTGTTCATGTTATCAATCACAGTCGGGGAACTGCCGTCAATCAGATGAAGCAAGATTTTGGTTCTCTCTGCGTGGCGCAGAAATTCATGCCCCAGCCCTCTGCCGAGATGAGCGCCATCAACAAGCCCGGGAATCTCCGCTAAAACAAACGTCTTCATGCCCACTTCGACGACACCGAGAGCTGGTTCAATGGTGGTAAAAGGATAATCAGCTATTTTAGGCTTAGCTTTGGACAGCGCGGACAAAAGGGTGGACTTGCCTACATTAGGATAGCCGATAATGCCCACATCGGCGATAAGTCTGAGGTCAAGGATAAGGCGATGTTCTTGGCCAAGCTGACCCTTGGTAGCCGTTTTAGGAGCCTGGTTTACGGACGTAGCAAAGTGAACATTGCCTAACCCACCTCTGCCCCCCTTAGCTACCAGTACTTTTTGTCCCTGCTGACTTAAATCAGCCAGCAGCAATTGCTGCTCCTCTTCATTAAGAAAAACCATCGTTCCCAGAGGCACTTTAATCATAAGGTCATCACCTTTGGCACCGTGTTTTTTCTGTTTCCCTCCGCTCTTGCCTGATGATGCCCTAAACTGTCTCTTGCGCTTAAATTGCTCCAATGTGGTAACACTCTTATCAGCAACAATATAGACGCTTCCGCCAATCCCACCATCCCCACCATCGGGGCCACCAAGGGGTACAAACTTCTCGTGACGAAAGCTAACTACTCCATTGCCTCCATCCCCACCACATACTACTACATCTACTCTATCCACTAAAGTAATATCCTTATACTATATATATTAATTATGTTTATTGTTGAATTAATAATAATACTTAGAGAATATAGTTAATGTGGAAAGATGTATATTATGAATGCAAAATTTTGCCATTTCAATATGCTGGTTTATCAACAGAGCTGGCAGAATTATCCACTATCTGGCGCCGTTTTTCCACAAGCGCCCTAAATTAAGATGCGGATGAGGTTCTTCGGGGCTTTAAATTCTGGCGGATCTCGTTGACTGAGTCTTGGAGCTCGGGATTAACGTCTATTTCGGCAGCGATTTTTTCGCAGCCGTGCATTATGGTGGTGTGGTCTCGGCCGCCTAACATTTTGCCGATTTCAGCCAGGCCACAATGGTTTCGCTCCCGTAACAGGTACATGGTGACCTGTCGGGCTAACGCGGTTTTCTTATCCCTCCGTTTACCCGTTAGTACCTTCCATATCAATTCCGTAGTAGTTAGCTACAGTAGTCATTATGAACTTTGGTGTCAACATAGCCTCTTGCCTGCTGTCTTTCGGTATTATGTCTGCCAATGACTGTGTGGTTAATTTCATATCTATTTTTTCGCCGCTCAGTCTTGAGTAAGTGACCACCCTGTTCAGCGCACCCTCCAATTCCCGCGTATTATGCTGAAACTGTACTGCTAGAAACCGCAGAACTTCCGGTGGAAGGGACATGTTTAATTGCTTCGCTTTAACTCTCAGTATAGCCAGGCGCGTTTCCAAGTCTGGCACGCCAAGGTCAGCAATAAGACCCCACTCAAGCCGTGACCTTAGTTTTTTGGTGATCGAGGATATAGCTCTTGGTGGGCGGTCGCTGGTAACTACAATCTGGCAGTTATTTTCATAGAGGTCGTTGAAAATGTGAAATAAGCATTCCTGGGTTTGCGCTTTGCCACTCAGGAATTGGACATCATCCACCAGCAAGAAGTCGGTACTCCTGAACTTACGGTGGAAGTCATCGATTTTGTTGTTCTTGAGGGCGATTACAAATTGGGTAGTAAACTGTTCCGCACTAGCTATAAGTGTGGTTAGCCCCTTGGCCTTGGCTATTTGTCCGATGGCATGCAGTAGATGTGTTTTACCTGAGCCGGTGTCACCGTAGATAAATAGAGGATTATATTTATTTCCGGGCTCTTCAGAAACCTCCAGGGCTGCTGCATAAGCCAGCCGGTTGCTTTCCCCAACTACAAAATTATCAAAGGTGTATTTTGGATTTAGCCTGAATACCGCTGTTAGCGGTTCCTTTAGTCTGGTGCTTGTACCTCCGTCAGCCAGGCGAGCCGCGACTGGTTGTATCTCCTGATTGATAGGTCGAATTGCAAATTGGACATCAACAGACTGGCTGGTAATGCTGGTCAGCGTCCTTTTAATCAGAGAATGGAGGCGACTTCTTAACCATTCGGCGATGAAGACGTTAGGGGCACCGATGACAAAGACGCCTTCCTTATAACTTATACCGGTAGTATCCTTGAGCCAGGTATCATAGTTTGGCTTATTAACTTGGAGTTGAAGTTCTCCTAGAGCGGCTTCCCAGATTGATTGTGCTGACTTCAACTCTCTCCTAACAAATTTCGTTTGAAAGCCCCCGGCAAACGCAACAAAAACCCCCCCACCCAAAGCAATTTTGATTCTTTTGAGCCCAAGTGTACATGTTAGATGGAGTGATTACTAACGGATAATTTAAAGAAATCGACCGAGGACCCGCGCCACAACTCCCTAAGATTAACACAGCGTTCTCTTGGGGTGTCAAGGGGGTTTTTGACATAATGGAGAAAGATGCTAAAATTTATTTATCATGGAAAAAAGAATAATTTTTATGGGCACTCCGGAGTTCGCTGTTCCCAGTCTGGAGGCGTTGATTCACGGCGATTATCAGGTGGTTGCCGTATATACGCAACCGGATAAAAGAGCCGGACGCGGCCAGCAAATTACGTCGTCTCCGGTGAAACAATTAGCGTTATCTCAGGGACTCGACTTCGTCCAGATAGAAAAATTTAAAGTTGCTGGCACGGTGGAGAAGTTGGCTCCGTTTGCTCCGGACCTGATTGTGGTAGCAGCTTTCGGGCTGCTTCTACCGCCGGAAGTATTGAATTTGCCCAAGTTTGGCTGTCTCAATGTCCACCCCTCTCTTCTACCTCGACACCGGGGCGCCTCACCAATAGCCGCAGCCATTTTGCAAGGCGATGAAATTACCGGGGTCACCATTATGTTGCTGGATGCGGGCATGGATACCGGCCCCATTTTGAATCAGAGAGAAGTGCCAGTATCTGATGAAGATACCACCGGTTCGCTTGGCGTTAAGCTGGCTCAAGTCGGGGCGCAGTTGCTAATGGAGACTTTGCCTTTGTGGATTGACGGGCGAATTAAGCCGCGACCTCAGGACGAAAGTGGGGCCAGCTATAGCAAAATGATTACTAAAGAAGATGGGGAGATAGACTGGAGGCTTTCCACTCAGGAATTATGGCGGCGAGTCCGCGCCTTCGACCCCTGGCCTGGGAGCTATGCACGGTGGCACGATAAGCGATTGAAGCTGGTTAAAGTGTTGCCGGTTTACGGTGAAAAGTCCGATGAGCCTGGTAAGGTGATAGCTTTGCCTCCGCCAGCGCCGGTAACAGCCGGAGTTGAAACCGGAGACGGGGTTCTGGGGCTGGTGAGGTTACAATTGGAGGGAAAGCGTGAACTGTCCGCCGAGGAATTTGTGCGAGGGCAGCGGGATTTCATCGGTAGCCATTTGCTTTGACAGAATTTTCCGTTTTGACTAAAATTAACTGTTATTCAGGAGGGATGTAGAAGATGTTTTTCTTTGACCCGCTGTGGTTTCTAATTATGATACCGCCGCTTATTTTCATGATTTATGCGCAGGCAAGGGTGAATTCTGCTTTCAATAAGTATTCGAAGGTGGTCAATTCTCAGCATATCACCGGGTCTGAGGCAGCCGAAAAATTGCTCCGGTCGAACGGGCTGGGCAATGTGAGAGTCGAAGAGGTGAAAAGCAGGCTGGGTGACCACTACGACCCGAGCAAAAAAGTGCTGCGTCTTTCCCCGGCGGTGGCGAATACACCATCCGTTGCCGCACTTGGAATCGTGGCTCATGAGGTGGGGCATGCCGTTCAAGACCAGGTTGGCTATTCCTATATGAGGTTTCGCACGTCTTTAGTGCCGGCAGCGAACCTCGGCAGTACCCTCGGTTATATCTTTGTTATACTGGGTTTACTGCTTTCGTGGTTTGGTACAACGTTTGGTATGACGGTGGTCTGGGTCGGTGTCTTTCTGTTTTCACTGGCGGTGATTTTTAGCCTTGTTACCCTGCCTGTGGAGTATAATGCCAGCCACCGGGCGAGGCAGATGTTACGCAGCACCGGGCTGCTGGTGGCGCAGGAGTATGATGGGGCCAGCGCTGTTCTGTCGGCTGCCGCTTTAACCTATGTGGCGGCTACACTTCAGGCGGTGGCTCAACTCTTCTATTTTGTTTTGCTTGCCTTGGGCGGTAATCGAAGATAGGCATCTTTCTGCTGGCTTGCCTCAACCCTCTGCGGCTTTTATCTACCTGTCATTGAGAGCCCTTCGTTATCCGTCATTCTGAGCGCTAGTCGAATGAATTTTATATTCTCAGGGTAAACTCCGCGTGGCAATCTCCGGGTTTGCTTTGGGCCTATTCCCATTAAGAACGATTGCTAATTGATAACTACCTCATTATAATTGCACCGAAACAAACTCAGTTTTTGGCGGGGTGACATTTTGCGTAAGAAAAATAACCCAGACAGCTTTGCTGCCTTAAAGGAGATTATCGCTAAGCTGCGCGGCCCGGACGGCTGTCCCTGGGATAAGAAACAAACGCACACATCGCTAAAACCCTATTTGGTTGAAGAGTGCTACGAGGTACTGCAGGCTCTGGAAGACGGGACTCCGCAAAAGCTGCGTGAGGAGCTGGGTGACCTTCTGCTGCAGATTATGCTTCATGCCCAAATTGCGGCTGAGGCTGGGACAATTCGATATAGATGATGTTGTCCAGGGAATAAGCAACAAATTGATACATCGTCATCCCCATGTCTTCGGTGGTCGGAAAGTAAAGGATGTTGTGGAGGTGGAGCAAAACTGGGAAGCTTTGAAGCAGGAGGAGCGGGAGGAGGGAGAATCGATTTTAGCCGGCATGCCTCAGCAGATGCCGGCACTGGCCTACAGCCAATCGATGCAGCGGCGGGTGGCGGGGGTGGGCTTCGATTGGGAAAAGGTGGAGGAAATCATAGACAAGCTGGCCGAGGAGGTAGAGGAAATTAAACAGGCTCCTAACCAGCAGGAAAAAGCCAAAGAGTTCGGCGATCTGCTTTTCACTTTAGCAAATATTGCTCGCCGGTTGGATATAGACCTGGAGATGGCGCTCCGCTCGGCGAACCAGCGTTTCTACCGTCGCTTTGCCTATATGGAGGAAGTCTGCCGCGAGCGTGGCCTCAACTTAGCCAGCTTG
>CAVSBU010000027.1:0-26703 GCA_963726215.1 uncultured Chloroflexia bacterium
AGCTCGGGATTAACATCTAATTCGGCAGTGATTTTTTCGCAGCCGTGCATTATTGTGGTGTGGTCTCGGCCGCCTAAAATTTTTCCGATTTCAGCCAGGCCGCAATGGTTTCGCTCCCGCAACAGGTACATGGTGACCTGTCGGGCTAATGAGGTTTTCTTGTCTCTCCGTTTACCCGTAAGTCCTTCCATATCAATTCCGTAGTAGTTGGCTACGGTAGTCATTATAGCCTTTGGTGTCGGCATGGCCTCTCGCCTGCTGTCTTTCGGTATTATGTCCTCCAACGACTGTGCGGTAAGTTTCATATCTATTTTTTCGCCGCTCAGTCTGAGTAGGTGACCACGCGGTTCAGCGCGCCCTCCAATTCGCGTGTATTATGCTGAAACTGTACGGCGAGAAACCGCAGAACTTCCGGTGGCAGGGACATGTTTAATTGTTTCGATTTAACTCTCAGTATAGCCAGGCGCGTTTCTAAATCCGGTACGCCAAGGTCAGCGATAAGACCCCACTCCAACCGGGACCTTAGTTTCTTGGTGATTGAGGATATGGCTCTTGGTGGACGGTCGCTGGTAACCACAATCTGGCAGTTATTTTCATAGAGGTCGTTGAAAATGTGAAACAGGCATTCCTGTGTTTGCGCTTTGCCACTAAGAAATTGGACATCATCCACCAGCAGGAAGTCGGTACTCCTGAACTTGCGGTGGAAATCATCGATTTTGTTGTTCTTGAGGGCGATTACAAATTGGTTGGTAAATTGCTCGGCGCTGGCTATAAGTGTGGTTAGCCCCTTGGCCTTGGCTATTTGTCCGATGGCATGCAGTAGATGTGTTTTACCGCAGCCGGTGTCACCGTAGAGGAACAGAGGATTATATTTATTCCCGGGCTCTTCAGAAACCTCAAGGGCTGCTGCATAAGCCAGCCGGTTGCTTTCACCGACTACAAAATTATCAAAGGTGTATTTTGGATTTAGCCTGAATGCTGTTACCGGTTCCTTCAGTCTGGTGCTTGTGCCTCCGTCAGCCTGGCGAGCCGCGACCGGTTGTATTTCCTGATTGATGGGCCTGATTGCAAATTGGACATCAACAGACTGGCTGGTAATGCTGGTGAGAGTTCTTTTAATCAGAGAATGGAGACGACTTCTTAACCATTCGGCGATGAAGACGTTAGGGACACCGATGACAAAGACGCCTTCCTTATAACTTATGCCGGTAGTATCCTTAAGCCAGGTATCATAGTTCGGCTTATTGACTTGGAGTTGAAGTTCTCCCAGAGCGGCTTCCCATATTGATTGTGCTGACTTCAACTCACTCCTAACAAATTTCGTTTGAAAGCCCCCGGAAACGCAACAAAAACCCCCCACCCCTAACCAAAATTTAATCCTTTTGACAGTGGTTTTTAGCGGATAATTACTAAAGAAATTTTTCCGAGGACCCGCGCCACAACTCCCTAAGATTAACACAGCGTTCTCTTGGGGTGTCAAGGGGGTTTTTGACATAATGGAGAAACTTGGTAAAATTTATTTAGCATGGAAAAACGAATAATTTTTATGGGCACTCCGGAGTTCGCTGTTCCAAGTCTGGAGGCTTTGATTCACGGCGGTTATCAGGTGGTTGCGGCATATACCCAACCGGATAGAAGAGCCGGACGCGGACAACAAGTTGCGTCGTCTCCGGTAAAGCAGTTGGCATTATCTCATGGACTCGATGTGGTGCAGATAGATAGATTTAAAGTTGCCGGCACAGTGGAGAAATTGGCTGCGTTGGCTCCCGACCTGATAGTGGTAGCCGCATTCGGGCTGCTTCTTCCGCCGGAAGTATTGAATCTACCCAAATTTGGCTGTCTCAATGTCCACCCCTCTCTTCTACCCCGGCACCGGGGCGCCTCACCAATAGCCGCGGCCATTTTGCAGGGTGACGAAATAACCGGTGTCACCATTATGTTACTGGATGCCGGCATGGATACCGGCCCCATTTTGAATCAGAGAGAAGTGCCGATAACCGATGAAGATACCACCGGTTCGCTTGGCATTAAGCTGGCTCAGGTCGGTGCGCAGTTACTAATGGAGACTTTGCCGTTGTGGATTGAGGGGCGAATTAAGCCGCGACCTCAGGACGAAAGTGGGGCCAGCTACAGCAAAATGATTAAAAAAGAAGATGGGGAGATAGACTGGCGGCTTTCCGCAAAAGAATTATGGCGGAGAGTCCGCGCCTTCGACCCCTGGCCCGGGTGTTATGCCCGGTGGCACGATAAGCGATTGAAGCTGGTTAAGGTGTTGCCGCTTCATGATGAAAAGTCCGATGAGCCCGGCAAGGTGATAGCGTTGCCTCCGCCGGCGCCGGTAACAGTCGGAGTTGAAACCGGAGACGGGGTTCTGGGGCTGGTGAGATTGCAATTGGAGGGAAAGCGTGAACTGTCCGCCGAGGAATTTGTGCGAGGGCAGCGGGATTTCATCGGCAGCCATTTGCTTTGACAGAATTTTCCGTTTTGACTAAAATTAACTGTTATTCAGGAGGAATGTAGAAGATGTTTTTCTTTGACCCGCTGTGGTTTCTATTATGATACCGCCGCTTATCTTCATGATTTATGCGCAGGCAAGGGTGAATTCAGCTTTCAATAAGTATTCCAAGGTGGCCAATTCTCAGCGCATCACCGGGTCCGAGGCAGCCGAAAAGTTGCTCCGGTCTAACGGGCTGGGCAATGTTAAAGTTGAAGCAGGTGAAAAGCAGGCTGGGAGACCACTACGACCCGAGCAAAAAAGTGTTGCGTCTTTCCCCGGCGGTGGCTAATACACCGTCTGTTGCTGCACTTGGAATCGTGGCTCATGAGGTGGGGCATGCCGTTCAAGACCAGGTTGGCTATGCCTATATGAGGTTTCGCACGTCTTTAGTGCCGGCAGCTAACCTGGGCAGTACCCTCGGCTATATCTTTGTTATACTGGGTTTACTTGTTGGCCATGTTTGGCGCTGCATTCGGTATGACTGTGGTCTGGGTCGGTGTTTTTCTGTTTTCTCTGGCTGTGATTTTTAGCCTTGTTACTCTGCCTGTGGAATATAATGCCAGCAACCGGGCGAGGCAAATGTTGCGCAGCACCGGACTGGTGGTCGGCGCAGGAGTATGACGGTGCCAGCGCTGTTCTATCGGCTGCCGCCTTAACCTATGTGGCGGCTACGCTTCAGGCAGTGGCTCAACTCTTCTATTTTGTTATGCTTGCCTTGGGCGGCAACCGAAGATAGGCATCTTTCTGCTTGCTTGCCTCAACCCTCTGCAGGCTTTTCTCCACCTGGCATCGCGGTCATTCGACTCTTATTCTGTCATTGCGAGTCTCAGATTCCGCTGAAGGGACCCGCTGGCAATCTCCGGGTTTGCTTTGACCTATTCCAATCAAACTGATTGCCAATTGATAACTACCTTATTATAATGGCATCGAAACAAGTTCTCGCGGGGTCAATTTTGCCAAAGAAAGAAATCGGACAGCTTTACGGCGCTCAAAGAAATTATTGCTAGGCTGCGCGGCCCGGATGGCTGTCCCTGGGATAAGAAACAAACTCACGCCTCGCTAAAACCCTATTTGGTTGAGGAGTGCTACGAGGTCCTGCAGGCTCTGGAAGAAGGGGCTCCGCAAAAGCTGCGTGAGGAGCTGGGTGACCTTCTGCTGCAGATTATGCTTCATGCCCAAATTGCCGCTGAGTCTGAGACAATTCAATATTGATGATGTTGTCCAGGGTATAAGCAACAAATTGATACATCGTCATCCCCATGTCTTCGGTGGTCGGAAAGTGAAGGATG
The DNA here is from genome assembly GCA_963726215.1 of uncultured Chloroflexia bacterium. Lineage (GTDB taxonomy): Bacteria > Chloroflexota > Dehalococcoidia > GIF9 > UBA5629 > 9FT-COMBO-48-23. The sequence goes on from CAVSBU010000027.1 coordinate 3,787, forward strand.
TTGTGGAGGTGGAGCAAAACTGGGAGGCTTTGAAGCAGGAGGAACGGGAGGAGGGAGAATCGCTTTTAGCCGGCATACCGGAGCAGATGCCTGCCCTGGCCTACAGCCAATCGATGCAGCGGCGGGTGGCAGGGGTAGGCTTCGATTGGGAAAAGGTGGAGGAAATCATAGATAAGCTGGCTGAGGAGGTAGACTGAGATTAAACAGGCTCCTAACCAGCAGGAAAAAGCCAAAGAGTTCGGCGATTTGCTTTTCACTTTAGCTAATATTGCTCGCCGGTTGGATATAGACCTGGAGATGGCGCTCCGCTCGGCTAACCAGCGTTTTCAACGTCGCTTTGCCTATATGGAGGAAGTCTGCCGTGAGCGCGGCCTCAACTTAGCCAGCTTGTCTCTGGATGAGCAGAACGCTTTGTGGGAAGAGGCTAAACGGAAAGAATAAGTTGAACTGGTCGGGGCGAGAGGGTTCGAACCTCCGACCTCAGCGTCCCGAACGCTGCGCGCTACCAGACTGCGCTACGCCCCGCCGTCGCTTATTATAAGCGGCTTTAACTTTTGGGGCAAGCATTGTAAACTAGTGAAGTCGTTATATATTCTTGCCATGTCATTGCGAGCCGAAGGCATGGCAATTAATTGTTTTCTCGGCTCCCTCAGAGATCACCACGGGGCTGATGCCCCTCGCGAATGACACGAGAAATTAATGATAGGCATAGGCTGGAATGAAGTACTGCGTTCTAATAATAGATGGTGCTGCCGGCTGGGCGTTGCCGGAGCGTGGTGGTAAGACCTGTCTGGAGCTTGCCCGTATACCAAATCTGGATGCCATGGCGCAGGAAGGTGTTGTCGGACTGGTCCGCACTGTGCCGCAGGGAATGGAGCCCAGCAGCGCCTGTGCCTGCATGTCGGTGCTTGGCTATGACCCAAAGGTTTATTACCGGGGCAGGAGCGCTATTGAGGCTAAAAGTATGGGTATACCCGTTGCCGATGGCGAGGTCGTTTTTCGCTGCAATTTGGTCGCGGTTCGTGACGGAAAGATGTGGAGCTATAGCTCAGGACATATCGACACTGACGAAGCCCATGCCCTTATTGCTGCTTTGAATGAAAAGCTTGGCAGCGACAAAATACATTTTTATCCCGGTGTCCGATATCGGCATATATGCAAGATAAAAGGCCGTGAGGATGCCTTGATGGCTACCTGCACTCCGCCGCATGATATACCTGATAAGCCCATTGCTGGATTTCTGCCCCAGGGTCCGGGCAGTGAACTGTTACGAGACCTTATGGAGAAATCCAAGGCTGTGCTTCAGGAGCATCCGGTGAATATGGAGCGGAAAGCTCGCGGCGACATTCCGGCGACTATGATTTGGCTATTTTGGGGCAGTGGCAAAATACCCGAGATGCCGCCTTTTAAGCAAGCATACGGTCTTAACGCGGCTATGACATCCGGCGTAGACCTTCTTAACGGCCTGGCTCGAATGGCAGAGATGGAAGTTTTGGATATTCCCGGTGTCACCGATGGTCCGGATAACGATTACGTAGCTCAAGCCAACGGAGCTTTAAAGGCGCTGGAGAAGTATGATTTAGTTGTTATACACATCGAGTCACCGGACGAGGCGGCTCATGGTGGCTCAATTGATGATAAAGTGGAGGCTCTTCAGATAATAGATAAGGAAGTTGTCAGCCGGATACGCTCGTGGAAATTGGATAAACTTCGAGTTCTGGTATTACCCGACCATCCAACGCCGATAAAGATTCAGACCCATACCGATGAGCCGGTTCCGTTTGTGCTCTGGGGTTCCAGGTTTGCTTCCAACGGGGCGAAAAAATTCACCGAGGCCGAGGCTAAAAGCACTGGAATTTTTGTTGATGACGGTTATAATATTATGACTAAGCTGACACGTGTATAGGCAGGTGGAAACCGCTTTCCAGATAGTTTAGAATAGGCAGGAGAAAAAAATGGCGCTAGTAGTTCAGAAATATGGTGGCAGCTCTGTGGCTGATGCTGAGAAGATAAAGAATGTGGCTCGGCGGATAGTTGAGACCAAGGAAAAGGGTAATGAGGTGGTGGTAGTTGTCTCGGCCATGGGCGATACTACTGATGAACTGATTCAGCTAGCCAGGAAGATTAATCCTAAACCTCAGGAGAGGGAGCTCGATGTTTTGTTATCCACCGGCGAAATAGTTTCCAGTACCCTGATGGCTATGGCATTGCAAAACTTGGGCTATAAGGCGGTAAGCTTGAGTGGTGCTCAAGCCGGCATAGAGACCGATACTGTCTACAGCAAAGCTCGTATAGTGCATATTGAGCCAAAGCGAATTGTTAAAGAGTTGGAGAAAGGCAATATTGTCATTGTAGCCGGATTTCAGGGGATAACCAAAGATAAGGACATTACGACCCTGGGTCGAGGCGGCTCAGATACCACGGCGGTAGCTTTGGCTGCGGCACTCAAAGCACAAATTTGCCAGATTTACACTGACGTTGAAGGTGTGTTTACCGCTGACCCTCGTATTGTGCCTGAAGCCTATAAACTTAAGGAAATCGGCTATGAGGAAATGCTGGAGCTGGCGACCTTAGGTGCCAAAGTGATGCACTCACGGGCGGTGGAGTTGGGCCAGGTTTACAATATGCCCATACTGGTGGCTTCCAGCTTCAACGATAAACCTGGTACTATCATTCATGGAGGGATTCCAATGGAAGTAAGAAACAAAGTGCGGGGTATTGCTCATGACCTTAATGTAGCTAAGGTCACTGTAGTCGGTGTTCCCGACCGACCGGGAATAGCTTCAGCAGTCTTCGAACCATTGGCTAAAGCAAATATAAGTGTGGATACTATCGTTCAAAATGCCAGTATTAATAAAATTACCGATTTAACGTTCACTGTGGCTAGAGGCGACTTAGATAAGGCCATGTCTCTGATTAAACCTATAGCAAAGTCTATCGGGGCTAAGGACTGCGTCAGCGATTCGACACTGGCTAAAATCAGCATTGTGGGTACTGGAATGCAGAATACACCCGGCTATGCGTCCGGGATGTTTCGGGCTCTTTCTGAACAGGGCATCAATATACAACTCATCACGACTTCTGAAATAAAGATAACCTGCATTATTGCGGAGGATAGAGCGAAGGACGCTGTTAAGGCATTACATAGAGCATTTGACCTGGAATACGGCGGAAGTTAACGTTATACAGCGATAACTTCTTTTATATCGGACAACTCTTGCTTAAGTATTCGCTCAATGCCGTTCTTCAGTGTCATAGTTGACATAGGGCAGCCGGCGCAGGCTCCCTTAAGTTTCACACTAACTATGCCGTCTTTAACTTCAACAAGTTCTACATCCCCTCCATCGGCACGGAGGCTCGGTCTAATGTTATCCAGCACGGATTGTACTTTATCTCTCACAGATTCCCCTTTTGCTTTCGCTTGTATTTCCTAGATTAGTAGGCTAACATAATGAGACTTTTTTTGTCAAAAAGTTATTTGTGACTGGCTTTAGATACTTGACAAGTCTCGCTTTTTTTGCCACAGTGACTACTGTAAAATAATATAATTACACTAGGATATTGCATAGGTAAATGGAGCTCTGCAGACATGAGTTGGCAGGGCAATTACAGGGGGTATAAGAATGCCTGACCGTGAAGAAGATAAGGCTAGACTCAGACGGAAAGCGAGTCAAGAGGCTATTGCTCTGGCTATGCAGAGTAGATGGCAAGAAGCAGTAACCGTCAATCAGAGCATAATAGAACTTTTACCTACAGATATAGATGCCTACAACCGACTGGGTAGGGCACATATGGAGTTGGGCGAATTCGCCAAAGCTAAAGATGCGTACAGCCGTACTATAGAACTTGACCCCTATAATTCTATCGCTCAAAGAAATTTACAGCGGCTATCATTGTTGCCTGATTCCAAGATTACCGTTAAGGAAGAACGCCGCGAGGCCTCCCCGGACCTTTTTATCGGCGAAATGGGCAAAGCTGGTGTCGTAAATCTGAAAGACCTGGCGCCTAAAGAGGTATTAGCTAAGATGGCTGCTGGCAATCAGGTTTATTTGAAGGTGAGGGGCCGGCAGCTTGTCGTGGAAAACGAGCAGGCAGAGTACCTGGGGCTGGTTGAGCCACCGCATGGTTTTCGCCTCGCCAGGTTGATAGAAGGTGGCAATAAGTACGCTGTGGCTATTGTCAACATTGATAACAATAACGCCAGGGTTATCATCAGGGAGATATTTCAGCATCCTAGCCAAGTTGGGCGGCTTTCCTTCCCGGTTAAGGCTGTCGAAGGCTTTCAACCACATGTTAAAGATACTTTGCTGAGACACGAGGCTGTGGGAGAGGAAGCTCTGGAGGAAGGGGAATATGCCGAACTGGACGAGGGTGAACTCATACCTGAAGGCTTTTCCATATTTGAAGGGGTCGCCTCTGATGAGGAACCGGCGATAGAAGAAGAAGAGTTTATGGAAGAGGAGTAATTGAATGGAAGTTGGAGTAGTTAAGCCAGTTAGTTATTGAAGAGGAGATGAAGAGCTCCTACCTTGACTATGCCATGAGCGTCATAGTTTCTCGGGCCCTGCCCGATGTGCGCGATGGCTTGAAACCGGTGCATCGGCGCATCCTCTATGCCATGGATGGGCTGGGTCTACGCCATACCAGTTCCCATAAAAAGAGCGCTCGCATAGTTGGTGAGGTTCTGGGTAAGTATCATCCTCATGGAGATGCCCCGGTATATGAAGCTATGGTCAGAATGGCGCAAGATTTTTCTATGAGGTATAGGCTTGTTGATGGGCAGGGTAATTTTGGCAGTATGGATGATGACCCGCCAGCAGCTATGCGTTATACCGAAGCTCGCCTGGGGAAAATTGCCGAGGAAATGCTGCTTGATATTGATAAAGATACAGTTGATTTCATGCCTAATTTTGATGATAGCTTGAAGGAGCCGACGGTTTTACCAGCCAGATTACCCAATCTGCTGGTGAATGGCTCATCAGGTATCGCTGTGGGTATGGCTACCAATATCCCGCCTCATAACTTAAGTGAGGTATGTGACGCTATCAATTATCTTATCGATAATCCTGACGCTGATGTCGATGATTTGATGAAGATTGTGAAGGGCCCGGATTTCCCCACCGGAGGCATTATTCTGGGTCGGGAGGGTATTAAGAGCGCTTATGCCAGTGGGCAAGGCAAGGTTGTGATTCGAGCTAAAGTTACTGAGGAAAGCCTTAAAGGCGGACGTCAGCAGTTGGTCATAACCGAGCTTCCTTATCAAACCAATAAAGCTGCCTTGGTGGGGAGAATAGCTGAACTGGCCAGAGAGCGAAGGATCGAGGGAATAAGTGAGGTTCGCGATGAATCGGACCGCCATGGTATGAGGGTAGTTATAGGGCTGAGAAAGGATGCCCAATCTATCAAGGTGTCCAACAATCTTTACAAGTATACATCGATGCAATCGTCTTTCTTTATTAACATGCTGGCTCTGGTTGATAGGCAGCCTCGAGTCATTAATCTTAAAGAAATTTTGACTTGCTACATAGATTTTCGCCGGGTGGTTATTGCTCGCCGTTCCCAGTTTGACCTCCAGAAGGCGAAGGACCGAGCCCATATTCTGGAAGGCTTCAGAATTGCCCTTGACCGCCTGGATGAGGTTATTCAGACCATCCGAAAGGCGGAGACCGCCGATTCAGCTCGATCCAATTTAATGGAGAAGTTTGGGCTATCACAGATTCAAGCCCAGGCCATCCTTGATATGCAGCTACGTCGGTTGGCACAGCTGGAGCAGAAGAAAATAGTCGATGAGTATAGCGAGGTGGTAAAGAACATCGCTTATCTCGAAGACCTTTTGGCAAATCCGAAGAAAATACTCTTTCTTATTAAGGAGGATGTCACCGAGCTTAAGAAGGGGTATGGTGATGGTCGGCGTACTGCGATTAAGCGGGAAGAGGCTGAGGAATTTCAGGACGAGGACCTTATCCCCCATCAGGATGTGGCGATTACGCTGAGCGAACAGGGGTACATAAAGAGAATACCGGCTATAACTTATCATAAACAGCATAGAGGAGGTGTCGGCGTTACGGGAATGGTCACCCGGGAAACTGATATGGTGAAACATCTTGTGGTGGCTGATACTCATGATAATTTACTGCTGTTTACCAATCGGGGTAAGGTTTACCGGCTTAGATGTTATGATATCTCCCAGGATTTATCGCGAACGACGAAAGGAACAGCTCTGGCTAACTTGGTGCCTGTTGACCCAAGGGAACAGATAACCGCCTTGGTGGTGGTAAAAGATTTTACCCCCGGCTTGTTTATGGTTATGGCTACTTCGAAAGGCATAGTGAAGAAGACAAGTTTTGACAATTTTGCTTCAGTCAGAAGCAGCGGACTTATTGCCATGAAGCTTCGAACTGATGAAGAGTTGGTGGCGGCTGATGTAGTGACGCAGAAAGGTGAAGTCATTTTAGTAAGTCAAAACGGGCAAGGTATCAGGTTTGCTGTAAAGGGCTTGCGACCGGCCTCTCGGGCTAGCGGTGGAGTGCGTGGTATCAGGCTCGGCCCTGGTGACCGTCTGGTGGCGATGGGTGCCATCTTTCGTGAGGCTGCTCTGCTTACGGTTACGGAGAAAGGCTTTGGTAAGCGTAGCCGGGCGCGGAACTTTCCTCTCTACTCTCGGGGCGGCAAGGGGGTAATTGCTCATCGAGTCAATGAAAAGACAGGCAAGGTTATCGCAGCTAATCTTGTCCCTCCAAATCAGCACGTTATTATCATTTCAGCCAAGGGCATTGTCATCCGTATCTCTGTTGATGAAGAGGTTTCGCTTCAGGGCAGAGCTACCCAAGGGGTGCATTTGAAGAGACTGGAACAGGATGACAGCGTGGTCTCAATTGCCTGTGTCCATCAGGGGGATGATAAGGGAGGCGACAAGGCTACGGCTGAGTAGGGGCGCCTTTCCTATCTGCTAGCCATGGAAAAAATGCTACAAATTCTGCAAGAATTCGGCTTAACCTTTGTTCCTCTCTTTGTGGCTATGGATGCCATCGGTGTCTTGCCCATATTGGTTCCTTTGACACAGGAGATGAAGGCCAAGTCGAACGCAGTCGAACAGTGCGCCTGGCGGTAATTACCGCCTTGGGATTAGGACTGGGCTTTGTGGCCATCGGCAAGGGCGTTTTTCTGCTTTTAGGTATTCGAGATATCTGACTTTCTCGTTGCCGGCGGTATTATCCTGTTTCTCCTGGCCGCCAGAGATTTAATCACCGGCAAGATGGTGGAGGCTCAAGCCTCGGTTGGAGCCGATATGCTTGGTGTCGTCCCCATAGGCACCCCTCTGGTAGTCGGGCCGGCAGTGCTTACCACGCTGCTGATACTGGTCGACCAGTACTCGATTATTATTGTAATAGTTTCTTTCATCCTCAATCTGGCAATAGGTTGGCTACTTTTTACGCAGGCTAACCGGGTGGTGGCTTTCCTGGGGCAGGGAGGCGTCAGAGCTACATCGAAAATAGTCAGTCTCTTTCTGGCGGCAATTGCCATAAAAATGATTCGCCAGGGTGTCTTGCAGGTATTAGGATGAAGCTTATCTTCGTTCACGGTGCCGGTAACACCGGCTTGGTCTGGCATTATCAAACTGAATATTTTGCCGATTCGGATGCTGTCAATCTGCGGGGTCATCCTCAGGGTAAGCCATGCGCTAGCATAGATGAATATGCCGAATGGCTTCATCAATATGTTCAGTGATAAGGGTCATTCGCAGCTTGTAATTGCGGGACATTCTATGGGCGGTGCTGTGGCTCAGGTATATGCACTGAGTTATCCCCAGGATGTAAAGGCACTTATATTAATTGGTACCGGAGCCAGGCTGAGGGTAAGGCCAGACTTCCTTAAATTACTGGAAGACGGCATCGATGCCCCTGCTGAGTGGCTGAAAAATCTGATTGAACCACTTTATAGTCGGGTGGCTCCTGAAGTAAGGGAGAAAGTAATTAATGGAGTGGTTAATGTAGGCGTTGCTGTGCAACTCAACGATTTCAGGTGCTGTGACAAGTTCGACATAATGGATAAAGTTAATCAGATTGCAGTCCCAACGTTGGTTATTTGTGGCACTGAGGACGATATGACACCGGTCAAGTATTCCCAATATTTGGTCAATAAAATCATTGGGGCTAAGCTGGTTGTTATTGAGGGTGGCTCGCATCACTGCTTCTTAGAAAAACCTCTGGAAGTGAATCGGGCAATCGAAGAGTTTTTGAAAAGCCTTTAAAACCCTGCTTTATCTTTCTGGAGACTTTGGTGAGGATAGGTGTGCTTTCAGATACCCATATTCATCTGGCTGAGGAAATACCGGCTGAGGTCGTCACGGCATTTTCAAAGGTGGATTTGATAGTCCATGCCGGCGACTTTGTTGGCTCAGAGGTTCTCGAAGGGCTGAAGCGGCTGGGTGAGGTAAAGGCAGTACACGGCAATGTTGATTCGATGAAGCTCAGAAGCTTGTTACCGGAGAAGGAGATTTTTATGGCCGGAAATAAGAAAATCGGGATTACCCACGGGTGGGGTAGCCCTGAAGGAATAGAGAACAGGGTGAAAGAGCTGCTCGGCGATGTGGATATTATCATATATGGACATAGCCACCGGGCGAAGATTGAACAAATTGGAGGAACTCTCTTCTTTAACCCCGGGCCAGGATGGCAGTCTTTTGGTATCCTGACAATTGATGAGGATGTTCAAAGGCGAGATAATAAGGATTTGAGATAAGGGAGAGCAAGAAATGGCTAAGCCGTGGCCGGAGCTTGAAGCACTGGACAGGCCGGAAATTCTTCAGTTTATCTTTTACCCGCGTCGGGATTTTTTTGAGAAATCTGCCGCCGATAACGTTATCGCCGGCTCAATTCCTGTTGATGAGGCTGTTTCGATTTCCTATGGCTTCTATTTCGGCGACAAGAAGTAACCCGAACATACTTGTTCTTTCACGGTAACGGGGAGATAGCCAGCGATTATGTGCCGATTGGCTCTATCTATAACCAGATTGGGCTCAATCTTTTTGTGGCTGATTACCGGGGCTACGGCAGTAGCGGGGGCAAGCCTACGCTTAGTAACATGATAAAAGATGCTCATCCCATCTTTGAAGGCTTTAAGCGAGTTTTGAAAGACGGGGGATTTTCGGGAAACCTGTTTATCATGGGTCGTTCACTGGGCAGCGCCTCTGCCATTGAGCTGGCTTCCCATTACCAGAGTCAGCTCAACGGTTTGATTATAGAGAGCGGCTTTGCCAACGTATTTAACTTATTCAAGTATTTAGGTTTTCCGCTAAAATCTCTTGGAGTTGATGTGCCCAGGACGCCTTATAGCCTTAAACTTATTCGGGAAATTTCTCTTCCTACATTAATTATTCATGGCGAATACGACCAGATTGTGCCTGTTGAGGAAGGCAAGGCGCTTTATGAAACCATTGCTGCCAAAGACAAGCGCCTTATCATAATCCCCGGGGTTGACCACAATACCATTATGTCGGGCGGCATGCAGCAATACTTACAGGCTTTGCACGACTTTATCTCAGCCCATAGCTCAGGGCTACGATAGTACGATGGTTACTTTTCTTCCTCGGCGCCGGCTTCGGCCTCAGCCTCAGCTTCAGCCTCTCCCGCTTCTTCCGCACCCTCTTCCTTAAGCTCGGCCTCAACCACCGCAGGTACCACCTCTTCCTCTTTACGAGCTTCGGCTACTTTAACTGCCATCTGTTCGGGGTCACTAAGAAGAGTTATTCCGGGGCCAAGAGGTATATCTTTGACATGGATGGTGTGATCGAGTTCTTCAAGATGTGAAACATCAACCTCGAGGCTGTGCGGTAGGTCGTCAGGCAAGGCTTCAATATATAGCGAGTCAATTAAATGGAATATGGAGCTGTTCTTGACCTTCTTCAGCACCGGTGCCTCCCCGATGAACACCAGGGGGACCTCTGTTTTTATCTTTTCGGTCATACTGACCTGGTAGAAGTCCACGTGGAGAGGCTCATCGGTAAGAGGGTTCTTCTGAATCTCGCGCATTAACACCCTTACGGGGTCCTTTGAATTGTCAACCTTGAGTGATATTAGGTCGGTCTTACCAGCATGGGCCAGTAGATGTTTAAGGCTTCTGGTGTCTACATTTATGGGAGTGGATTCGATGCCGTGTCCATAAATATTGGCTGGAACAATACCTTGACGGCGCAGAAATCTCACTTTCTTGCCCGTTATTTCTCTTTTGGAAACTTCGAGTTCATGTCGTTTCATATCTCTACCTCTTTTATTGAGTCGGAAACATAGAGATTAGCCGTTTTTGACTAAGAAGTCAAATTTATAAGTAGTCGGGTGTGACTCTAAACCTTTTTTTGAAGCTCTTCGAAGGCTTTCTTCACTTCGTCCACAGAGGTTCCATCCTCAAGGGTAGTCAAGTCGCCAATCTTGGTGCCGCTGGCTACCGCTTTGAGGACTCGTCTCATGATTTTGCCACTCCTTGTCTTGGGCAATTTGGTGACAAAGTAGATTTCGTCGGGAGTGACTACAGGCCCCATCGTCTTACGTATGTGCTGCTTTATCTTGTTCTTGAGTTCCTGAGAGGGCTCTACCCCTTGCTTAAGTGTGGCGAAGATGACCACGCATTCGCCCTTAACCGGGTCCGGCTTGCTGGTTACAGCGGCCTCAACTACAGCTTCGTGAGATACAACAGCATCTTCTATCTCTATGGTGCCGATTCTGTGTCCGGCTATTTTAAGGACTTCATCGGCTCTGCCCAGCAGCCAGTAGTAGCCATCTTTGTCCTTGATGGCATAGTCGCCGGTATAGAACATGCCGGGGAATTTAGACCAGTAGGTCTCCTGGTACCTTTGCGGGTCTCCGTGAATGCCCATGAGCATCCCCGGCCAGGGTGATTTTATAACCAGATAGCCTTTCTCTCCGGATGGCACTGATTTACCGCTTTCATCAACGATATCAGCATTGACCCCGGGCAGGGGGAAGGTTGCTGAGCCCGGCTTAAGAGGTACTGACTCTATGCCTGGGGTTGGCGATATCATCGTGCCGCCGGTTTCAGTTTGCCACCAGGTGTCTACTATAGGACATCTTTCGCCGCCGATGACCTTGTAATACCATTGCCAGGCTTCGGGGTTTATGGCTTCTCCAACACTGCCCAGTAGCTCCAAGCTGCTCAGGTCGTGTTTTTTGACCACGTCTTCGCCATATTTCATCAGCATCCTGATGCCGGTAGGCGAGGTATAAAATATAGAAACTCCATATTTCTCTACGATGTCCCACCATCTGTCTACCGAGGGGTAATCAGGAGCTCCTTCGTAAAGGACGATGGCAGCGCCGTGGCACAAGGGACCATAGACTATGGAGCTGTGCCCGGTGACCCAGCCAACATCGGCGGTGCACCAGTAAACAGATTCCTCCTTTACATTAAAGACCCATTCGTAGCCGGAATTAGTGAAAACGAGGTAGCCGCCGGTGCCATGGACAATGCCCTTAGGCTTTCCGGTGGTACCTGAAGTATAGAGGATGTAAAGGGGATGGGTGGCCTCAACAGGTTCAGCGGGCACGAAGGAGGCAGCGTCATCGAGCAATTCGTGTAGCCAGACATCTCGCCCCGGTTTCATGTTGGTGTCTATACCTGCTCGTCTAGCCACCACCACCTTTTCAATTGACGACGATAGGTTTACGGCTTCGTCGCTGATGTTCTTCAGTTCCAGGTGTTTACCTCTTCTGAAGCCGGCATCTGCGGTGACCAGAACTTTGGCCTGGAGATCGTTAATCCTGTCGGCCAGAGCCTGGGCGCTGAAGCCGGAGAATACCACAGTATGTGGAGCTCCGATTCTAGCACAGGCGAGCATGAATATAGGCAACTCGGGAATCATTGGTAGATATAGGACGACCGTATCTCCTTTATTGACACCTAGATTTTTGAGGACTGAAGCGAATTTATTGACCCACCGGTACAGGGTAGAATAGCTCAAGACCTGGCTATCGCCCAGCTCGCCTTCCCAGTATATGGCAACCTTGCTTCTCCGCCAGGTTTTAACATGCCGGTCAACGCATTGATAGCTGGCGTTTAGTTTGCCGCCTTCAAACCAGCGGGCGAAAGGCGGTTGCCAGTCAAGGACTTTGTCCCAGGTCTTGAACCAGTCCAGCTTACGGGCCTCCTCAGCCCAGAAACGTTCCGGGTCTTGTATTGACCGGTTATACATATCCATATATTTCTTGAATGGCCAGTATGTCGCTTCAGAAGGTAAAGATGGAGATACCATGGCTTCCTCCTTTAAAAGTTATGTCAATATATTATATCAATTTGTCCGTTGTTTTGAATTTTTGCTGGCAATCGGGATGCCATCGTTGCAGCCCGCAGGCATTGCACGACCCGTGGCGGCAATCTGGGGTATTCTTGCCCAGGCGCATACCTTCGTATTCCTTCTTGAGAAAGTTTTGGGTTAATCCGGTATCGATATGCTGCCAGGGCAATATTTCCTCTAAGAGTCGCTCCCGATTAGCATAGAAAGTGGGGTCAAGCCCGTTTTCCTGGAACGCCTTCAGCCAGTTGCCGTAGTTAAAGCATTCCTGCCAGGCATCAAACCGGTTGCCCAGTTCCCACGCCCTGTGTATAACTTTGCTCAGCCTGCGGTCGCCGCGGGACAAGACCGCTTCAAGCTGGCTGGTTTTGGTGTCCTGCCATGAAAGGTGGACTCCAACCCGGCGTAAGCCTTGCTTGAGAAGTTCAAGTTTGGGAGTTAGCTCATCTTCTGTATTCTGAGCTAACCATTGGCAGGGCGTGTGGGGTTTGGGGACAAAGGTGGCGACACTGACTCTGAGTCCCGGTGATCTGCTTCGTAACTTTCTGCCTAGCTGGGAGGTCCTGGCAACAAAATCTACTATGCCCTTCACGTCGTCCGTGGTCTCCGTTGGCAGCCCGACCATAAAATACAGCTTTAGATTAAACCATCCTTTTTCGAAGGCGGCGGCGAAAGTGTTGAACATCGCCTCTTCGGATATATTTTTGTTTATAACCTGCCGCAACCTTTCGGTACCAGCTTCGGGGGCGAAGGTCAATGTGGTCTTGCGGCGATGGGGTAGTGACTCTATTAACTCTATCGATGATGTGTCGATGCGCAGGCTGGGTAAGGAAAGAATAAGATTATCCCGGCTATACTTGCGGGACAGCTGACTAATTAACCCGCTTATGTCGTGGTAATCGCCGGTGCTCAGTGATACCAGGGAAATTTCGTTATACCCGCAATTGCTAACCAGCGCTGCCACGGCATCGATTACCTGTTCCTCCGGGAGTTCACGAATCGGCCGGTAAATCATGCCGGCCTGGCAGAAGCGACAACCTCGGCTGCATCCCCGCTGGATTTCGACGGCTCCACGGTCATGAACTACTCTAATGTGAGGTACCACTGGGTCGGTAACCGGCTGCAGCAATTTGGGCACTATCTGACGCTCAATTGGCAGCCTGGCTTGAGATATCTTCGGCGCAATACTAGCCAAAGTGCCGTCTTTGTGGTACGACACTTCATATAAGCTCGGCACGTAGACGCCGGGTAGACTGGCGGCTTCTTCTAGCAGTTTTTTCTTATTGCCTTTGAAAGTCCGGAACACATCTAATAGTTTCAATATTGCCTCTTCAGCCTCGCCGATAACAAACAGGTCTATGAAATCAGCCATCGGCTCCGGGTTTAGGGCACAGCTGCCACCGGCGATTATCAGTGGATGTGAGCTGTTCCTCTGGCTACTGAATAGCGGGATTTGAGCCAGGTCGAGCATATTCAGCACATTGGTATAGGTAAGCTCATAGCCTAATGAGAAGCCGATGATGTCGAAATCTTTTAGATGGTGTCTGGTCTCCAGGCTGAACAGCGGAATGTGATGCTGTCGCAGCAGTGCCTCCATGTCCACCCACGGGGCATAGACTCTCTCAGCTAGCACATCAGGCTGGTCATTGATTATTTTGTAGAGTATAGGCAGTGCCAGATTGGACATGCCAATTTCGTATACGTCGGGAAAAGCCAGGGCAATCCGGATTGGAGTAGCCTGCCAATCTTTAACTCTGCTATTCCATTCGCCCCCGCTGTAGCGGGCGGGCCTGGAGACCTCATAGAGGATGTCATCAAGACTGTTCATCTTCTTTAGCTCACAAATGCCAATTATAGCTTTCATCGTCTGCAGCTTTCAATAATATAGTCAGCGAGCTTTAGCGACCGCTCAAGGGGACACTCAGGAGTCACCGCTACTCGTTTCCGTAAAGTTGCCCCTCTCCCTTCACAGGTACAAATCAGGTACAAATGCTGTTGACGCTCATATTATGAAATGATACAATTATGCGCTGGTTTTGGCCTAATCTCACAAAAGGGGGCAGACATGATTTTAATCGGCGAAAGCATTCATATTATTTCCAAAGACGTCAATGACGCTGTCAAGGAACGCAATCCCAGGTAATACAGGACTTAGCCAAATCGCAGACCGACGCTGGGGCCGACTACATAGACTTGAATCTCGGTCCGGCAAAGAGAGACCCGGAAGAAGTAACCCAATGGCTGGTCAATACGATTCAAGGAGTCACCGATTTACCCATATCTGTGGACACTTTGAATCCTGTAGCTATGGAAGCCGGCCTCAAGACCTGCAAGAAAAGACCTCTGCTTAACTCAGCCTCGGGGAGGACCGACAGCAAAGAACGCATGTTGCCTCTGGCCAAGAAATACAATACCGATGTCGTCATTTCGGTGCTGACCGACAAAGGCTGTCCACCTGACATTGATTCCCGGATAGAAAGCATTATGGAGACGGTGGCCTTGGCCAATGAGATGGGAATTACCAACGAAAATATCTGGGTTGACCCTATCATTTTGCCGGTCAGCGCTGACCAGAAACAGGTCAGGGAGGCCCTGGAGTTTATTGGCATGCTGGCGGACCTGCTCCCCGGCGTCAAATCAACAGTCGGGCTGTCCAATGTGTCCAACGGCACACCCGAGGAACTCAGCGGTATACTCAACCGTACTTACATGGTGATGATGGGTAGAAGTGGACTGTATTCAGCGATTGCTGATGTGTTGGACAAGGACCTTGTCCGGTTGAACAAGGGTGAACTTCCCAAAATTGTAGACCTTATCTATAAGACCATGGATGGGGAGTCCGTGGACATGGCTTCCTTGTCAAAAAAGGAACAGGACTATGTGAAAACCACAAAAGTGCTCATGGCAGAGACACTTTACTCTCATGCCTGGCTTGAGAGTTAGAATTCTTTAAAAGGAGTTAACGATGGACTACAAGGCACCATTGGAAACCTATTCCGGAAAAGTAGCCGAGGTGGTGATTGGTAAGGGGGAGAAAGCTTTAAAGATTGGAGGGGAGAACGTTCTTCCCTTTCATTTTTTTGAGGGCAAGATAGAGAATCGACCTCGGCTGGCTTTAGAAGTCCTCGATTCCGAGCCAAAAACTTGGACTGAATGGGAACGCCGGCCTTATGAGGGTGCTCTTTCCGACCCGGTGGCCTGGGCGAAGAAGTGCCTCGAGTTCGGTGCCGACCTCGTTTGCCTGCGTCTCGTAAGCACTGACCCGGCGGGGGAGAATGCTCCGGCGGATAAGGCTGCAGCGACAGTTAAGCAGGTGGCATCGGCTGTAAAGACGCCGCTTATTGTCTATGGCTCAGGGGATGGGACGAAGGATATTGAGGTTCTGACCAAGGTGGCGGAAGTCTGTGCCGGCGAAAATCTCCTCCTGGGTCCGCTGGCCAAGGAGAACTATGAGCCCATAGCTAAAGCTGCTTTAGGTCACGGGCATTGTATAATCGCTCAGTCTCCACTGGATATAAACCTGGAGAAAGAACTAAATGTAAAGCTGTTGAAGACTTTCCCACGTGAGCGGATAGTCATCGACCCGCTGAGCTCGGCATTAGGCTATGGCATGGAATACAGCTTTACCATAATAGAGAGAACGAAGCACATTGGCGTTATGTTTGGCGATAACACCATGCAGATGCCAATTATCGCTGACCTGGGGAGCGAGTCCGGTAAAACCAAGCAGGCTAAAGAGAACGAAAAGCAGGGGCTTTTATGGGAAAGTGTTACTGCTCTCAGCCTCCTTTTGGCTGGAGCAAATATACTGGTACTGCGACAGCCTGAAAGCCTGAAGCTGATAAGAGAGGCCATTGACGGCAAAATATAGTATTGATAATTATTCCTAATAGTATTATAATTCCTTTATCATAGCCTGTTAGAAGGAGGAAATCATAATGGCGGTAGTTACCAAGAAGAAGCATACACGGAAAGATAAAGTTAACGAGATAATACGGGCGGAAGATAATTGGGAGCCCGTGGGACACACTCCTATGCCTGAGCTCCCGGACTTGAGAAACTGGGACATGAGGCTGATGAAAACCTATAAGCCCTTCTATGCGCCTATGTGTGATTTGTGCTGCTTTTGCACCTACGGCAAATGCGACCTCACCGGGGATAAGAGAGGTGCTTGCGGCATTGATATCTCAACCCAGCAGGCCAGAGTTGTGCTCTTGGCGTGCTGTATGGGAATGTCGGCTCACGGAGGACATGCTCGGCATGTGCTTCAGTATTTGATTGAGAAGCATGGCCCGGACTATAAAATCAACCTTGGCGACCAGATACTTGTGGAAGCGCCACATATAAGGACGGTCATGGGGCTGAAGCCGGAAACTTTGGGTGACCTGGAGAAGGTGATGGACTACGTCGAGAGCCAGCTTATCCATGCTGTCTCGGCGCTGCATACCGGGCAGGAGGGGTCTGCGCTTGACTACGAGTCGAAAGCTTTGCATATTTCTATGTTAGACCATGTAGCTATGGAAGTTGGCGATATTGCCGAGATTGTCGGCTTCGGCTATCCGACATCTAAGGCTGATACTCCCTTGGTTGACTCTGGGTTGGGGGGCTGTGGACAGGACGAAGCCAGTCGTTCTTTTAATAGGGCATAACCCGGTTACAGCTATTCCCATTGTTGATTATATAAATGCCAACGGTCTGCAGGATAAGGTTGAGGTTGCCGGCATCTGTTGCACGGCTCTGGAGGTAACCAGATACAGCAGTAGGGCCAAGGTGGTCGGACCTCTGTCTCGCCAGCTTTTCTTCATCAGGACCGGTATCGCCGATGTTATCGTCACCGATGAACAGTGCATCAGGACAGACGTACCTATTGAGGCGGCTAAGGTGGGTACTGCAGTGATCGCCACCTCGGACAAAGTTTGCTATGGGCTTGATAATGACACTAAGAAAGAAGCCGATGAAATAGTCAGAGACATGGTAAATCAGGGTAAGCAGACGTTGATACTCGACCCGGATAAGGCAGCCGAAGTAGCGGTGAAGGTGGCTATGGAGCTGGCGCCGAAGAGGAATAAGGTGCTGGTTAAACCGGAGGAAGTGCCGGACCTGGCTAAGGACCATAAGCTGTGCAACATGTGCAGCCAGGTTTGCCCCAACTTGCTGCCGGTCGGCGATGCCATCGAGGCAGCCAAAAACGGCAACCTCCAGCCGCTAACCGAAGTATTCAATAAATGCATCGGCTGCGGTAAATGCGACCAGGAATGTCCCCGCCATGTGCCCATCATCAAGATGATGCAGGCGGCGGCCAGCTGGGAAACGTGGAATGTGAGGTCAGGGCGGGGGCCGATTATGGACGTAGAGATACGAAAGGTCGGTGCGCCTATAGTCTTGGGCACCATACCCGGCATCATCGCCATCGTCGGCTGCTCCAACTTTCCTGAAGAAATCACCGAGATAGCCGATATCGCGGAGGAATTCGCTAAAAGGAAATATATCGTGGTGCTCAGCGGCTGCTCGGCTATGGCGGCCGGGATGAAGAAAGATAAAGACGGCAAAACTATTTATGATAAATATCCGCCCAACTTCGATGCCGGCGGCGTGCTTAATGTTGGTTCCTGCGTAGCTAATTCCCATATCACCGGCGCTGCCATGAAGGTGGCAAATATATTTGCCACCTTACCTCTGAGGGGCAACTATGAGGTTATCGCCGATTACATCTTGAACCGTGTCGGTGCCTGCGGCCTTGCCTGGGGAGCTTATTCTCAGAAGGCAGCGTCTATTGCCACGGGCTGCAATCGCCTGGGTATACCAGTTGTCCTGGGCCCTCATTCCGCCAAGTACAGAAGACTATATTTGAGCCGGAAGGAGGAGGACGACTGGACGGTGATGGACGGCAGAGAGAAAAAGCTGGTGAATACGGAAGAGCCATCGCCGGAGCACCTGATTACGGTGGTAGAGTCCAAGGAGAGGGCGATGGTCACCATAGCTAAGCTGTGCATCAGGAAGAACGATACCGCTCAAGGACGCCAGCTGAAGCTGACCCACTACATTGCACTGCATAAGCAGTATTTAGGAACCTTACCCGACGACCTCCATCTTTTCGTCAGAAAGGCTACAGATATACCGATTTTCTTCAAGAAAGAGGTCATGGCATACCTCGAGAAAGTGGGCTGGAAAGAGAAGCCGGTTTTGACCCTGCCCACATTGATAGGGACTTATCCATCGGAGGTACCGCTGGAAGCGGTTATCCACTAAGGAGATTTTAAAGAGAATTTTATGCGAATTCTGATAGCCATACAAGGCCATTATGGCCAGAGAATTGCCGATAGCATAAGGAAATATGGTCCGGCTGATTGGAAGGTTTATTCTTACACCGTCACGCAGGACCTGCCGGCTATAATCGATGATGCCAATGAGTTCCTGCCTAAAGAGTTGCCGGCAGCCGATCTGTTGATATCCCTCGGTGAGCATCCCGGTGTGGCCCAGATGATTCCCGACATGGTGAAGAAGAGCGGCGCCAAAGCAGTAATCGCCCCGGCAGATAACCGTATCTGGCTGCCACCCGGTTTAGCCAAGCAAATTAAGCGGAAGCTGGAATCCATGGGCGTGGATATGGTCTATCCGGTTCCCTTCTGTTCCCTGGCAGAAAAAGACAGCCAGAACTCATACATACGCGAATTCGCTAAATATTTCGGCAGGCCGGAATTAGATATAGAACTTGATAAGGATAGAATAAAACGGGTAGCAGTCACTAGGGGAAGTCCATGTGGTTGCACTCCGTACGTAGCTGACGGTTTGGTCGGAATCTGGGAAAGAGATGCCGTGGAGAAAGCTGGGCTTCTCCATCACCAGTACCCCTGCCTATCGACAATGGTGATGGACCAGGAATTTGAAGATACTTTAATGCATCGCGCCGGCCTTATGACCAAACTGGCAGCGGAAAAGGCTATTAAATCGGCTAAGGTAGCATGAGCAAGGAGGTTTTGTTATGACCACAACTTTACCGTATCATCGAGTTAATGTATTAACCGGCACCAAGTCAGCCAGGCTTATCGAAGATGCCAGCGAGTATGCCCACCTGATTAAACGAGCTAATAGGCCGCTTCTGGTGCTTGGCTCCTGGGCTCTTACCACAACTTTGGGTGGTAAACTCCTTATAGAGTATGGTGTGGAAATAGCTAAAACGCTTGATATTCCGATATGCGCCACTGCTCACACCAAAAAGAAGCTAATTGAGCTTGGCGTTGAGCCGGCCAGCAGCTATGACATAATAGAGATACTCAACCATCTCAAAGACCCGGCATGGAAGGGGGTTAAGAAGGAAGGCAATCACGATTTGGTGATGTTTCTGGGGTTCAGGACTGACCTCGGTGAGCAGGGCCTCTCAACTCTGAAGCATTACGCGCCGCACCTCAAAACGATGACCTTATGCAAATTCTACTATCCGCATGCCAGCTATTCCCTTCCTAATTTCAGAAAAGATGAGCAGTGGAAGGAATTTCTAGATAATCTAATAACAAATTTAAAGAGCAAGGAGGCATAATAAAATGGCAGGAGTTTTCCCGGTAGACGTTGGGCCCGCAGTATGAAGGCGAAGTAATAAGAAAAGGCGACATGTATGTCGAGTTTGGCGGTCCGCAGGCGAAGAGCAAATTTGAATTGGTGACGCTCAAAAGCCCTGACGAAGTTGAGGACCAGAAGATTGAGGTCATCGGCCCGGATATCAAAGACCTGAAAGAAGGGGGTAGTTATCCCCTGGGTCTGCTGATCGATGTTGCCGGCGCCAAGCTAGAGAAAGACATGGAGCCGGTCTTCGAGAGAAGGATGCACCTATATGCTAACTACATAGAGGGCCTGTATCACATGAACCAGAGAGACGAAATCTGGGTCAGGCTCAGCAAGGATTCCGTCTCTAAGGGGCTTAACTCTTTTGAAGCGATTGGCCAGATACTGATGTTCCTCTATACATCGGAATTAGATATCATCGAGAAGATTTCCATTACCTTCGTTACCGATGAAAAGAAGGTTGAGGAGCTTCTAGCCAAGGCGCGCGAGGTCTATAAGGCCAGGGATGAGAGAGCCAGGGGCTTGAAAGAAGACGATGTTCAGGAGTTTTATAGCTGTGCCCTGTGTCAGAGCTTTGCTCCGACTCACATCTGCATTGCTACCCCGGAGAGGATTGCTAATTGCGGAGCCATAAGCTGGTTCGATGGTAGAGCCGCTTATAAGCTCGACCCGGAGGGCCCGGTGCAGGAGGTAAAGAAGGGTGAATGTTTAGACCCGATAAGAGGGGAGTACAAAGGCTGCAACGAGCTGGGAGCAATAAAATCCATGGGGGCTTATAACCGGGTCTTTCTACACAGCGCTTTCGAGCATCCGCATACTTCCTGCGGTTGCTTCCAGGCGATCTGGTTCTATATTCCCGAAGTCGATGCCTTCGGCCTCGTCCACAGGGATTTTGCGGGCAATACTGTGGTCGGTGTGCCTTTCTCTACCATGGCTGCTGATACCAGCGGTGGCCGGCAGGTAGAGGGCTTTTTGGGCCTGGCACTGGAGTATTTGAGGTCGCCCAAGTTCCTGTATGCAGATGGCGGATTGATGCGCTGTGTGTGGATGCCAAAGGAGATAAAAGAGAGATATAAGGATGCCATACCTGCAGACGTGTACGATAAGATAGCTACGGAGGAAGACGTCAAGAACGTCGATGAATTGATTGCGTTCTTGGATAAGGTAGGTCATCCCTGGGTGAAAGGTGAAGTTGAGCTTCCTGTATAAAATTAGCTAGGAGGATTGACATGGCGCTGAAAGGAACTGATGTTGTAAAGAAGCTTCCGGATGGAGGCAAGAAGAATTGCCGTGAGTGTGGTTTCCCTACCTGTTTTGCCTTCGCCATGAAGCTGGCTTCAGGCGGCGTTTCGCTTGATAAATGTTCTTACCTGCCAGCAGATGTTAAGGCCGAACTGACCGAAGCTCTGGCGCCACCTATCAAGCCGGTAACTATTGGGTCCGGCAAAAATGCTCTTGTGATCGGTGGTGAGGAGGTGGTTTACAGGCACGAGAAGACCTTCATCCATCAGCCGGGCATCGCCCTGCTTATCTCAGACAAGGAAACTGAGGCAAAGGTCGACGAGAAGCTTAAGAAGATACAAGAATTACAGTTCCCGTGGGTAGGACTGACTCTTAAGGCGAACGTTTTGGCGCTGCATTTTGAGTCAGGCGATAAAGCTAAATTTGAGGCATTGGTAAAGAAAGTCTGCGATGGCACCGATTTGCCTCTGGTGTTAATGTCGGAAGACGTTGATGTTCTGCTTTCAGCTAAGAAGATATGCGGTGAAAGAAAGCCGCTGCTCTATGCGGTTACCAAGGATAACATCGATAAAATAATTGCTGAAATAAAGAGTTCGCCGACGCCGGTAGTGGTGAAGGGTAACAGTGTAGAAGAGCTGATACCATTGACTACCAAGCTTAAGGAAGCTGGTCTGGATGAGATAGTACTTGACCCAATCGAGAAGAATATGCAGGAAGCTGTCAGGGACCAGACGCTTATTCGGCGGGCAGCCTTAAAACAGAACTTCAGACCTCTGGGTTACCCAACAATCGGGTTCCCCTGTTTTATAGCCAAGGATGAAATCAGACAAATACTCCTGGCGGCTATGTTTGTGATTAAATATCCGGGCATTATCGTCCTATCTGACTTCGACCGGTACTCATTGTTGCCATTACTGGTCCAGAGGCTAAATATCTATACCGACCCGCGGATACCTATGTCCGTGGAGCAGAAGGTTTACGAGATAGGCGAGCCCAGCGACCAATCGCCGGTGTTGATTACCAGCAACTGGGCGTTGACCTATTTTATTGTGGCCTCGGAAATCGAAGGCAGCAAAGTCTCGTCCTGGCTCTGCGTCAAGGATACCGAAGGGCTTGGCGTTCTCACCGGCTGGGCGGCGGGGAAGTTCTCCGGTGATTCCATCGGCCCGTTCATCAAGAAATCAGGGATTGAAGATAGAGTAAAGCACCGGAGACTGGTTATCCCGGGCAAAGTAGCCCGCATTAAAGGAGAGTTGGAAGAGGCTTTGCCTGGCTGGGAAATCATCGTTGGGCCCAGAGAAGCTAGCGAGATACCAGCCTACCTACCGGGTCTCGTGAAAAAGTGGCAGAACTGAAGCCAGAACTGGCAGACATCCTTAATTCTAGCAAGAAGGATAGACGCCATTTAATCTCCCTTCTTCAGCAGGTTCAACATAAGCTCGGCTATATCTCAAAAGAGGCGATGCTAGTCATCGCCGACTTTCTGGAAATTCCGGAAAGCGCGGTGTACGGTATCGCTACTTTTTATAATCAGTTCCGCTTCACACCGCTAGGCAAGCACCCTGTAAAAGTCTGTATGGGCACCGCCTGCCATTTACAGGCGGTAGGCTTGTCCTCGAGGCTATGGTCAGGGAGCTTGATATACAGGTCGGCGGCATTACGCCTGACCGTGAATTCAGTCTGGATAGGGTAGCTTGCGTTGGCTGCTGTGCCCTGGCTCCAGTCGTGGTAGTCAGCGACTGGGTCTATCCCAGAATGACACCCCCGAAGGTCGAGGAGGTCTTGGTGACAATTAAACCGGTTAGCCAGGA